>CAVJUW010000008.1:0-56481 GCA_963652725.1 Bacteroidaceae bacterium | reverse complement strand
CCGTTTTCCTTCCAATGAAAAACTTTGGGGAGTGGCTTTTCAAGCTCACTCCCCTTTTTTTCTCGTTTGAGATTTTTCGCGCCGTTACTAAGAAACGACTTTTTGCGCAAGCGCTCCCAAGAGCGGCTCAAACTTCACGCCATACCAGTGGCTCTTATCGGGTTTCGTGGTTTCGATTGCCTTTAAGGTAAAGTCAGCGGCAATCTTCGCGGCATCATTGATCTCAATACCCGCAAGATAAGCCCCTGCGAAAGCGGCCGCGTAAACGTCGCCTGTGCCATGGCACCCTTCAGCAATCTTCTTATGCTCGTAGTAGTACATCGGTACACCGTAGGCACTCACTACAACACCTGTTTTCCCTTCGCGGTATCCGACACCTGTTAAGACAACGGTCTTCGCTCCCAAGGCGTGAAGCGCTGCAACGAGCTCTTGCACATAGGCCTCATCGTAACTATCACGATACGGTTTATCGGTTAAGAAGGCCGCCTCAGAAATATTGGGTAAAACGATATCGGCTTGCGCCACAAGCGTTTTCATCGCCTCAACGTACGCGGCATCAAAGGCTGGGTAAAGTTTCCCATTATCTGCCATCGCAGGATCGACGATCGCAGGAGCCCCAGGATTGCGGCACGTTTCAAGGATTTTGGAAACAAGCGCAATCTGCTCGCGGCTTCCCAAGTATCCCGTGGTCACCGCATCAAAGGTGATTCCTTCTTTGACCCAGTGCGCACGAATCGGTTCGATATCTTCTGTCAAATCTCGGAATGTGAAGCCCTTAAAGCCCGCTGTGTGCGTCGAAAGCACCGCAGAAGGCAAAATCGCTGTTTCATGCCCGCAGGCTGAAAGGATTGGAAGCGCGACAGTTAATGAACACTGTCCCACGCAAGAAATATCCTGAATCGTTAAAACACGTTTGTATGTCACAGTTACTCCGTTTCTTTACTTTGTTTGGCCTTGCTCTCTCTTTTGCGTTCTTCTTCGACGTGCTGTAAGTACGCTTCATCCACATCACCCGTGATGTACTCACCGTCAAAGCAAGAGCAGTCGTAGTGCCTAATAGCGGGGTTTAATTCTAGGATGGCCTCTTTTAAGTCTTGAAGTCTTTGATAGATTACTGCATCGGCACCAATCTTTTTCGCAACACCATCGGCATCTAGACCCCGCCCACAGATGAGTTCATCGCGTGTAGCCATATCAATCCCGTAGACATTCGGGAACATCACGCGGGGAGCCGTTGATGCGACAAAGACTTTCTTTGCTCCCACCTCTCGCGCAAGTTTCACAATCTCGCACATCGTTGTCCCGCGCACGATGGAGTCATCGACAAGAAGTACGTTCTTTCCTTCAAACTCCACGGGCATCCCGTTTAGCTTTTCTCTTACGGTTTTTACGCGTGTGGCTTGCCCGGGCATGATAAAGGTGCGACCAACATAGCGATTCTTTAAAAAGCCTTCGCGGTACGGAAGCTTCAGTGTGGCAGCTAACTGCTGCGCAGCAGGTCGCCCCGAGTCTGGAATTGGCATTACAACATCAATCTCTTTAACATCGATTTTCTTTGCGACTTCTTTTGCGAGCTTTTCGCCGAGCTTTAAGCGCGCGGCGTAAACGCTTACACCATCTAAAACGCTATCGGGACGCGCAATGTAGACGTGCTCAAAAATGCAAGGGCAAAGGTCAACGGACTCAGCGCAGATTTCACTAAAGATTTCGCGATTGCGATTAATAAAGATTACTTCGCCAGGGGCCACATCGCGCATAAATTCAAAACCAAGACCGCTTAATGCGACAGATTCCGAGCTGACCATGTAGTCGTATGTGCCATCGTCTTTTTTTAATCGCCCAATGCACAAGGGGCGAATCCCATGGGGGTCTCGGAAAGCAATGAGTCCCTTATTGATCACTAACGCGACATCAGAAAACGCGCCTTTGGCGCGCTTAAAAACCTCTCGCATTGCGGCAAAGACGTGTTCTGTCGTAAATTGACCGCGACCGAGGCAGTGCTTGCCGATTTCATCGGCAACGACATTTAAGAGAATTTCCCCGTCGCCAAGCGTATTGATGTGGCGAAGGTCTTCATCATAGAGTTCATCGCGAAGCGCTTCGGCATTCGTGAGATTTCCCTCGTGGCAGTAAAGAATGCCGTAAGGGGCGTTGACATAAAAGGGAGAGCTCTCTTCGTTAGAACCCGCGGTCGCTAGTGTTGGATAGCGGCAATGGCCGACACCAGAATTGCCTTTTAAATTACGCATATCACGCGTACGGAAAACGGCATTAACTAACCCCAAACCCTTATGCAGGTGAAACTGCAAGCCTTCAACGGTGGCAATACCCGCAGAATTCTGTCCACGGTGTTGCAATAACAAAAGCGCGTCATAAATCGTTTGATTGACGGGCTCATTACTGATTAAACCAACGACGCCGCTCATAAGAGTTCCTCTCGAATTGGGGGTAAGTTTTAAAAGATTTTTTAACTAGTAAATCCGAAATTCTTGCCGCATCTTGGCAATCGTTTCGGGTAACACGGGCATTGCAAAATCAATCACGCGTTCAGCCGGGACAATAAGAACTGAATTTCTCCAGTATCCCGTTCTCGTGCAACTTGTCATACCGAGTAAAAAGACACAGGTGCAGACAACAACGACACCTCGTACAAAGCCAAACACAGCGCCAATGGAGCGATCTTCAAAGGTAATCGAAGCGGCAGATAAGGCGCGACCTGCGATCTTACCGAGTATCCCACAAGCAAAAAGTACGACTACGACAATCAATAAGGCACCAAAAACCGTCCGAATCGACACATCCACACTTTCAAGTGGAATTAAGGGACCGACAGCGGGCGAAAACTTCAAAGCAAAGACAATAGCCAACACCCAACCGAGGATTGCCATTAATTCGCGCACAATCCCTCGAAAGAGTCCGACAACGGTCGAAATCACTAAAACTGCAAGGATGATCCAATCGACTTCATTCATAGAAAATCACTTCCTATTTCTTTGCCGGTTTCTCGGTCATGATGCCGCCGTTCGTTATGGAATTAAGCGCCAATTTATCCAAGGCGACATTGGCCTTTTTTAATGTGTCAAAACGACCCACGCGCACGCGCCAAATATCGGACTGGTGGCGTTGTGTCTTTTCAATATAAACGGGAAGACCCATTTTACGGAGTTGATTGGCTTTTTCCGTCGCTGACGTGCGATTGCTCGTTGCGACAATTTGAATGTAGTAGTAGGTGCCGCTAACTTTTGCTGCCTGAGCTGTCTTTGCCGTTTGCGTAGCCTTTGCAACTACCTCAGATTTCTTTACTTCAGTCTTTGGTTTGACCTCAGCTTTTTTTGTCGCTGCTACTTTTGTTGAAGCCGCGGCCTTTTTCGTTTCTGCTTTTACTGGGGCTTTCTTATCTTCGGCCTTAACTTCTTTAGTTGGCGTTACGCTTGGCGTTGGATTGGCTTGACTTAAGTTGCGAGCGACTTCTTCAGCTCTATCGCTAGCATCGACTTTGGCCTCTTTTTTCGTAAGAGTCATGCGCTGCGAAAATGGCGCTTTTTCCGCTTTCGGAATCTCAGTTTGAGCCCCGCGATTTGTGTAGTCTTCTTCTGGCTCAAAAACCCATGGGAGAACCGCACATAAGAAAAGAACAAAAGCAATAGATCCAAAGATACGACGACGCATCGAGGCGATACGAGCGGCTTTGTTTTTTTGGTTAATGGCCTCTGTTGTTGAGTACGCCAACCCAATATCGCTTACATCCGTTGAGGGTTTATTCGGACCAAAAAGCTTTTGAAATTTATCGAGCATGACGCGTGTCTTCTTCGGAGAATGCGCCTAAGGCGCGCAAGGACTCAACTGCAGCTGCCACAGTGACAAAGGAGCCAAACACTAGGATTCTAACAGGCTCTTTTGCCAAACGATGTGCCTCATGCAAGGCGGCCTTTAAAGCGAAATCAACCGATTCGTAGGTTTTATAGCTTTCACGGGTAACGCCTGCGACTTTCATTTTCTCGAGTACTGTTGGCAAATCCGCGCCACGAGCGCCTCCTAGGGGTGCGACAAACCACTCTTTAATGAGTGGAGCCATAGTGCGAGCAACCGAGGCGATGTCTTTATCTTTTAGCATGGCAAAGACCGCTAAAAGCGTTTCTCCCTCTATTTTTGTCTTACGAATATTCTCGGCTAAAACTGTGGCAGCCTGCGGGTTATGTCCCACATCCAAAATAAGCGGCACGCCTTCAAACGTAAACGCCTCAAAGCGCCCTGGCATATAGGCCTGGGATAACCCCTTTTCAATCGCTTCGCGTGTGACAGGGAGTTTGTCTTTTAATGCCGTGAGTGCTGCTAAGACCCCAGCGGCGTTTTGTATTTGATTTTCCCCTTGAAGGGCGGGTTTCTTAAGATGAGAATACGCCACATCTCCCATCACAAAATCAAAGTAGCCGTTTTCCTCATGCGTTTCAAAGTCAAGGCCGTAGCGCATCAATTTCGCATCAATCTTTTTGGCGTACTCGGTAAGCGTCAGAGGCGCCGTGCGATCTGTCACAATCGCAGGAACCCGAGGCCGATAAATACAGGCTTTCTCATAGGCAATTTCTTCGCGCGTTGTTCCCAAATAGGCCGTGTGATCGATTCCCAAGGCGCAGACGATCCCGCAGCTTGTGTCGATGGCATTCATCGCATCGAGCCTACCGCCAAGACCAATCTCGAGGATTACAGCATCCAAATGGCTCTGGCTAAAGAGGTAAAGGATGGCAAGACCGGTGAATTCAAAGTAGGTTAAAGGAATCTCACCCCGTGTTTTTTGGACTACACGAAACGCTTCACAGAGTTCATCATCTGCGACTTCTTTTCCGCAAATAATGGCTCTTTCATTAAAGCGTATAAGGTGCGGAGATGTGTGCATGCCAACCCGAAAGTTCGCATGACGCAAAATCGCTTCAAGCATCGCTGAGGTGCTTCCCTTGCCGTTTGTTCCTGCAACGGTAAAGACGGGGCACTCAAAATGAATATTCAGGCGCGCAATCATCTCTTTCATGCGCGTCAAACTCAAGTCAATCGGTTTATGACTGATCGATTCAATGTAACTAAGCCACTCATTTAAGTTCGTAGGAGTGGGAGGATTCGAGGGGAAAGCCATGAGCTAAAGCACCAAACGAACAAAGAACTGACCGAGCTCTAAAAAGGGTCGAATAAAAAAGGAAGTCATCCCTGAGACAATCAAAATAAGCATAATGGGAAGCCCATAACGCTCAAGACGCGAATACGCTTCTGCCCAACGCCAGGGTAAAAGACCTGCGACGATTCTTCCTCCATCTAAAGGTAAGATGGGGATAAGGTTAAAGGCCATCAGCACAAGATTTACGCTAATGCCTGCCGAGGCAAATTGAGCAGCTAAGGATAAGACGCTGTAATTATCTGTTAGGGTAAAAACAACTCTTAAAAAGAGCGCCCAAAAAATTGCTTGCAGTAAGTTACTTAAGGGACCGGCAACAGCGACCCAAATCATGTCGGTTTTGGGATTTCTTAAACGAGAAAAATTCACAGGCACCGGCTTTGCCCAGCCAAAAAGGATGCCGCCCATCCCCGTAAGTGAACTCGATAACAAAAGAGCTCCTGGAACAAGAAGCGTTCCCACCGGATCAATATGCCGTATGGGATTTAAGCTTAAGCGCCCCATCCATGTAGCTGTGTTATCGCCAAAAAACTTTGCCGCATACGCATGAGAGGCCTCATGTAGCGTAATAGCCAGAATCGCTGGAATGGCGTAAATCGCCAATGTTGAGATGATGTTTGCCATAGGGCGCACAGTCTAGCAAAACAGGCCTACTCCGACTTATTAAAAACGATAAAAATCGTAAGAAAAAAATATCCTCCGCCTCTAAAAGAAGAAACGGAGGAATTTTCTTTTTAACCGGAGCAATGTGGCCGAAACCGACCACATTGTTTGATCATTTAATTAGATCATGCCAGCTGCAACGAAGCCGAGCGCAACGCTAAAGACGATGGCGAGGACACCCGGGATGAAGAAGGCGTGGTTAAAGACGTACTTACCGATGCGGGTTGTACCCGTGTCGTCCATCTGGACAGCACCGAGCAATGTCGGGTATGTCGGGAGAACGAACAAGGCGCTAACAGCGGCGAAGCAAGCAACGAGCATGTAGCTGTCGCCAGGGTTCGCAGCGGTGATGCCGAGAGCCGCAACGATAGAAGGCGTGATGGCCTTCGCTGTAGCAGCCTGAGAGTACAGGAGCATAGCAGCAAGGAAGAAGACCACAGCGAGAAGAGCCGGATACTGAGAAACGGACGAGGCAGCGAGAGCCTTAATTTCAGCAACGTGGCCAGAAACGAATGTATCGCCGAGCCAAGCAACGCCGAGCACGCACACGCAAGCAACCATACCGCTCTTAAATACTGAGCAATCAGCAATCTTGCCAACCTTGATGCCGCAGGTCATCGTGATAACTGTGCCGATTGTGAGCATGATGCCCATAATGGCGGCGTCACGAGGAACGATAACGGGCTTGACGAGGCCAACAGCCGGAGAAATCGCAGACGCATAGAGAACGACAACGACGACGCCGAGAAGGAAGATAGCAACAGAGCGCTTCGCAAAGGGCTTTAATTCCTTAACGACTTCACCCTTCGGGGGTTCAATCAAACCAGCAGCGAGACGTTCCTGGTAAACAGGATCATTCTCAAGTTTCATGTCGCTGATGAGCGTCATGATGAAGGCGGTGATCATGCAGCCAGCGAATGTGGTGATTAACCAAACGCCGAGCAATGTCGGGTAGCTCCAGCCGAAGCCCTCGAGAACGCCACTCATGTAGATAACAGCCGCAGAAACCGGAGACGCTGTAATAGCAATCTGGCTCGAAACCACAGCGATCGAAAGCGGAACGACAGGCTTAATATGCTGTTCCTTCGCAACTTCAACGATAACCGGAATCATCGAGAAAGCGGTGTGACCCGTACCAGCGAAGATCGTCAAAACGTATGTGACGGTCGGCGCAAGGTAGTTGATGTTTTTCGGATTGCTACGAAGAATACGTTCGGCAATCTGAACGAGATAGTCAAGACCACCAGCGAGCTGCATCGCAGAAATAGCCGCGATCACAGACGCAATGATCAAGATCACATCCCATGGAATCGTACCCGGCTTCATGCCAAGGCAGATACCTAAGACGAGAACGCCCAAACCACCGGCGTAACCAATGCCGATACCACCGAGACGCACGCCAAGGAAGATGGCTGCAAGTAGCACGACAATCTGAAGAATCAACATAATATCCATAACCCCTCCAGGTTTCGGTTAGTTATTGTTGTAAATAGCCTCCGAGCTTTAAGCCCGTGGTCTTTTTTGTTCTTCTTACAAAAAGGACCAGGCTTTCTATCTTCGAGCGCCAAAGCAATTTGGCCTGGCGCTCGAAAATTCCTTACCTAATTACTGCACAAACTTCGGAGCAATCAGGTTCTGCAAGTTAAATGTCTTATCCCATTCTTCTTGCGTGAGTAACTTACGTTCCTCGACGACGACTTGATGTAAGGCCTTGCCTGTGTGATAGCACTCGTGTGCCATTTCAGAGCAAACCTTGTAGCCCAAATGCGGCTTCAAGAGCGTGACGATACCGCAGGAGTTCATCACCATCTGAGCTGTGCGTTCAGCGTTCGGCGTGATGCCATCGACGCACTTGGTGCGCAATGTGTTGCACGCATTGGAGAGAACCTTCATCGACATAAAGAGCGCGAACGTAATCACGGGTTCCATGACGTTCAATTCGAGCTGGCCAGCCGAGGCGGCGAGCATAACGGTTGTGTCAAGACCGATAGCGAGGAAGCAACTCTGGTTGGTGACTTCCGGGATAACCGGGTTGACCTTACCGGGCATAATCGAAGAACCCGGCTGCAACTGCGGCAGATTGATTTCAGATAAGCCGCAACGTGGGCCAGAGGCCAACAAGCGCATATCGTTGCAAACCTTTGTTAACTTAACAGCAAGGCTCTTAATCGCAGAGCTGATGGCAACGTAGCCACCGCAGTCGCTTGTCGCGGCGATCAAGTCTTCGCTATTCTTGAAGTCGATACCGGTTAATTCGGCAAGCTTCTTAACGGCAAGAGCCGGATAATCCGGATGCGCTGTCACGCATGTACCAATGGCTGTTGCGCCAAGGTTAACGATCTTCAAGTGTTCCTGAGCTTCGCGGATTGTCTTTAATTCGTCGGCAATCGTGAATCCCCAGCCATGGAATTCCTGGCCAAGTGTCATCGGAACCGCATCTTGTAAGTGTGTACGACCCATCTTCAAGACGCCCTTGAATTCTTCGGCTTTCTTGTAGTAGGCATCGACCAAGTCTTCAACGGCCTTGAGCATCACATTGCTGCGAAGCAAAAGAGCGAGGTGAAGCGCTGTCGGGTATGTATCGTTTGTGGACTGACCGAAGTTCGCGTGATCGTTCGGGCTAACGAGTTTGTAGTCGCCCTTAACGGAGCCGAGGTGTTCGGCTGCGAGGTTGCAAATCACTTCGTTGCAGTTCATGTTTGTGGAGGTACCAGCGCCGCCCTGCAGCCAGTCGGTAACGAACTGATCGCGATACTTACCAGCAATCAGTTGATCGCATGCCCAGCAAAGAGCATCTGCGACGTTGGCAGGGATTGTGCCGAGTTCCTTGTTGGCGAGCGCGGCGGCCTTCTTGACATAGCCATAGGCGATGACAAAGAAAGGTTCTTGGCTCATGGGCATTTCCGTGATATGGAAATTGTCGCGACCGCGGGACGTTTGTACGCCGTAGTAGCAATCATCAGCAATCTCACGATCACCAAGGAAATCGTTTTCGATACGAGACATAGTGTCATTACTCCTGTTGTTAAAGGGCCTCATGCCCTCGAAAAAACCAATCGGCAACCCTAAATGGTTGTCCCCCTAGTTTCCTCAATCTTTTCAGAGCTCTTCTTTACGATTTTGCTTAGGGCAGAACCTAAGCAATTTCTTGGGAAGATGCCCTAGGGAATTTATCTTAATTTCTAAGATATTCTCCCTAGTTGTTATTACCCGCGAGCATAGCACAAACCTTGCGAGAAAACCGCTTAAAGAAAAGTTTTACCTTGTTAGATAAGGAAATAATTTTTTGCGTGAAAGCGCTAGTGAGAAATAGAAGGGATGACTAAGGAAAAAAAGGAGAAAAAACTATTTTTGCTATCGAAAAATGAGCGACTTTTTGGCCGCAAGAGATTCTTTTTTTAAGGCAATTTGCAATTGAAAAAAATGCCCTAAAATGGCGACTTTTAACCAAAAGAGACTTCCCTTTTAAGAACCTCTCTTATTAAAAATATCCCCAAACAAAACGACGGGTTTTATCCCGTCGTCTTGAGTTCTTTACATTACAGATTTACAAAACTTTTCGTTTTGTCGATTACTGGGCCTTAGCCACCTTAATCGGAATCGCCTTCTTCGGTGTGGGAAGAACCTTATCGTAGTTCTTGATACCCTGTTCGGCCATCTTGCGACGAATAAACGCAATCTGGGTCTTCAAGGGCAATTCCTTCGGGCAGAAGTCGTGGCAAGCCAAAAGTGACATGCAACCGAAAACGCCAGAATCGTCACCGATAACTTCGTAGAAGTCCGCATCGTTACGTGTGTCGCGCGGATCTAAGCGGAAGCGAGCAATCTTGTTGATGGCAACGCCGCCAGCGAAGTCAGGACGGATGCGCACTGTGCCGCAACCAGCGATACAGCAACCGCATTCGACGCAGCGGTCGAGAAGATAAATATCTTCAGCAAGCTGCGGATCCATCGGCTCTTCCTTCTTACGAAGGTCGATATCTTCTGTCTTCATGTGCACCCAGGTCTGCATGCGTTCGCTCATGTTACGCATCCACTTACCTGTGTTCACAGACAAGTCACCGATTAACTCAAAAGCCGGAAGCGGCGCGAGTGTAAATTCAGCGGGCAAGTCACGCGTTAATGTACGGCAGGCCAAACCAGGTTTGCCATTGATCATCATCGCGCAAGAGCCGCAAATACCAGCGCGGCAAACGAAGTCAAACTGCAAAGACGGATCTTGCTTATCGCGCAATTCGTTTAACGCGATAAAAAGCGTCATCGAGTCAGCTTCTTCCAATTCGAACGTCTGCATATGAGGCACGCTCATCGGATCAGCCGGGTTGTAGCGCAGGATGCTGATCTTAAGCAAACGGTGCTGCTTTTTCACTTGTGTACTCATGTGTCAGCTCCTTAATTATTCCAACGGTTCATCGATACGTTCGTTGCGACCCTGTAAGCGCTTCGGCAACAGGCTATGGAACGGCATGATCGCATCCTGAATTGCATAGCGATCGGCGCCTTCGGCTTCCATCTTCGCACGCAAGGCATCAATCTCAGCCTGACGCTTCGGTGTTTCGGGGTTATCGATGTAGTTCTTAGCACCGTAACCACGCCATCCGGGTGGAAGTTCCATCTTGCTGATGTCCAAATTCTCGTAAGAGAGTGTGGGCAAGGTGTCGTTTTCGTTCTTCCATGTGGCGATGGTGCGCTTTAACCAGTGCTTATCATCGCGAACCGGGAAGTCTTCACGGAAGTGAGCGCCACGGCTTTCCTTACGTGTGGCAGCACCCAAGGCCATGCAAAGAGCCACTTTGAGCATCTTGCGTGTGCGATAGGCGTATGTCAATTCCGCATTGGCACCAGGTTGATCCTTGACAGGAACTTGGTAGGTCTTCTTTAAGAGATCTTCCAATTCGCTCACGGCGCTTTCCATGTCTTCACCACGACGGAAGATGCCGATCTTGCTTGTCATGATTTCCTGCATACGGGTACGAATCTTCGCAGCGTCTTCGCTTCCGGTATTCAAGAGGAAGCCATCGAGCTCGGCCTGAACCTTCGCGGCAGAGTCGTAAATCAACGATGTGGGAATGTCGATACCGTTTTCGGGTTTGTCGCAGAAGTCCGCGATGAATTCGCCGACGATCATACCTGCAACAACGGTTTCAGCAACGGAGTTGCCGCCCAAACGGTTAAAGCCGTGCATATCCCAGCAGGAGGCTTCGCCAGCGGCAAAGAGACCCTTTAATGTACGGGATTCGCCCGTGTAGTTCGTGCGCACGCCACCCATGGTGTAGTGCTGCGCCGGACGCACAGGAATCCATTCCTTCGTCGGGTCAACGCCCAAGAAGTAATGGCAGATTTCATAAACTTCACGCAAGTTGTGCTTGATGTGATGTTCGCCAAGAAGCGTGATATCGAGCCAGAGGTGTTCACCGAAACGGCCCTTGACACCCTTGCCTTGAGCGATACGCTCTTCCATACGACGGCTCACGACGTCGCGGCTAGCAAGTTCTTTCTTCTCGGGTTCAACATCAGGCATGAAGCGATGTCCATCGCAGTCACGCAAAAGTCCGCCGTCACCGCGGCAGCCTTCTGTTACGAGAATGCCCGCTGGGAAAATACCCGTCGGGTGGAACTGAATGGCTTCCATGTTGCCTAATGTGGCAACACCACTTTCGAGAGCAAGAGCTGCTCCCGTGCCTTCGCAAATCTGAGCATTCGTTGTCACGCGGAAAAGCTTACCAGCGCCGCCTGTGGCAATCGCTGTGGCTTTCGCAACGTAGGCCAAAAGTTCGCCATTGATCAAATTGCGAACGATCGCGCCATAGCAGCGCTTACCGTCATGAATCAACGACAAAGCTTCAACACGTTCAACAACAGGAACGTGCTCGGCAATAATACGGTCGCTTACCGCATTGAGCATCGCGTGTCCCGTGCCGTCAGACACAAAGCACGTACGCCATTTCTTCGTACCGCCGAAGTCACGCTGACCGATAAGGCCTGCGGCTTCCTTACGTTCGGTAATCGTCACTCTTTCGCCATTGATAATGACTTGACGATCCCCCGGTGTGATACGACTCCAGGGAACACCCCAAGCGGCGAGTTCGCGCACGGCCTTCGGGCTCGTGTTAACGAACATACGCACGACGTCCTGATCGGCACCCCAGTCGGAACCGCGAACCGTGTCGGCGAAGTGAACGTCTTCATTGTCTCCCAAACCTTTAATCACGTTGGCGAGAGAAGCTTGCATACCACCCTGAGCCGCTTTCGAGTGCGAACGCTTCGGCGGCACGAGCGAGAGAACGATAGCGTCATGGCCACGGCGCTTAGCAGCAACTGCCGTACGCAAGCCAGCAAGACCACCACCGATCACCAGCACGTCTGTGTAGATAATCTTCATTTAATGGACTCCTTGATCCGGATGGACCCGCAGAAGAATTTCTTGGTTAAAAAATTCACTGCAGTAGGTAATACTTGTCTAGTTTTTGTTGTGTAAGCCCAAAATTGAACTCATACAACAAGCGCCTCACTTTTTAGGGTAAGGCTATTTAGCTTAACGGGTAAGCCGACAAGCGCTTTTCTCATTGGCTTTACAAATGAGAAAAGCGTGCCTGAAATAGCCCGAAACTAACAGTGGCATTCTACAACTAAAAAGTCGGAAATTTAAAGCGATTTTCTTGCGTAAAACCAAAGAATTCCTTGGTTTTTTCATAGAGAATTATCTTAAAAAAGAATGTTTCCCTTTCTTTTGTTTTCAAAGGAGTTTTTCTTGTGTCTTTGTGGTTTTCCTGCTTTTACATCCCCCAAATGGTGGAGGTCGAGGGTTTTTCCCTCCTCCTAATGGAGAATGTCTATCGTGTTCGCTTTAAGAGGTTTTGAAAGTTTTTCTTAAAACAATATCTATCAGAAAGAAGATTCCGATAGAATGTATTATCACTTTGACAGGAAGTTTTCGGAATGGCCGAAAAAAAGGGACTTCAAAAGGGCGTGAAACTCGCTCCTTTAAAAGAGCGCTTAAAGCACTTAGGCCTTGTCAATGACTGGGACTATGTGCTTCATTTGCCCCTGCGCTATGAGGATCAAACAGCGATTACGCCCTTATCTGAAGCCCAGATTGGTGAAAAAGTCCAAATTGAGGTCACCATCGAAGACTCTCAAGTGCGTTACGGGAGAGGTCCGCAGCTTGTCGCGACTGCAACCGACGCGAGTGGCTCAGAAATCACCATTCGCTTCCTACACTTTTATCCGAGCACACGTGCGACATTCGCCGCTGGCGCAAAACTAAGACTTTATGGGCTCTTGCGTACCGACTATCACGGTAACCTTGAGATGGTGCACCCGAGTGTAAAGCGCGCCACCCACGAACTTCCAAAGACATTAACGCCCATCTACCCAGCAGGCGAATCGATCACTCAACCTTGGTTAAGAAAACGAATCGCTAGAGCCCTGCAAGATGTCGCTATCACAGATCCGATCCCAAGCGAGTGGCTTAACGACTGGAAACTACCGAGTCTAGCCCACGCTCTAAAAAGGCTACACCGCCCTGAGCCAGGCGCTAACTTAGAAGCACTTGAAACCCGTACGGCGCCCGAGTGGCGTCGCCTTAAGTTCGATGAATTTTTAGCTCAGCAGATTTCTTTGCGTTTTGATAGGGAAAAGAAAAAAGAGCTTCTTTCTGACGCGATTCACGTCAAAGAAGGAGCACTTGCTGACGCACTCTTATCTAACCTACCCTACGTATTAACGCAAGCGCAAAAACGCGTTGTGATGGAAATTCAGCGCGATCTCTCGCGCACAAGACCGATGAATCGACTCTTACAGGGAGACGTGGGTTCTGGGAAAACCATTGTGGCAACGCTCGCAGCACTTTATGCGATTGACTCGGGATTTCAAGTTGCTCTCATGGCACCCACTGAACTTTTGGCCGAGCAGCATTTTCGTAAAGTCACGAAGCTCTTGAGTCCACTAAAGGTTCGGATTGCTTGGCTCTCTGGCTCCTTAAAAGCCAAAGAAAAAACAGCCGTTCGAGAAGCCATTGCCGCTGGCGACTACGACCTTATTATTGGGACACATGCGCTCATTTCTGAAGGCGTTACGTTTAAGCACTTAGCTCTTGCCATTATCGATGAGCAACACCGCTTCGGTGTCGAGCAGCGTCTTCGCCTACGCTCAACCGAAGAAAAAGCGCACGAGAAAACGCCTCACCTACTGATGCTCTCTGCCACACCTATTCCTCGCACACTCGCGATGAGTTATCTCTCTGACATTGACGTCTCAGTGATCGATGAGTTACCTCCTGGCCGCACGCCGATTCAAACAAAATTGGTCAATTTGTCGCACCTCACGGATGTTGCCTCTGTTGTAAACCAAGAGGCGCAACGCGGCACACAAACCTATTGGGTTTGCCCGCTTATTGAAAAAAGTGAGGCTCTTGATTTATCCGCTGCCGTGATGCGCTACGAGTGGCTTAAAGAGCAATACCCGAATTTACGAATTGGGCTACTGCATAGCAATCTCAGTTCAGAAGAAAAACAACGTGTGATGCAAAGCTTTGAAGCAGGAAACCTTGACACTCTTGTTGCAACCACTGTCATTGAGGTTGGAGTCGATGTTGCCAAAGCCAATTTAATGGTCATCGAACACGCCGAGCGCTTTGGACTTGCGCAATTGCATCAACTGCGAGGCCGGGTGGGTCGAGGAACGGACGCTGGTTACTGCATACTTTTGTTTTCACCCGATTTAAGTGAAACAGCCAAAGCGCGTCTTCGTGCGATTCGCAATACAACAGACGGCTTTGCAATTGCGCAGGAAGATTTACGCCTTAGGGGCCCTGGGGAATTCTTGGGTGTTCGTCAATCGGGCGCTCCCTTACTGAAATACGCCGATCCAACTGAGGATTTGGATTTATTAGAAAAAGCGCGTGACGCGGCGGCTTGGTTAATTGAACACCATCCCAACCTCGCTCGCGAGCACGCACGTCACTGGTACGAAAGCCGTGAAGGCTATTTAAAAGCATAAAAGGTAAACGCTATGACACTTACAGAACTACGCTACATCATTGCCATTGCGCAAACCAAACATTTCGGACAGGCGGCCGAACTCTGCCACGTCTCACAACCGTCGCTTTCTGTTGCTGTGAAAAAGCTTGAAAACGAACTCGGTGTGAAACTTTTCGAACGTAAAAGCTCAGCGATTATGGCCACTCCCTTAGGTCACAGCATCATCGAGCAAGCGCAACGCGTCTTAGAGGAAGCCGACAAGATTATGCGTTGTGTGGAAATTGGGAAAGACCCTCTTTCGGGCCCGTTAAATCTGGGTGTGATTTTCTCTATTGCGCCTTTTTTGATTCCGAATCTGGTTTCAGGGATTTCAGAAAATGCGCCTTCTATGCCGCTTATTCTTTCTGAGGCAAAGACCGCGGAATTAATCGAGCAATTAAAGACCGGTCAAATCGATGCGGCGATTATGGCGCTTCCTGTTGATGAGCCAACGCTAAGCGTTGTGCCTCTTTATCGAGAAGAGTTTTTAGCTTGTCTTCCTGTGCATCACAGGCTCGCAGAAAAAGAAACCGTGAGTAAGCTTGAAATCCGCAATGAGCCGCTTCTTTTACTTGGAACAGGTCACTGCCTAAGAGATCAGATTCTTCACTTCTGTTTTGACTCTTCGAGAAATGACCCGCAACCTGTGAAGCCCTCCACAGGGACCTCCCTTGAGACGATTGTCTACATGGTCGCGCAGGGTTTGGGATCGACTCTGCTTCCAGCAAGTGCGTACCCGTATTACGAAAAGAACACGATGCTTCGCTTTATACCGTTTACGCGTGTTTCTGTTCCGCGTCGCACGGTAGCCCTCGTTTGGCGTAAGACATTCCCGAGGCTACAGGCTATCGCTGCTCTTTATAAGACAATCGAGGCTTTGTCGCTTTATGGGTGTGAACCGATTCGCTTACCCAACGTCGGCAATCCCGAATTTGAATTTCTCTTTAGGGAAGCGGCGGCGCAATGAAAAAAGACGTTGACTTGCGCTTTACGCTTCCAGAAGAGGTAAAAAGCTCGCCCGTTCTCGATCGGCTTGTGGGAAAAGTTGCTCTTAACGCTCCCACAAACCGCTCAATCGATCAAATGGCACGCGAGGCGGCTCTCGGGAATGCCCAAGCGCAGTTCGAACTAGCCAAAGCGCTCACAAGTGGCTCACCCTTAGCAAGCGAAAACCGTGAGGCTGTCAAGTGGCTTAAGAAAGCGGCAGAAAAAGAGCATGCGCAAAGTGAACATTTATTGGCCATTCTGATTGCAAGAGCGCAAGGCGTAAGAGCCAATCCTGCACTTTCTCATTCGCTTTTTCGTAAAGCGGCAACTGTCGGGTACGCTCCTGCGCAATACGATTTGGCACGAAGCCTACTCTGGGGATTTGGCTGTGAGGCCAATAGCCAAGAGGCCTTAACGTGGTTTCGACTTGCCGCTGCGCAAGGACACGCTTTAAGTCAAAAAGAAAGTGCTGATGCTTACCTTTTAGGCCGAGGCTGCCACGTTGACCTACGGCAAGCGACTTCCTACTTAAGAAAAGCCGTGTTAAGCGGCTTAACTGAGTACTCTCGTGAGCTTGGAGAGCTTTACTTAAGAGAAGACAATCCAGCAAGAAACGAAGGCGAAGCGATACGGTGGATTTCGGAAGCCGCTCGAAATAAAGATGCGAAAGCGCAATACCTCTTAGCGCTTTTTTATCAATCAGGGCGATTGCCAGAAATCCGAGCCAACACGGGGCTTGATTGGGCGACGCGTGCGGCAAGCGCAGGCTACATTCCTGCCTATTTACTCTTAACAAAGATACTTACTCAAAAAGAGAGCGATTCGTACGCAGCAAAAATGAAGTCCTATGCGCTCTTACTGCGCGCTTTGCGTTTAAGTAAGGATAGTGATGATGAGGCATCTGAAAAAGAATGCACTCTTCGCATCAAAGAACTCGAACTCACGCTATCGGAAACTGAAGTGAAAAAGGGAGAAGAGTTAAGCCAAAGTGAAATGAGCGTAAGCGAGATTGTCAAAGAGAGTTTCTAATTTCTTACCTAGGCCTAAGAGGCCTTCTCGTCTTGAGCTTTCCCAAGCGGCAAGACCACCGTTACCGTTAAGCCATGGGGCACGGTTGTAGAAAGTTGTACTGTTCCTGAGCAACGACGCACCACACGATCGACAATCGCAAGCCCTAATCCCGTGCCTGCTGTGCCACCACGCGCTGCGTCACCCCGCTCAAATGGTCGCATTAGGCGTTCTGCCTGACGCATATCAAGTCCTGCGCCACTATCGCTTACGACAAGTTTTGCGGATTTGTTGTCTTCGGAATTCGCGAGTGTGATCGATAAATCTAAGACGCCATCTTCGCTCTTACCGTAGCGAAGTGCATTGGTAATGAGGTTTTGCACCACACGCGATAGTTCAATAGCGTGTCCCATCACCCACACGTCAGGAGCAATCGAAACGCGAAGCCGTACGCCCGGATCAATATCTAAGCGCGCCACGTGAATCGCCTCTGAGACAATCTTACTGAAGTCAAGAGAGGAAAGCGGCACATTGTCGCGACGAGCGTAATCCATAAACTGATTTACGATGCGCTCCATTTGCTCTAAGTCGCTTACCATCGCTTCGTGCGTTTCTTTGGGTAAATCAGCGAGTTCTGTCTCTAGGCGTAGTCTTGTAATCGGGGTACGCAAGTCGTGCGAGACGCCAGCGAGTAAAACCTCACGGTCTTTTTCCATACGCGTGATATCTTTGACCATGCGGTTAAAGCTTGAATTCACTTCACGCAGTTCCTCGGGGCCACTGTCTTCAGGAAGCGATTTAGGTAACCGTCCGCGACCGAATTCTCGAGCGTTAATCGAGAGCTGATTAAGGGGCGCGGTTAAGCGACTCGTAATCAAAATCGCGCACAAGATACTTGCGATAAAGGCTGCCAGCGCCCACCATAGCCAGGTTTTCCCGTACGGGGGATCTAATATCGTGGCGTTCGTTCTTAACCAATAAGCATCCCCATCGATGGAAAATGAAACCCAGAGACCAGGTTCATCATTGACGCGTTCGGCCAAAATCGTGTCTTGTCCTAAAGACTCACGCACGGTAGCGACAATGTCTTCAATGGAGCTTCCGCCTTGCGTTACTGGGACAACCTCATCGTCGGGTTCTTTAGTGAGAATGCGAAGTCCTTCGCGGTTGGCTAAGACAAGCAAAAGGTCAGGCCGATAAACGGGGTCAGCGGAAATTAACGCATAGCGCGTTAAATTGGCCATCGAGATAATCTGCTGCGCTGTCGCACGCACATACGGCGTCTCGTTTAGCACACGAAAACTCTGAAGCCATCCCATCACACAAAAGATGATGAGAAACATCAAAAGAATGAACGTGCGCCAAAATAGATTAGGCGTGCGATTAAGCGCAGAGCTCATAGGTAAATCTATTCTTTCTTCGCTTCAGGTTCTGGGTCATCATCGGGAATAAAGACGTAACCCAAACCCCAGACGGTCTGCAAGTACCGTGGCTTTGAGGGGTCAACCTCGATTAATTTACGCAAGCGACTGACCTGAACGTCAAGCGAACGGTCAAAGGCCTCGTACTCGCGACCACGCGCCATTTCCATTAACTTCTCACGCGACAAGGGCATACGCGCATGACGCGCAAAGGCCTTCATCACAGAGAATTCGCCCGTGGTAAGCGTGACGGCCTTACCGTCTTTACGCAACTCGCGACGCCCGAGATCGAGCTCAAAGTGACCAAAGCGCACGATTTCATTGTCTTTGGTGGGAGCGCCTGGTTGGTCTGCCTCAGGACGACGACGTAACACGGCGTGCACGCGGGCAAGCAACTCACGTGGATTAAAGGGCTTGGGTAAATAGTCATCAGCACCCAATTCGAGACCGACGATGCGATCGACATCTTCGCCTCGGGCCGTAAGCATAATAATCGGCGTCGTGTCTTTCGCCGCACGCAAACGACGAAGAATCTGCAGGCCATCTTCGCCTGGCATCATCAAGTCAAGAATCAAAACGTCAAAGCGTTCACGCATCCAAATGCGATTCATACTTTGGCCACCATCGGCAACCGTGACAGAGAAATCATTTTCTCCAAGATACCGACGCAACAAATCACGCAAACGTGGATCGTCATCGACCACGAGTACCTTTGGGTTACGTGCTAATTCAGCCATAGTAAGTTTCTCCAAATCGAACCTAAAAAGTAAGCTGTTACATTTGGATTGTGCGCTCTTTTCAAAAGTCCGTGTGTGCCCACAAATTCTAGTTACAATTTTTTTGACTTTGTGCACCCTAATTGCGCTCATATCTCCTAGACTTAGTCCAACTTAATCTCCCACAGTGTCATTTCAGTGTGGGGCTAAGGAAGTGAAGGGGTATGAAAAAATCGTTTAAGAAATTCTGTGTGATTGCTCCCGTTGCTGTTCTTTCAGCTTCAGTGCTCGCACAGCCGCCTATATTTTTTCATGAGGAACTCTTTTTCCAAAACGACAGCCTGTTTTGGGATCAGATGGATAGCACGCAGCGCGCTGCCCTGTGGCCGGTTTTAACGCAAGAGCAGCAAATTGCGCACTGGCGCTTTATGGATAAAGCCGAGCGCCACGCTCTAAGAGAAAGCTTACGGCCTTATGGCGGCTTTAAATTTAGGACGCACCTCATTGGCTTAAATCCATCCTCGGCCTTGGCTCGTCCGCGTCAGATGACAGAAGAGGAACTTTCGATGTTACGCCGTCAGGTGCATCGCGTTTCTGTGGAATTGCGCTCTGGGGTCCCATTTGAATGCACAGATCCCCGTAACTGTCCGAGTATCTTGGTTCGTTACGGCGACAACCACTAAATAAAGGAACCTTTCATAGCATTCGAGGGACCTGCTGGTCCCTCGAATCGCATCTACCCTACTTTAGTTACTTAAGGGTTCGTGAAATCAGCATTAGCCGCCTTAGCCTTAGCGAGATCTCCAGCTAACACATAGGTGATTGCCTCAGGATCGATCATCTTACGTAACGCGGCGTTCACAGCCTTCACATCGAGACTGCGTAATCTATCCTCATAGGCTTTACTTTCTAGGAAGTCCTTGTCTTTTAGCATGTAGGTAATCCAGCTACTTGCAAGATACGCATCCTGCGAGCGGTTAACCGCACGGTGTTGCAAAAGCCCCGTTACCGCTTCTTCGACTTCTTTTTTGGTAAAGCCTTTATCGAGGGCGCGTTTGATTTCTTCTTTCATGCCTTTTTCCGCTTTCGCTAGATTCTGTGGCGCGACAATCGCAAATCCAACCCAAGAGGCACGGTCTCCGAAGGCTGGTAAAAGCGCCTGGCTATAAACGCTATAACTTAAGCCCTCTTTCTGACGTAAGCGATTGATCAAGCGATTGGAAATCGATGTGCCACCACCCAAAATCCAATTGGCCACCTCGTAGGCAGGAGCATCCTCGGAAAAGAGTTCGCCCTTAAAGTCAATACGAGCAAAGATTGTCGCATTCTCTTTTTGCGGCGTATCGATTACGATTCTCTTAGCGGGAACAGCCTTAAATTGAGCCTCATAGTGGCTATAGGCATTGGCTTTTCCCTGAGACTTCTTTTGCCCGATTGTTTTCTCTAATGCCGCACGAACCGCCTTCGCATCAAAGTCACCAACAATCGCCACTGCGCCATGCTCGGTTGAAAACACATCGCTATACCAGCTAAATGCGTCTTTCTTATTTGTCGACTTCAATAGGCCAATAAATTCCGCTGTTGTAAGCGCATTTCTAGGATCTCCCTCAGGGTAGGTTCTAAAGTGCTTACGTACCGCATCTCGCGCAAGAATTATCGGATCATCACTCTTACTTTCAAGCGATGTGGTCATTTGCTTAATGGTGCGTGTGACCTCTTTTTCTGGATACGTACTTGTGGTTTCAAGCTCAGTCATCAGGCTAAGAGCTGCCTCAAGCGTCTCACGCGTACAGGTAAAGGAGAAGACATCACCCTGAATTTTGAGTTCTGTCATCTTGTTAGCGATATCGGTCTTCGTGAGATTGTTCGCGCCCTTTAGTAGCATCGAACCTAAGAGCCGGTCTAACGCGGCCTTACCGCTCGAGGCTTTTAAATTCCCATAGCGGAAATCTGTCATCACGGTAACCGTGCGACCACGTGTCTTTTTCGGTAAAAGTGCGACAGAAACATCTCCCACAGAGAATCGCTCTGTGCGCTTGACAATATTTTCTTGATCAACATCGAATGCCTCAGCAACGTCGCCTTCGGCTTTGAATTTCACG
The DNA here is from genome assembly GCA_963652725.1 of Bacteroidaceae bacterium. Lineage (GTDB taxonomy): Bacteria > Pseudomonadota > Gammaproteobacteria > Burkholderiales > Burkholderiaceae_F > Duodenibacillus. Next base: position 35,400 of record CAVJUW010000008.1, on the reverse strand, counting down.
CCAGCTAAGACGCTTTCAAGCGTTGGTGTCTGCATTAAGGGAGCGCGTTTTGTGTCTTTATCGGGGATAAAAAGACCCAAGACTCGGTTATCACGCACAAAATAGGTCGACGCTGCTTTGTCGATATCTTTGGCTGTGAGTTGAGCCATCCTATCTCGGGCAACAAAGAAAAGACGCCAGTCCCCTAGTGCGATAAAGTCAGATAAGTCAACAGCGAATTCTTCTGGGTCACTTAAAGCACGCTCAAAATCTGTCGCGTTATCGGCTTTGAGGATTTTGAGTTCTTCCTCTGTTACTGGACTCTTTGCGAATTCTCCTTCGAGAACTTCAAGCATCTTCGCTTTCACCGGGTCGATTGCGTCTCCCTTTTTCACCATAGCGCCAAAAAGCACGAAGCCAGGGTCTTTTGTCGACATTGACCAACCAAAGATTTGGGTCGCTAACCCAGTTTCGACGAGAGCTTTATAAAGACGACCACGCGGCGCATCAGAAAGCACCTGTACGGCAGCATCAACAGCCCCTGCGTCTTTGGCTAGAGCCGAAGGGACCCGATAGGAGACAGCGACCATTTGCATTTCGCCAGGACGGCGAATTTCAAAGTAGCGCGGACCATCGGCAACGGGCTCAACCGTCCATTCTTGAGGAAGCACGCGTGTGGGCTTCGGGATCTTACCGAAGGTCTCTTGAATCCAGCCCAAAACTTTCTCCGAATCAAAGCGACCTGAAACGGTTAAAACCGCATTATCGGGTTGATACCACTTTTGGTAGAACGCACGAATGTTTTCAATAGGAACGTTTTCAATATCGCTTCGTGCGCCAATGGTTGAGTGAGCGTAGTTATGCCAATCGTAGATTACAGATTGCATGCGCTTTAACATCACGCGGGTTGGCTTATTCTCGCCCATCTCAAATTCATTGCGCACGACAGTCATCTCGGTATCCAAGTCGCTTTTGGCAATATTGGAATTGACCATCGCATCGGCGCTCCAGCCAAGAGCCCAGCGCATGTTATCGTCACTTGCTGTGAAACTCACAAAGTAGTTTGTACGATCAAGCCACGTCGTCCCGTTCATCCGAAAGCCACGGCGTGCAAATTCTTTTGTGGGGTCAGGATAGTTTTTACTTCCCTTAAACATCAAGTGTTCAAGTAAATGCGCCATTCCTGTTTCGCCATAACTTTCATGGCGAGAACCCACAAGGTAGGTTGTGTTGACGGTGGCTGTTGGCTTACTTGAATCTTCAAAGAGAACGACCTTTAAACCATTGGAGAGCACATAGCTCGAAATACCTTCAACGGTATTGACTGGTTCAGGGCCAGCACAGGTAGCGACGGATGTACACGAAGCAAGTGTCATGATGAAATATTTAAGGCGATTAAAAAACATAAATAAAGATTCCGATGTATACACCAAATCCCTGAGAAATAACAAGGAGTTTTGATTGTATCGCCTCAATCAAACTCGAAAGAGGCAATCTTTCGGAAAGAAACAAAGAGAAGCCTTTTTTAACAAATAGCGCATTTAGGTGAGTAAATCCTCGGGACTCGTTTTGAAAAACACATCAAGACTAAGACCGCCGTCCCCCACAATGTAGACCTTATCGGGATGAAACATCTTAGAAAACTTCTCCAATCCTTTGGCGCGCTTTTCGCTATTGCTCTTAACTTCAAGAGCGATAAGTTTCCCCTTTATCTTTAAGACAAAGTCCACTTCGTCGTTACCTTCACGCCAATACATCACATCAAAATGTTCTCGAAATCCTTGGCTCACAAGATAAGCGCCAACGGCTGACTCAACACAGCGCCCCCAGATGGCACTGTCTTGACGAATCTCTTGGAAACTCTCGGAGAAGTATGCCGCGCACAGAGCGTTATTCCACACCTGAAACTTGGGAATGCTTGCACGATATCGAGCACAATCGATTGAAAATTTGGGTAAAGCTCCTAAAAGCCCCGCCTCATTTAATTTTTCTAAGTAGCTTGCAATCGTTGCCGTGTTGCCTTTACCTTGAAGTTCGCCTAAAAGTTTCGTTAGAGAAAGAATCTTTCCTGAATAACGGACTCCTAATTGCAGTGTCTTCCTTAGCAATGCCGCATTGGCAATGCGGTTATCTTCAAAGATATCGCGATTGACAGTTGCTTCGAGGATGGCGGCTTGTACATAGGCCTTCCAACGATCTTCCTCTTTCGGGATAAGAGTAGCAGCTCCTGGGTAGCCTCCATAGAAAATAAACTCATCAAGCGTAAAGCCATAGGCTTTTTTCATTTCCTCATATGTCCAGTGCGTCATACGGATTTCTTCGAAACGCCCCATCAAGGATTCGCTTAAGCCAGAAACCATCAAGGCTCGTGATGAACCAAGGAGCAAAACCTTAATCGGCCGTTTTTCTCGAGTATCTTCATCCCATTCGCGCTTAACAACTTCGGAAAAGTTCTCAACCTTTTGCACCTCATCGATGGCAAGGACAACATCTTCTTTTGGGTGCTTCTTAGCCTCAAGTCGAGCAGCATTCCAACAGGAACTCAACCACGCGGCGTCCCCAGCTAAAACCTTATCGGCTGAGAAATAAAGTCTCGGACAGTTAAGGCTTTTAAGCACTTGCAAAACAAGCGTAGTCTTGCCAACCTGCCGTGGACCAAGAACGACTTGAATGAAACGACGCTTTTCTGTTAGACGCTTTTTAATAAGGCTAAATTCGCTACGGACAAACATGGGGCACTCCTGAATTTACGAGATGCGCCTCGTAATTTTACGAGATGCAACTCGTAAAATAAAGAATCCGGTAAAAAGGTTTTTTCAGGATTTTGCCGCTACAACGTTTAGCAACAACTTTGTACGTTGATTATCTTTCTGTTTCGTTAAACTGTCGCCCATCAAGAATTTAGGGCTTTATCTTTTCTTACAAGCATTCGACCGTGAAACTTTTATTTGATCTTTTTCCCGTCATTTTGTTCTTTGCGACGTTTAAATTCGCGCAAGGAAACCCCGAAGGGTGCTCCGCTTTTTTTGACACAACCTTTGGGTTGCCCTTTGATGCGGCTCAGGCGCCAGTCCTTGCCGCAACATGCGTAGCCATCGTCGCATCGCTATTGCAAGTGCTCTTTGTAATTGTTCGCGGGAAAAAGCCAGAGGTGATGCTCTGGATCTCTTTAGCGGTGATTCTCGTTTTTGGCACGCTCACCATTGTTTTACGCAACGAGATGTTTATTAAGTGGAAGCCCACGATTCTTTATTGGATCTTTGGTGCGATTTTGCTTTACGGAATTCTCTCCGGAAGAAACTTCATGACAACGCTATTTAAAAAACAGTTGACGCTTCCCGAGGATTGTTGGAATACCATGCAAAAGGCCTGGTGCATTTTCTTTGCACTCATTGGACTTGTCAATCTAGCGGTCGCCTATGGCTGCTCGACGGAAACATGGGTTAACTTTAAAATGTTTGGTTTACTCGGCATCACATTCCTCTTTACTTTAGGATTTGGAATATGGGTGACAAAAAAGATGCCACAAGAAAATGGATTGGAGGAAGACAAATGAAATTTTCGAAGTCCCTGATTTCTTTATGCGTATTAGGCGGCCTTGCTTTCAGCGCGAACGCTGCCGTAACGGCCTTTCAAGTGAACGGCACAACCGTCTCGAAGGCCGATCAAGAAGAAGTCATCGATGCACTCGTCAAACGCGGTGCCACACGGGACGCACAGCTTGAGCAGCGCGTGCGCTACATGCTCATTCGCGACACAGCGCTTTTGCAACAAGCAAAAAACGCCAAGCTTGATAGAAGAAAGGATGTAAAAGACAACATCCGTAAGAGCACGGATGCGCTTTTGATTCGCACACTTGTTTCCGATTGGATTAAAGCCAACCCGATTAAAGATAGCGAAGTACGCGACCTTTACGAAAAGGAAAAGAAGGCCTGGGGTAACGAAGAAGTTTCCGTGCGCCACATTCTTGTTCGCGATGAAGCCAAAGCCAAGGAAGTCTTAAAGAAACTTCGCTCAGGCGAAAAGTTCGAAGCCTTAGCGAAGGAATACTCGATTGACACAGAGCAAAATAAGAACGCGGGTGGCCTCATCGATTGGACTTCCCCTGTTGTCTTTGATAGTGAATTTGCCGCAAGCTTTAAGGATTTAAAGCCTGGCAAGATGACAACCGAACCGGTAAAGACCCGTCTTGGCTGGCACATTGTCAAACTCGAAGGACGTCGCGCTGCGCAGCGCTGGTCCAATTTCGAGACGGTGAAAGCCTCTTTGACGCAACTTATTACCCAGCAAAAGGTTCAGACCTACATTGACTCAATTGTCAATAAAGCCAAGGTCACTGACGCGAAGTAACAAACAAACTCCATGCCGCACGAAGAGCTTTTCCTCGGTGCGCTCCCCGCAGACTTCACAATTCCAGCCTGCGGCACGCGTACCGTTGTTCGCCCGATCACAGGCGCAGGTTCTTCTGCGGCAATCGCCTCTCTTATCGAGAAATCGAGAAAAGAAAAAAGGCTTCTCACTATCGTTTGCGCCGACGCTTCAGAGGCTTTGCGCTTAAACGATGAACTCGCTTGGCTTGTCCCAGAAGCTAAGATTGCCCTCCTTCCAGATTGGGAAACGCTTCCCTACGATACAACGAGCCCGCATGAGGCTCTTGTAAGCGAACGACTTGAAACACTGTGGGAACTCACAAACGACAAGGACTGCATGATTCTTGACGTGCTGATTGTCTCAGCCTGTTGTGCAGCTTTTCACTTCCCGCCACGCGAATTTGTTGCAAGCAACACCTTCTTTTATGAAAAGGGCCAAAAACTTAACCTTGAAAGCTTAAAGTCGGTTTTAATCGAAAGTGGGTACGCGAGAGTCGATCAAGTCTATGCCGCAGGCGAATTCTCCATTCGCGGTAGCCTCATCGATATCTTTCCGATGGGAGAGAAGCACCCCTTCCGTTTAGATCTCTTTGATAACGAGATTGACTCAATCCGCGTTTTCGATCCCGATACACAGCGCTCGGATAAAGAGGTTTCTGTCATTCGTATCCTCCCTGGGCACGAATTCCCGATGGACGAAGAAGCGCTTAACTTCTTCCGAGAGAATTGGCGCAAAACCTTCGAAGGTGACCCAACACGGTCTTCGGTTTACACCGATACAACAAAGGGGCTTGCCGCGCCTGGTATCGAGTACTACCTTCCGCTTTTTTTCGAAAAAACCGCAACGCTTGCCGATTACCTTCCGGAAAACGCGATTGTTCTCACGCATGGCGATGTGGATGCGGCCATCACCTCCTTTTTCAAGGAAACCGAAGAGCGCTACGAATTCTTGCGGCACGATAACGAAAGACCCGCTCTTAACCCAAAAGCGTTTCTCTTAGCAGCGCCCGCTTTTTTCGCTTCCATCGGCACCTTTTCTCGCATTCGCCTAGAGCCAAGTCCCTCGACGCTACCGGATTTATCGATTGAACGTCGAGCACAACGCCCCTTAGCAAAGCTCGAAGGCTATATCAACGCCTCTATTCGAGAAAATCGACGCATCTTAATTTGCGCTCAAGGCGAAGGCCGACTAAGTCGCATTGAAGAGCTGCTTGAAATTAACTTTCATAAAACTCAAAGCGTTTCTAGTTTTAAAGAGTTTTACGATTCAGAGGCCCCTTTGTGTTTAGCGCAGGCGCCTCTAACCTCAGGCTTTGCGCTTGAGGCTCCTTCTTTTACGGTTATCACAGAAACAGAAATCTATCTACTGCGAGCTACGGCCCGCAAGAGCCGCATTAAGAATCGCTCAGCGAATCTTGAGGCCACAATTCGCGACCTAAGAGAGTTAGCTCCTGGAGACCCCGTTGTTCACGCCGAACACGGCGTAGGCCGCTATGTGGGACTCGAGACGATTGAAAGCGAAGAAGGAAAGATGGAATTTCTTCGCATCGATTACGCGGCAGGTGCCAAGCTCTTTGTCCCTGTTTCTCAATTGCATTTAATTGCGCGATACACAGGGCGAGACACGCAGGATGCGCCACTCAATACCTTAGGTCGTGGCGACTGGGAAAGGACCAAGAAAAAAGCTGCCCAAAAAGCGCGCGACACAGCCGCTGAGCTTCTTGATTTGTACGCTAAGCGCGAAGCGCGAGCCGGAATGAGCTTTTCTCTTAAAAATGCCGACTACGAAGCTTTTGCCGAAGGTTTTGAATTCGAAGAAACGCCCGATCAAGCCAAAGCCATTGCTGACGTGATTCGCGATATGACAAAGGGCCGTCCGATGGATCGCCTTGTCTGTGGAGACGTTGGATTTGGGAAAACAGAAATTGCCCTGCGAGCCGCGTTTTTAGCTGTGATGAACGGAAAACAAGTCGCTGTTCTTTGCCCGACAACGCTTTTAGTCGAGCAGCACACAAGAACGTTTGCCGATCGCTTTGCCGCCTGGCCCGTCACAATCAAAGAGCTCTCGCGCTTTCGAGCCGGAAAAGAGATGGATAAAACGCTCGCTGGTCTCGAAAGAGGCGCGATCGATATCGCAATTGGCACACATAAACTCTTAAGCGAGAAGATTCGATTTCGGAATTTAGGGCTTGTCATTATCGACGAAGAACACCGCTTTGGCGTAAGACAAAAGGAGCGCTTGAAGGCACTTCGTGCTGAAGTTGATATCTTGACACTCACAGCCACACCCATCCCGAGAACCCTTGCGATGAGCTTAGAAGGGATTCGGGACTATTCTGTGATTACGACGGCTCCTGAAAAGCGTCTTTCGATTAAGACCTTCGTCAGGCAAGAAAGTAACGACTTAATCCGCCAAGCCATCCTGCGTGAACTCAAGCGCGGCGGTCAGGTCTATTTTCTTCATAACGATGTGGATACGATTCAGATGCGCTTAGAGCGCTTAAAGACTCTTGTCCCTGAAGCTCGTATCGGTTTAGCGCACGGACAGATGCCAGAAAGAGAGCTTGAAGCGGCGATGCACGACTTTTATCAGCAACGCACCAATGTTCTTCTTTGTTCGACGATTATTGAAAATGGTATTGATATTGCCAACGCCAACACCATCATCATGCATCGGGCAGATCGTTTGGGTCTTGCGCAGTTGCATCAATTGCGGGGTCGCGTCGGACGCTCTCACCATCAAGCCTACGCCTACCTTTTAATCCCGTCAGAGGATGCATTAACGAGTAATGCGAAAAAACGCTTAGACGCTATCGAGCGCTTAGAGGATTTAGGTAGTGGCTTTAATCTTGCGATGTATGACTTAGAGATCCGAGGGGCCGGTGAAATTCTCGGCGAAGCACAAAGCGGAGAAATCTCCAAGATTGGCTTTGAGCTTTACACAGAAATGCTTAAAGAGGCCGTCACCTCCCTTAAAGAAGGAAGAAATCCCTCTCTTGAGAATCCCTTTGGCGCATTAACGGAAATCAACCTACATATGAGTGCATTGCTTCCAGACGATTACGTTCCTGACGTTGGCAATCGCTTAATGTTTTATAAGAAACTCGCCACAGCAAAAGACCCCACTGAAATTGAGGCGATTGTCGACAGTTTGGCCGATCGCTACGGGAAGATGCCTGAGGCAACACAAGCCTTGATTGCTGTGCATCGATTAAGGCTTCGTTCTCGTCAATTAGGCATCCGAAAAATCGATGCCTCCGATAACGCGGTTCTCTTTACCTTTGAAGAGCGGCCGAAGTTTTCTGCAATTTCCCTTGTAAAACTCATGCAGTCGCGGCGTGATATGCGTCTTATTGGACCGGAAAAATTGCGTCTTACTGCGCAAAGCCACACGCTTGTTGAAAGACTTCGCGTCATTAGTCTACTTATCGATCCGCTTTTAGCCGACATGGACGCTAAGGCGAATTCTTCTTAAAGAAATCGCACACAGTTAGCGCTCTTATACAATTGCACGTTATGGCTCAAGTTTCGACTCCGACTTTACGCATTCATGACCTTGTCATTGACCTTACGGGAAGTGGCGATATTGATGTACGCATCGTTTTTTATAAGATACCGCGCTTTGCGATGGATCAGGTCGGAAAAATCACAATCGATTGGGGCGATGGAGTCACTGAAGAAATCGACTGCACAATTTCTGACGATGAATTGCATCGGATGGCTTCAGACGAAAATTTCACGGCAACTCTTACGAAAACGCATCACCTTTTTACGATTTCTGCGGCTCGCATTCGTATCCATACCTCTTCGGGGTGGTTGCCGTTAAAAGAGCTTCCCAAAGAAACGGAAATCATCGCCACAGCGCTTCCGACATTAACGGTCGGTGAAACAACTGCCACGGGTGAGCTCCTTTCTTCGAGGGTGCTGCCTAAACTCGTTATTGCTGAGAGAGGCGAAAAATCGCCACTAAAAACTGTTGCTCCCAATCTTTTTGTCGCCAATCCCGATTTGGAATATTTCGATCGAGCGTTTTATTTGAGTTCCATAGAAACAATTGACGCCGATTTGTTTTCCCCGATTCATAAAATCGCTTCGATTCGCGAACTCTTTGCTAAGAGTGCTCTAAAAGAAATACCTGCTGGGCTCTTAAAAGGCGTCACAAAAGAAACCCTTTGCTCGAGAGCCTTTGCCGAATGCAGTAATTTAGAGAAGGTGGAAAATCCCTTTGGCCAATCACCGACTCCCTATGTAGTCGATGATTTTCTCCTCGGGGCCAATCACGCTTTCTTTTCTTGGACCGATCCCACCCGTCGCAAAATCATGGGATGGGTGCGCCCTGGCGCCACAAAAAGCGACGCTACCTTTCGTTTTACCTGGAAAGCTACCGCCAAACCCCAGAGGGTCCTTAACTTTTATGCAATCGATCTTGAGCTCACAGGAGACTTTCTTATCGATTGGGGCGATGGCCTAACAGAGCGCTTTGAATTTGAGGCGACCGATGCGATTTCTCACACGTGGAAAAAGGCGGGGCTATATACCGTGACGCTTTATAGCCCAGAAAATTACGCGGTAAGACCGTTTCAGTTTGCCCGAGGCCTCACCCGCGTTCTCGATCCTTTACCTGCTTTTCATCCGCGGGCACTGCGGCAGAAAAATGACTTTGTCGGCTGGGCTGCCAACCTACGAGAACTCGAAAGCATTGCTCCGCACTTTTTCGATAAGAATCCAGAGATTCTTAATCTTGAGCAGTGTTTTGCTGGTTGCGTAAATCTCACTGAAGTTGATGACGATATTCTTCTAGCGTTAAAGCACCTTCACTGCGCCGATGCGATGTTTGCCTTTTGCTACAAGCTCAAACACTTACCCAAGAGCTTTGCCAACTTTAAGCGCAACACAAAACTCGATTGCTACGCCGAGCAAAGCCAAGGAGAGGCGAAATGACCCCTAGCCTAAAGCTTGAACTCATCATTAAAAGAAGAACTGAAAGCGTTCAATTTCAGTTTCTCCCCAACCCCTCTGGTAGCGAAAAGGTCATTCACTTTACAGTAGGAGAAACAAACGAAAGCCTACTTTGGAAAGAAAACGATGTGACCAAAGTGAGCTTTTCCTTAAAAAAGGGAACCCATATCCTCGCAATTGATGTGCAAGGTGTTCTTCCCGTTGCCTCGCTTACGCTCCCAAAGCAAACTCTGGCGCTTTGCGATGAGTTGCCTCCGCTTGTTAGCGCTGATACCTGGAAAGCGGCTACTCACGCGCAAATCTGGAACCCAGAGACGCCACCCGAAAATCTTGAACGCCTAAGCGAAGCGCTTTTTATGCGCAACCCGCAGATTGCTGACCTAACAGGAACGTTTGCACACCTTCCAAAGCTCAAAAGCGTTCCAAAGCTTATCTTTTTAACGCTCACAAAGGTGCGTTCCTTTCATAGCCTTTTTAAAGGAAGCGGCATCGCTTCGCTTGATGCCACGCTTTTTTCAGCAGCGGGAAATGCAACCGATTTTCGGGAAGTCTTTGCCTCTTGTAAGGCACTCAAAGAGATCCCTGAAGATATCTTTAAAGGAAATCTCAAGGCCTGGCGCTTTGATAGTGCTTTTGAAAATAGTGGACTGTCTGTCGTTCCTGCTGAACTCTTTTGCTCGAATCAACAGGGCTCAAGCTTTATGCGTACCTTTGCCAATTGCCCCATAAAAGAGGTACCCGAGGGGTTTCTCGCGGGTGTGAATCCAAGCGATGTGGATGGCATGTTTGAGATCGATAAAGTGCTCGATCACGACCCCCTTAAGATTAAGGCGGCTCCCTACTTTCCGCCCTCTTTCTTTTTAGCAATCCGTGACGCACGCGGCATTCCAAGCTTTTCTGACAAATAGTTTTTATTTAAATCAAACTTTTCTACGCCTTTTGTCGCAGGCAAGAGAGCACTTTACAGCGTAAAATCCCAAACCTTCAGAAAACAGGTTTCTTTCTTAGCCCACAAAAGACAAAGGCCTAAGCCATGTCCATTTATCTTGTTTTGCTTGCGGCCATCGTGCTTATGGTCGTTTTGATTCGTAAACACGTCCCAATTGGTCCCGCAATCTTATTGGGTGGTCTTTTTGTCTGGGCAATTCTCGACACGAGACCCGCTTCGCTACTTAAGGCTCTGAAGTCAACGCTTACGATGTCGCGAACCTACGACCTCATTTTTGCCTTGTATTTTGTCGTTTGCTTAGAAATCGAATTGCGTAAAAGCGGCGTCTTAAATGGACTCGTGCAATACCTTCATCACCTCATTCCTTCGAAGAAAGTGACGTTAGTGGCAATGTCGGCTTTTCTCGGGCTCTTACCTTCCATTGGCGGAGCTCGTTTTTCTGCGCCTATTGTCGAAGCCGTTGCACAGGGTCAAGATGTGAGTCCTGAGAAAAAAGCCCTAATCAATTACTGGTTTCGGCACATCATGGAGTTTTCCAACCCCATCGTCCCAGGCATTCTTTTAACCTGTGCGATTGTCAATGTTCCCATTGCTGATGTGATTTTGCATCTACTCTGGGTCAGCGCTCTGATGCTCACTATTGGATGGTTCTTTTTTGTTTCTCCCTTAAAGATTGTCGAACCCAAAGAGGAACCAAGTAAAAAGGAACTTGCCCACTATCGTATTGACTTTATTTTGGCGCTGTTGCCGTTTTTCGGGGTTTTTGGGATTTCGCTTCTCGCAGGTCTCCCTGCCTCAATTTCCATCTTTATTATCGTCGCGCTGCTTTACCCAATCCTTCGCTTCCTCGATCGCAAAGTAAGCCTCAAAGAAATTTTCGTTGATGCCCTCGAATTTCGTCTTTTGCGTGATGTGGGTTTGATTCTTTACTTTATTCAGCTTTTGGAAGCAAGTGGCGTTTTAGCGCAAATTGTTGTGAGCTTTGAAGCAAGCACCCTCCCCTTACCGCTTATTCTTGGATTCATCAGTTTTCTTATCGGCATGCTAACTGGCATGTCTCAAGGGCATGTGGCGATGATGATGCCGATTGTCGCGGCTGTCGCTCAAGGTTCATTAGATCTCATTGGCTTGGTGCTCGTTTGCGGCGTGTGCGGTCAGATGGTCACGCCCACTCACGTGTGCCTGATGGTCTCTTTGGATTACTTTAAAGCTGACTTCTTTAAGACGTTAAAACCCTGCATTGCAGCAGTGGCTTTGATGCTCGCCATCTTTTCGGCTGTCAGTTACTTCACGTGGAACTAAATAGGCCCGATAGCCAAACGCCATCAGGCCTACTTGCAAACTATAGAAAAGAAAACGCTTAGATTTCTTTCATGTCGATGAAGTTGAAATCGGCGTCGTTTACTGCCTTCTTAACAGCTTCGTAATCAAGTGCGGCAGAACTCTTGACCGTTGCGCCCTTTTTCACAAGATCTACCGTGACTTCTGTGACGCCAGGTAAGGCAGAAATTGCCTTTGTGACAGCCTTAGCGCAATGCTCGCAGGCCATCCCTTCAATACGAACCCAATAGATTGTCATACTTTGCTCCTTAATTTGAGAATTGGAATCTTTTTCTTCGGAACCGGCCTTCTCATAAAGAGGCTCTGGTCTCCACGTGAAAAGTCGTAAGGCGTTCGATACCACACAAATCGAACTTAAGCTCATAGCAGCCGCGGCAAACATCGGGCTTAATTGCCAGCCCGTCAGCGGATAAAGGAATCCTGCCGCAAGCGGAATGCCAAGTAAGTTATAGAAGAACGCCCAAAATAGATTCTGGTGAATATTGCGCATTAAAGCGTGCGACAAATCCATACACGCAGCGATATCTGCCATGTGGTTATTGACAAGCACCACATCGGCTGATTCGACCGCCACATCGGTTCCTGCGCCCACGGCCATACCGACGTCTGCCTCAACCAAAGACGGAGCGTCGTTAATGCCATCTCCGACAAAGAGCACGTGGTGTCCTTCGCGCTTTAATCGAGAAATGAGTTTTTGCTTATCCTCAGGCCTCATTGCACCATAGGACTTCGCAAGATTAAGTCGTTTCTTAAGATACTGTAAGACAGGTCGTGCGTCGCCACTTGCGGCAATCACGGTGATGTTCTTTTCTTGAAGTGCACCAATGAGCGACTCAACGCCATCACGCAAGCGGTCTGCCAAGTCAATAGCCGCAACAAGCTCACCATCGATTGTTAAAAAGAGGCGTGTGGAACCCGCGACAATTTTCGGCTTCGCAGCCAATGGGGAGCTAGCAACAACATCAGCAATCCCTAAAGAAATGGAATTGCCGATTTCGATACGTTTACCAGAAACGGTGCCACTTACAGCCCCGACTCGTGCTTCAAAATTTTGGACATCTTCTGGCCTCACATCCTTCGCTTGGATATAGCGGCAAATTGCTTTTGCCAATGGGTGTGTTGAAAGTCTTTCGACACTTAATGCGGCAAGGAGCGCTTCATTTCTTTTTTCTTCCCTTACGCGGAATTCAACCACTTCGAATTCGCCTTCTGTGAGCGTCCCTGTCTTATCGAAGACGACTGTATCGATGCGACTTAACTCTTCGATTGCTTGCGCATTCTTAAAGAACGCACCGTGCCGAGCGGCAAGCGTACTTCCAATTGTCACAGCCACTGGCGTTGCAAGTCCCAAAGAACACGGACAAGAAATCACCAAAACGCAAACGGCACTTACTAAGGAGAATTCAACGGAGCGCCCTAATGAGACCCACACAACAAATGTCGCGAGAGCCACAAAAATAACGAAGGGAACAAAAACGGAACTGACGCGATCGGCAACGCGCTCAATCGGAGCTTTCGTTTCTGAAACAGCATCAACTAAAGAAAGAATCTTTGAAAACTTTGTCTGCGTCCCAGCGCGCAGCACACGCATCTGTAGCCAGCCCGATGTGACCATCGTAGCGCAGGAAACGTCACTACCCACTCCCATCATACGAGGGAGACTTTCTCCTGTGAGAACCGACTCATCGACTTCGGCTTCGCCTTTTACAATCTTTCCGTCTGCAGGAATCGATTCTCCTGCTCGCACTAAAAGGATGTCTCCTTTAAGAAGCGTTGCCGTGGGGACCCGTTCCTCTTTTCCATTAACGAGTCGTGTTGCTTGATCAGGTATGCAACGCGCAAGGCCTTCGAGAGCCGCAACAGACTTATCTTTAGCGCGTCCTTCAAGCCATTTACCGACACCAACAAAGGCGTAGATCATCGCCGAGGAGTCAAAGTAAAGACCCATCAAGGTCTCACTTGTAACGCCTGCCTCTGTGTTAAAAGCCAGAAGAAAAACAACCAAGCTATAAAGGTAAGATGCACTCGAACCGATAGCGACCAAAGAATCCATCGTCGGAGAAAGCGCAAAGAGCGCCTTCATGCCTGAAGTCCAATGCTGACGATTGATCCAGAAAACAGTGAGAGATAGGAGCGCCTCACAGATAGCCACTGTCACAGGCTGAAGCGTCCACTTCAAACCAAAGAAAGCAAAAAGCATCAACGTGGCAGCCAAAATAACTGTCGCACACATCTGCGTATTCAATGTTTTCGGTTTTAATAGTTTGCGTTTGTTGCTATTGGCGTTATGTAGGCTGTAGCCCGCTTTTTGCACAGCCTTAAATAAAAGAATCTCATCGAAGTTTTCGTCTTCAACTTCAACAAGAGCGGTCTTGCGTAAGAGATTTACCGTTGCTTTCTGTACGCCTTTCACACTTTCGAGCGCACGCGTGACACGAGCGCTGCAAGACGCGCACGTCATCCCATCGACCAAATAATGATGTTTAACCATGACAATAGTTTTTGAGAACAATTCTTATTTGGCATGATTGTACAACCCTAAACCCTCTTCAGAGTTAATCGCCAAGACAAACTAATATGAGACAGGTCGCGCTACAAAAATGACAAAAAGCAGTAAAAAGAAGATAAATGCGTTCAATTTGAATACAATTGATTTCAAAGAATGAGGTTAAATTATGTCACATACAATCACAATCAGACTAAATGATTTTGATGCGGAAATGCTCTCAGAAATTGCCGACAGAGACGGGCGAAGCAAAAATGAGCTAATCGTTGAAGCTCTTAGAGATGTACTTGCAAGTCGTCTAGATGACAAAATAATCTGGCTCTCCCCAAAAGCATTCAATTCTTGCTTGGACATCGTAACAAAACCAGAAACAGATAAAAAAATTCTGGCCAAAAGAAAGAAATTGATGAACTTTAAGCCAGTATGGGAAGACTAATGTCTCTGTTTCTAGCTCCAAAGCCTTTATCCGAACAAATGACCCCTTTCTTCTCTGCTTTTAACTGCAAAGAGGAATCCTTAAACACGTGGCTCAGAATTAAGGCTATGAGAAACGAGCAAAGCGGTGCATCAAGGACCTATGTTGTCCAAACAAGGAATGGAGCGATTGCAGGGTATTTTTGCCTTTCCTCAAGCAACTTATGTCACTGCAGTGTAAAAGCTCTGTTTCGAAGGAATATGCCCAATCCGATTCCTGTCGTATTACTTGGAAGACTTGCCGTCGATTCAAAATTTGAAAGACAAGGGCTTGGGACGTCAATGCTTAAAGAAGCGATTCACTATGCAAAAAAGGCAGCATCGACAATCGGAGTAGTTGCTCTCGCAACGGAAGCTATATCGGAAACAGCGCAACAGTTTTACTTAAGCAATGGCTTTAAAGAAGCCATTAAAGGTTCTAGGCTATTGATTTTCCCTCTTTCTGACAACTCCCGATGACTAAAGTCAGGGGCTCCCTCGCGCCTTTATTGTGAAAAAGGACCCTTGGCCGTAATCGGCGCTTTGACGAAGTGAAACTTCAACAAGCTTCGCAACCTAGCCGAATTTCTAAAGCTCCACCGATCCAAAGATTGCTGCGAAAAAAAGCCCACCCAGGGATTCCCTGGATGGGCATTGACCAGTCCCGAAGAGGTATATCACCTCAACTTGGTTCTTAAGGAGAGTTGAAAGCGAGAACTGTTTTCCCTACCTTCGTTGCAAACTATACGAGCAAAATCATCGTTTTCCTATAACTCAAAAGCACATCCCCCATAGTTCGAATGGATTAGGGGAAAAGTGCGAGGCTAACAAAAAGCGGCCCCACTACGAAGCCGCCTTTTTTCATGCTTAAACGTAAAACCAAACGATTAGAACGTCGGGATTACAGCACCCTTGTATTGCTTGACGATGTAGTCGCGAATTGCAGGAGAGCGCATCACTTGAGCGAGCTTACCTAAAGCTTCGCGATTGTCACCTGTGCGAATCACAACAACGTTAGCGTAGGGCGATTCCGAATTCTCAATAAAGAGAGAATCCTTTGTCGGGTTCAAACCAACACCCAAGGCGTAGTTCGAATTAATGACAGCCAATGTCACATCATCGAGTGCACGCGGAAGAACCGCGGCTTCCATTTCAACGACCTTGACCTTGAACTTGTTGTTGATCACATCAGCAGGTGTTCCGTTGATGCCAACACCCTCTTTCAAACTAAAGAGTCCAGCGTCGGCTAAAACCTTCAAAGCACGACCGCCATTTGTCGGATCGTTCGGGATAGCCACTTTGGCACCAGCCGGGATGCTCTTTAAATCCTTAACGGTCTTAGAGTAAACAGCCATCGGCTCGATATGCACGCTGCAAAGAACAGAAAGATTGAGCTTACGATCTTTGGCGAAACTTTCTAAATAGGGGATGTGTTGGAAGTAGTTGGCGTCGAGTTCTTTGTCGGCGAGGGCGAGATTGGGTTTGACGTAATCGGTGAATTCAATAATCTTGAGATTAACACCTTCCTTCTTTAACTCGCCAGCGGCTACTTTCAAAATATCCGCATGGGGAACAGGAGTCGCACCAACAGTAATAGTGACTTCTTTGGCTTCTACCTTTTGGGTTTCAGCCTTCTTATCGCCGCATCCGACCAAGGCGAGAGCCAAAGCCGAGCAAGCTGTTAAAAGAATAATTGAACGTTTCATAGTTATAAATTTCCTTCAGGTTCCAATGAAAGTCAGAATGCCGCGATTTTATCGAGAGAGACTGAGAATTCCCGAGGATTCTTCCCCTTTCTTGTCCTTTGTCGCAAGACCTAGGTTGAAACGCCTAAATATCCAATTCAAGATCTTCGCCGTGAGTCTCCATCCAGAGGCGTCGCCCTTGTGCTTCACCCTTACCCATCAAAAGCGTCATCACGGCATCGGTTTCAGATTTTTCGAGCATGCCAAGCGTTACCGGAAGTAGGTGCCGCGTATCGGGATGAAAGGCAGCTTCAGCTAGTTGCGCCACACTCATTTCCCCTAAACCTTTAAAGCGGGAGATATTGACTTTTTCTGTATTAACGCCGTCTTTTTCCAGTTTGGTTAAGGTGCGCTTTAATTCCTTATCATCGGCGCAATAAATCTTCTTTTCAGCCTTTTTCCCAACTTTTGGCACATCAACACGAAATAGCGGCGGCTGCGCAACAAAGACGTGGCCTTCGCTAATTAATTTGGGGAAATGACGATAAAAAAGCGTCAACAAAAGAACCTGAATATGGTTTCCGTCCACATCCGCATCGGCAAGAATGCAAACCTTGCCGTAACGCAGTCCCTTTAAATCAACGGGGTCATCAATCTTATGGGGGTCGACCCCCACGGCCACTGCGATATCGTGAATCACTTGAGAGGCGAAAATGCGATCGGGGTCAACCTCCCACGTGTTAAGCACCTTGCCGCGCAAAGGCAAAATCGCTTGATACTCTTTGTCTCGCCCTTGTTTGGCGTTGCCGCCCGCGCTATCGCCTTCGACAAGAAAGATCTCGTTTCTTTCAAGATCTGTGCTTTCGCAGTCGGTGAGTTTTCCCGGTAAAACCGCAACGCTCGAGCCTTTCTTTTTCTCGACCTTTTTCATCTGCCGCTGACGGCTAAGAGCTTGGCGGTTAACAAGTTCAGCGAGTTTCTTACCCTCTTCTAAGTGCGCGTTAAGCCAAATCTCAAACTGCGGGCGAACAAAACTTGACACAAGCCGGAACGCATCACGACTTGTGAGTTTCTCTTTGGTTTGTCCCTGAAATTGCGGGTCCAGCGCTTTTGTCGAAAGAATGAAACTTGCGCGAGCGAAAACGTCTTCGGCTAAGAGTTTGACGCCCTTAGTCATTAGGCCATGCGCCTCCATAAAGGCACGCATCGCACCAAAGAGGCCATCACGAAGGCCCGCTTCGTGCGTGCCGCCAGCCGGAGTCGGAATAAGGTTCACAAAGCTTTCCCGAGAGAGCGCTCCAAACTCCGTCCAGACAACGACCCAGCTTGCGCCCTCGCCCTCGTTAAAGCCTTCGGTATCGGCATCGGCCCAGCCCTGCGCCTCAAATGGCGTCATAAGAAGCGGTTCTTGAATCTCGGCTAAAAGGTATTCTCTTAAGCCGCCTTCGTAGCGCCAATGCTGCTCGTCGCCAGTTTTCTCATTTTTGTATGAGACGCGGCACCCAGGAAGTAAGACAGCCTTACTCTTTAGTAATCGAATCAGTTGCGCTAAAGGCACTTCAGCGCTATCGAAATACTTGGGGTTCGGTTCACAGCGAACACGTGTGCCAGTAAAGCGCTTGGATTTTGTGTTTTCAACTTCTTTTAAGGGACTTTTGACAAAGCCATTTTCAAAGGCGATGTCAAACTGCTTTGCATCGCGCCAGACGCTAACTTGCATCGAGCGACTTAAGGCGTTTGTGACAGATACACCGACGCCGTGCAGGCCCCCTGAGAAACTATAAGCACCACCGTCGGCTTTACTAAATTTGCCGCCAGCGTGTAAGTGCGTAAAAACGAGCTCAACCGTTGGAATGCCTTCTGTGGGGTGAATGCCCGTAGGGATGCCACGGCCATTATCTTCAACAGTGATTGCCCCATTTTTCTCAATCGTCAGACTGATGCTATCGCCAAAGCCAGCAAGGATTTCATCGCTTGCGTTATCCAAAACCTCTTGAATGATGTGTAAGGGGTTATCGGTTAACGTATACATCCCTGGGCGTTGCTTAACAGGCTCTAACCCCTTTAGGACTTGAATCGATGACTCGGCGTATTGTTTGGCGCGCTTAGTAACTGGCATATGCTATTTGTTTCGCTCAAAAAATGCCCCTTCCTTTCGCTTGAAGAAAAGGGCAAAACTACAATATCTTGTGAATTGATGGGGGATTTTAGCCTAATAGCGTATCAAGCGAATGGTTTTCACTCAGCTACTTCTGGCTTAGTAGCTATCTCTTGCGGCGCATTGGCTAGACGCCTTTTGGCTGCGGCTTTCCCTGTGCGAGAAACACGTAACGGACGGCGTAACCAGGCCTGGAACATTGCCATACTCGCGGCAAGGAAAACGGGCCCCAAAACCAACCCTAAGAACCCAAAAGATAGGATGCCACCGAAAACGCCCAAGAAAACGAGCGCTAAGGGTAGCCGTGTCCCACGGCTAATTAAAAGCGGCTTTAAGAAGTTATCCACTGAAGAAACCGCAAGGATTCCCCATAAGCATAGGAAAATCGCAGCGCCCGGAGACCCTGTCGAATATAGCCAGAGAGCCACAGGTGCCCACACCAAGGGCGGGCCCATCGGAACAACGGAAAGCACGCACACGGCAAAGGACAAAAGAACGACGCCAGGCGCATCAACAATCACAAAGCCCACCGCAGCGACTAGCCCCTGCCCGATAGCTGTACCAATGACGCCAAAGACAACAGAGCGCGTTGTATTGAGAAGAATGGAACTAAATTCGCTAGCAAGTTCCCCTGAAACTTTATCTAAGAGCCTTTTAATGTGCTCGGCTAAGAAATCGCCATCGCGATAAAAGAAAAACGAGATGAAAGCGACAAGGAGAATTTGCAGTAACCCGTTGCCGACACCCAAAGAAACCGAGACAAGCCACGTTGTCACAGGGTCAACGGTTGTCTGGAAAATCTGAGCCACGGCTTTGGCGTTAATCGTGCCGTCCGTATAAAGGCCCTGTAAGCTTTCCCCAAGATAAGGGATTGAGGCAAGCCACGCTGGTAGCGGCATCCCAGCCATGACCCAATCGCGTACCCAATGAATAACAACAGGAATCTGTTGGGCCAAGATCGCGCAGAGAATGTAGATTGGGATAAGAATCGTCACAATCATGATGGCAATCATGAGGCTTGCCGTCAAAGTCTTGTGACCGATAAAGCGCTTGTAGGTTTTCGAGTAAAACGGCCAAGACACAACAACGAGGACAGCCGAAAACATAATCGCTGTCAAAAATGGCTGCAAGACCATAAAGCAGCCAAAAAGAATGAACACCCCAAAGGCAATTCGGATAAGTAAATCGACTCGGTCCCTGAGCATATGTGTGCTTCTCTTTTGTAAAGTTATGTCATCCTAGCAGAAAAGACTGCGAATATTTCTCAAAAATGTGTGAATACTTGCGTTTTACCCGTAGAGAAAAGACTAAAACTTCAGTAAGATAAGGGGCGCTTTAAAAACCGCCGTAGTTCAACTGGATAGAACGATGCCCTCCTAAGGCGTAAATCTGGGTTCGAGTCCCAGCGGAGGTGCCACGTAGATTCAGATAAACTACGCGCTAACAGTCTTTAAGATCAAGGGGTGTACTCCTTGGTCTTTCGGGCCTTTTCCACTCCCCCGGAAAAGGCCTTTTTTTCCGACCTAAATTGTCATAATCTCGCGACGGTAGTGCTTTAACTCGTCGATTGATTCTTGGATATCGCTTAGGGCTTCGTGCTTTGTTGCCTTCTTAAAGGAGGTGACTGCCTCAGGTTTCCAGCGCTTAGCGAGTTCCTTTAGTGTTGAAACATCGATACTTCTGTAGTGAAAGAACGCTTCCAATCGCGGCATCCAACGGGCCATAAAGCGCCGATCTTGTCCAATGGTATTGCCACACATCGGAGACTTTCCTGCAGGAACAAAGCGCGAGAAGACCTCTAGGCACATATCGGTTGCCTTCTCCTCATCAATCTCGCTAGCAAGCACGCGGTCAACTAGTCCTGAGCGTGTGTGTGTTGCCGTATTCCACGCATCCATATGCGTCATCGTAAATTCATCTTGGTGAATGGCAATCACAGGTCCCTCGTGCAAGATATTTAATTGCGCATCGGTGATGATTGCGGCAATTTCGATTACACGATTGACTTCGGGCTGAAGTCCTGTCATTTCCATATCAATCCAAATGAGATTACTCTCACTGAAACTGGCATCTTTCTTGGAATTCTCTGTCATTTTTTCGTTAAAAAACTTTCCAAAGAGTACAAAAAAACATCTGAAGTCGTTATTCTATTGACCTCTTAGGTTCTTGAGGTACTGAATCGGCCATGTTTGAGGTCGCCGCCTTTTTAAAAATCACCTTCCTTGCACTCATTGTCTTTTATGTGTGCATACAGGTCACGCTCTTAATTTCTGAGGTGCGAACCGCTGAGCACGAGATAGACTCGGTCCCGAGTGCCTTCTCTGGCCTCGTTAGCCTCGAGGAGCACCGTAAAGCGATTGACTTCACGGCTGAAATCGTCCAAAGCGACACAATCAATGCGCTTGTGGGAGCGGCGGTTGCCCTCTTATTTACGCTCGGAGGCGGCATTGACCTACTCTGGGCCTTTATGAGCGTTTTATCCGATCAAGGCATTGCCTCGCAGTTTGTTTTGGTTGTCTTTATTCTCCTTATCCTTGGAATCCTTGATTTACCCTTTGACTGGTGGCGTAACTTTCGTATCCTTGAGCGCTACGGGATGGAAAGAACCAATGCGAAGGTGTGGCTACGCTCACGCATTCGGACAACATTCATTGGCTGGCTCACAGACCTTCCGATTGTTCTTATTCTCTTAGTGATCCTTAATCTCACCTCGTATTTCTGGTGGATGCTGTGTTTTCTTGCGAGTTTCTCTTGGTTTTTCTGGCACGAGTATATTTATCCGACCTGGGTTGTTGGATTATCCAAAGACGCCGTTGAACTTCCCGATGGATCACTCAAAGAAAAACTCAACGCCCTTGTTAAAGAGCTCGGGTTTTCTCAAGTGAAGATTTACACCTTAAACCGACCCAAGGCTCTTAAGCACACCAATGCCCTATTGGTGCAACCGTCAGCTACGCCTCGATTAATTCTTTTTCGCCACGCCTTAAATTGCTTAACAGAAGAAGAAATTTTGGCTGTAAGCGCTAATGCCATTGCGCAGGTCGGTCGCTGGCATCGCTTTGCGCGCTGTGCCCTCTTTTTCGCATTGAGTTTGGCCTTCTGGTGGGGCTTTGCTTGGATTGCAGATAAGAGTTATTTTTATGAGGCTTTAGGCATTCACGCTTCGATTGCTCTTGCTAACGGCGCGGCCATCCCTGGCGTACTTATGGCCATTGCTATCACGACATTTCCCGTGTTGCTTTACCCCATTGTGTTTTTGGTGCACATCACCACGCGACGCTTGGAGTATGACGCCGATGCCTACGTGGTTCGTATGGTAGGAGCCGCTCCTTTAATTCATGCGATTGTGAAACTACATACGGACTATCGAAATACGCTCACGCCCGACAGACTTTATTCGGTTGCCAATCACAGACGCCCACACATTACGCACAGAATTCTTGCCGCTCAAATTGAATCCGAGCGCTTACGCGTCTTAACGCAGAAAGCGCGTCTTGAGCGCATTAACGATCGGCAAGTTCTCTTTAACGCAATTCTTGCAAGGCGAGAAAAAGAGAGAACCCAAGAGATTTCGCATCTTGTCGAAAACGAGAGAGAAAAACTTCAAGAAGCCCTAAACCTTCAGAAACGAACCTATACGGTTGAGAACTAATGCAAGAAGCCGCCTCTTTTACCGCTCGCATTGTTGCCTCTCATGGAAGAGTGTTTTTTGTTGAGAATAAAGAGGGTGCAATTTTCGAGGCAACCCGTAAAGGAAAAAAGACCGATGCTGTTGTAGGCGACGTGATTGAATGTAGTTCCCCCTACGCCAATAAAACATCGATACTTTCCATAGCTGAAAGGAAAAATCGCCTCTATCGAAGCGACGCGTGGAAAGAAAAGACTCTTGCCTCTAATCTTGATGCCGTTGCGATTATCTTTGCCTCTCAACCAACATTTAACCCGTGGTTTGTGTGGAAAGCGATAGTTGCGGCTCGTGCTGAAAACATCCGCCCTGTTCTTATTCGAACGAAATCTGAGCTTGATGTAAACGCCCAAGCGACAGAGGCCTTTGTCGAAGATTTAAAAAAATTAGGCGAACGCGTCTTTTCGATCAGTGCTCGCAGCAATCCCGATAAAGCAAGAGAACTCCTTAGCCGCGAATTTGCCAATCAAACCGTTCTTTTGGTCGGTCAATCGGGAATGGGCAAAAGCACACTCTTAAATACCCTTTCTGAGGTCGCGAACGCTCGTACGCAAGAAATATCTGCTGCCCTAGATAACGGCAAGCAGACGACAACGGAAACCCGGCTTTACCCAATCGAAATCGGCCAATCGCACTTTGAAATTATCGATAGCCCTGGGTTTCAAGAATTTGGCTTGGCGCACCTTGCGCCAAATGAAATCATCCAAGCGATGCCTGATATTGCTAATGCGATCACGGACTGCCGCTTTTATAACTGTACGCACACACGCGAGCCTGGGTGCTCCGTTTTAAGAGCCATAGAAAATGGCACTCTTTCTAAAGCGCGGCACGACTTTTATGTTTGGCTTTTCGGGCAATCCAAGCACTAAAGTGCGTTAAGAAACGCCTTCTCTTGCAAGCTCAAACGCACAAAAATGTTCTTTCCCGCGGTTTTCCCCTCTTAAAGAGGACAAAAAAAGGCTTATGAAACAAAAGGCTAAAACTTAACGAATCAACAATTTTTCCCATCCTGCTCACGTTTCCAAGAAAAACTTGCACTTTCACACAAATTGCGTATTCCTCGCCAAAAAAATCTTATTAAAATGCCGCCTTAGAGCGAAATCAAGCAGAAAACTGCTTGGTTCGTTTTACGATGTGTGCGTACTAGGGCTCCTCCCTCGTGCGCTTGGTTTTAGGTTCTTTTTGGAGAGAAAATAAAAATGAAAGCACCGATTCGCGTTGCTGTTACCGGAGCTGGCGGTAACATTGGTTATGCCATCATCTTCCGTATCGCCGCTGGCGACCTCTTTGGGCCTGATCAGCCTGTATTTCTTAGCCTTCTCGAGCGTGATGCTCCGACATCTGCCAAGTCTCTCGAAGGCTTGAAGATGGAATTGATGGACTGCGCCTTCCCGACATTGGCTGGTGTTATCGGCACAACCGATCCGAAAGTTGCCTTCAAGGATGTCGATGCGGCCTTCTTGATTGGTTCTCGTCCTCGTACAAAGGGCATGGAACGCTCCGAATTGCTCGAAGCCAATGGTGCCATCTTCACCGTTCAGGGTAAGGCCCTCGATGAAGTCGCAAGCCGCAACGTGCACGTTCTCGTTGTTGGCAACCCCTGCAACACGAACTGCTACATCGCCATGAAGTCTGCTCCGAACCTTTCTCCGAAGTGCTTCTCTGCGATGCTCCGTCTCGACCACAACCGCTCTCTTGCTCAGCTTGCTGAAAAGACAGGTAAGCCCACAACCTCGATTAAGAAGGTTTGCGTTTGGGGTAACCACGCTCCTTCGATGTATTCTGATATCCGCTTTGCCACAATCGACGGCAAGCCCGCCACAGAATGCGTTGACCAGGCTTGGTATCGTGACACCTACATCCCGACAGTTGGTAAGCGTGGTGCCGCTGTGATTGAAGCCCGCGGTGCAAGTTCTGCTGCTTCTGCTGCTGCCGCTGCTATCGACCATATGCGTGATTGGTTCCTCGGCACAAATGGCGACTGGGTCTCCATGGGCGTTCCGAGCGACGGCTCCTACGGTGTTCCCGAGGGTCTCGTCTGCGGCTTCCCCGTTGTTTGCGACGGCAAGGGTGACTATGAAATCGTTAAGGGTCTCCCGATTGATGAATTCAGCCAGTCCAAGCTCGATGTGACCGTTGGCGAAATCGCCCACGAAGCCGAATTAATTAAGCACCTTCTCTAATTGAGCGCTTTGATTTAATTTAATGGATTGAAGACCTGTCGCGTTTTTAGCTCGGCAGGTCTTTTTTTTAGCCCTTTAGGTGCTCGTTTGGTATGGATGAAATCCGTCTAAAAACCATAAGTCTTTGCTCTCTTTGGTCTTCTAGCCTTCAGAGTTTGCCCTCCTTTAGCAAAGCCACACAAGAAAGATGCTACGTCCTTGATACCAACGTCTTACTCGATCTCGTGTACTGGAACGATGCGCACGTGTGCGCTCTTTTCGAAGCGCTGACAAAAGGCGAAGCTTTTGCTCTTTTTGATGAAGAAACGCTTTTTGAATTCGCGCTCGTTTTAGACCGCGAGAATTTCTCTTTAACTAAGGAGAAAAAAGAGTCTCTTTTTTGTCAAGCGCTTTCTTGGGGAGCGTTAGCTGCAACACCTTCAGAATCTGCTCCTACCCGTTGCAAAGACACAGACGACCAAAAGTTTCTTAACTTGGCTTTCTGCTACAAAGTGCCTCTTATCACCAAAGATAAGCTCGTTTTAAAAGCCGGAAAGAAACTTAAAAAATACGGCGTTACCGTGAGATTACCTTAGTTCGGTTATTGCTTTGCGCTCTTTTTGCGTGGCTTAGTCGCTTTAGGCTTTGCCTTTTCTTCTTCGGAAAGAACTTCGGTTTCTTGAGAAGCTCTTTCTGGCACTTCTGTTTCAGGCGTCTTAATCCCAGCTGCCGCTTTAGCCGTTTGCGCTGCATCACGCACAACATCGGTCAATGTGTGCATGAGTTTAAAGAACTCCGTAAACCAGGTATCGAGCTTACTTGTGAGAACCTTAAGGACCGCCTTCACATCCTCAGGATTAATGGCATAAGCGGTTAAAAGCGCAATAAGGCAAATAGCGACCATGGCACAGGCTGCGGCAAATGCGAAAGCAAACACACTTGCTGAAGCGAGAGCGAGGATAATCAAAACGAGAATACGAATGAATTTCATAGGAGTCTTTCCATTTGCCTTAAGGCTCTTTTAGATGACGCGTCGATGCTGATATAGGTGCACGGCAAGAAGGCTCGCAAACACAAGACCTAATGCCGTGTGCGCTGATTTTGAAACCCAGGCGCCACCCACACATGTCATTAATGATAAAAGCATTAGGCGGTTTTGTGTGACGCGGCGCTTACGCGCGCTTTTACCTTGGTCGGCGGCTAGAAGTGGCGCCAATAGATCTAAGCCTTTAACTGTAAGCGCCTCTGCGTCTTTAATCGTCGTTTCTGCAAAACTTTTCGCAAAGATATGTGCTTTACCAAAAGAGTCTGGCACTTTCTTTTTTTTCTCTGGACTCACAACACCTTCGGGAAGAAACGCTTCCCAAAAAGAAAAGTAATTAAGTAGAGCCTCTTCAGTGAGTACCTTCGGATTCCACGTTAAAAGTAAGCTTCCTGTCACGGGATTAATTACGCAATCTGTGATGCCCTCAGCGGCTTTCACAGTCGAACAAATAAGCTCTTGCGTTTCCTTATCGAGTCCCTTTAACGCCTCGTGTCTTAAACGCAGACGCCCTGGGTAATAAGAGCGAATGGCTTTTTTCAATTCTTCTCTCATCTCTTATTCCTCTTTAATTGTTTCGTAGAGTTTTTCCGCGGCCACTTTGCCTGTTTCTGTTCCTGCCGAAGCCGCTAAGAGTTCTTTAAATTGTTTAAACCAAATCTTTGAATCGGTCTTTGTCCCGGCAGTGGGCCGCATCGCATTAAGGCACACACCAATTGTTGTCATGTTGTGTAGCACTGCGCCTTTAGCTGGCGTTAAAACGCCCAATAAGCCACCTGCCATAAAGCCAGTATTGAGTCCCACGGAAACCGTGAAGTTTTCACGAATACGCTTCATGGAGGCCCTGCCCAAATCAATGGCATACGGCAAATCTGAAAGCGTGTTATTGGTTAAAACCACATCTGCTACTTCTTGGGCAATATCGCTTCCCTCTTTTAACGTGGCCCCAACATCGGCGCTTGATAAAGCAGGGCTGTCGTTGACACCGTCTCCGACCATTAAGACCTTGCAACCCTCTTTCTTTAACGCAAGAACGTGGCTTGCTTTGTCTGATGGGAGCACTTGCGCACGATACTCTGTGATTCCAAGTTCTCGAGCCACATTTTTGGCCGTGCGCTCATCGTCTCCCGTGAGCATCACAATGCGTTTAATGCCGCGAGCTCTTAGCTCTTCAATGACAGCCTTAGATTCACGACGCAAGGGATCGACAATACCGAGAATGCCGATTAGCTTTCCGCCATAGGCCATATAAAGAACTGACTTACCTTCACTTGCTAACTTCTCAACGTAAGGTAGTCCCTTTGTCACATCGACCTTTTCGTCTTCTTCAACAAAGTGTCTTGAGCCAATGACAACCTTTTGCCCGTCAACCGATGAGCAAATCCCATGCGCGACAATGTAATTGACCTCTGCGTCGTGCTCTTCGTTGTAGTGGTTCACATGGCGTTGCTCGGCAGCCTTAACGACAGCGCGAGAAGCCGGGTGCGGGAAGTGCTCTTCTAAGCAAGCGGCAAGAGCCAAAATTTCTTTCTTATCGCGCTTAGCATCTAACGAAATCACATCGGATAAATGAGGTGCGGCTTGCGTTAATGTTCCAGTCTTATCTAAGACAACGGTATCAACTTCAGAAAGGGCCTCTAAGTAGCGTCCACCCTTAACAAGGACTCCGTTTTTGGTTCCTTGCCGCATCGCCGTGAGAATCGCAAGAGGCGTAGCCAAGCGTAAGGCGCACGAATAGTCAACCATCAAAACAGCAGCCGTACGCGCGAGATTGCGTGTAGCTAAGAAAACGAGAGCGGCAAGTGCGAAGTTAAAAGGCACAATCGCATCGGCTAAGTGTTCGGCTTTTCCTTGAATGCCCGCTTTACTCTTTTCAGAGGTCTCAATGAATTTCACAATTTCATTAAGCCGCGTGCTATCCCCAATCTTTGTCGCACGAATATCAATTTCACCGTCTTCAACCACAGTGCCTGCAAAAACAGTGCCTCCTGTTGTGCGATGCACAGCTAGAGGTTCCCCTGTCATTGTTGCTTGATTGACTTCTGCGTTACCGCTTACAACGGTCCCGTCAACAGGAATCGTGTTACCCGTACGAACGACAATCAAATCCTCTTTACTTAAGTCCTTTAATGACTTTTCAACGACGGTGGTGCCAGAACGAACCCAAACACGATCGACCTTAAGAGCGAGTTGATCGGCAAGACTTGCTAGCGACTTCTTACGTGTATAGCGCTCGAGCATCTCTCCCATACCAAGAAGGAGAATCACAAGGCCTGCTGTCCGGAAATCCCTTAAAAGCAGAGAAACACCAATAGCGGAAGCATCCAACACTTCCACATTGAGTTTTCCCTTAAAGAGGTTTTTCACGCCTCTTAAGAAATACGGAATCGCTCCCAAAAAGACGTTAGCGGTATTGACGACAATAGGCATGGCAGAGCGCAAAAACACCCAACGCGCCACAGGCGAGAAATCAAGTTCTGAGGATTGCTCCTTTTCTGCGATTTCTTTTTCTGTTAAAAAGGGTCTCTTTGCCAATTCAACAACAGGCATCCCTGTAAAGGCTCTGCTAAAAAGACTTGAGACGCTCTCGGCGACTAACGAGGCGATGTCTCGCTCATTAGCCGCAACTTTTGCGCTCTTACGTACCCTTTTCTTTAATGCGCGTTTGGTAATCAAAGGCTCGGTTTCAAGGCGAGCCAAATACGCAATCAACTGGCGCTTAGCCTCAACTCTCTCATACGTGACAAGAACGCTACCTGTGCGAGCATTCACATCAACACGTGTGAGACCTTTGATACGCAAAAGATCGTGCTCAATTTTTTGAGCCGTCGCAAGACTTACCGTATTTTCGGTACGCCAACGCATACGGCGCCCAACGCTATGAACAAGATAAAACTTCATCTCTTGCCTCTTCTTTTAAGAAGGGCTCCTTTGTTTTTAACTCACGATTTTTTTCTTAAGAGAACGGCGCCGATTAGGCAGCGGCAGCGGTCTTCGCCTTAGCTTTCTTGGCGCGAGAGGCTGTCTTCTTCGCCTTCGGTTTCACCTCAATGGCCTCCTTCGCCTCAAGCGCTTCGCGGCGTTCCTGAGACTTTGCCTGGGCTTCGGCTAAAACGTCACTTAAGTCTTCGCGAACACCTTCGACACTCGCGAGAACCTTATCTTTGGCATCAATGCCAGCAGAAAGTAAAGAGCTTGCTAAGGGCTTTACGCCTTCGAATTTCTTACCGCTCTTAGCGATTGCCGCAGCACCTAAAGCACCCAAGACGAGACCGCCCACAAAAATAAGACCGTATTTTGTTGTCTGATTGATAATCATGATGATTCCTTAAAAGTCAATAGTTGAAAAAATCTCATTTCAGCGCAAAGCCCAATTCGTTCTTAGTAAAAACTCTTTTAAGTAAGAGACAAAAATCCACGAAAGTCGCATAAGGCTTTTCTTTGATGGATTTCGCACGAAATTCTTACTTTGCTTTTGCGCCGATGAAGTGATTATAACCTTTGTTTTAAAAGGCGTTTTTAACGATAACAATGATTCTCATTACATAAAGCAATGAGAATCATTATTGAAATTTTGGGTACAAAATCAGACCGATTTTTAAGCTGAAAGAAGGGTCGCCGCGGCAAGCCCCAAGAAGATGACGCTTGCGGTTCTATTCATCCAAAACTGAACACGAGGGGTACGTAACTTATCGGCAAGGGTCCCCGAGCAAAATGCAATAAAGGAAAACACGAGTGCCGTAGCGAGCATGAATGTTAAGCCGAGAATCGTCGTGTGGGCCCTGCCCCTTTGGTGACAAACTGCGGAAAGAAGGCTAAAAAGAAAATCTGCACTTTCGGATTGGTGACATTCATGATGACGCCACGCCGAAAGAGCTTCGCGTAACTTAAGTTTTCTGTGGCTTTCCCTTCGCTTGCAATCGGATGTGTCCAACTCATGTACGCAAGGTACGTAAGATAAAGCGCTCCGACAATGCGGATTCCCCAAAAAAGCGTAGGTGAGGCCGCAACAATTGCCGCCACACCCAAGGCAGCTGCAATCGTTTGAATCCCAACGCCAACAATAAGACCTAAGACAGTGAATAACCCAGCACGAACACCGTGAACAGCAGACTGAACCAGAACAAACATATTGTCTGGTCCAGGTGCAAACGAAAGTAGGACGCTCGTCACGACGAACGCCCAATAGACGCTCCAACTCATCAAAATCCTCTAATTAACCAACCCAAACGCGCGCATTATCGAACAAACGCATCCACAATGTGAAATCGTGCGTATGGTCGGCATACCACGACATCTGCACAGTTCTGTGACTGCGCTCTGGATGCGGCATGATAATCGTCGCGCGCCCGTCAGGTGTTGTCACGCTTGTCACACCTTCAGGAGACCCGTTGGGATTTAAAGGATAGATTTCCGTTGGCAACCCATCACCATCGACATAGCGAGCAGCAACGAGCGCTTGCGCCTTATCTTCTTCTGAGGCCCAAAGCACGCGTCCCTCGCCGTGCGAGGTGACAATCGGCATAGAACTCCCTGCCATTCCAGCAAAGAAGATCGATGGTGAATCTTCGATTCTCACTTGCGTTAAGCGCGCCTCAAACTGCTCGGAGCGATTGCGAACAAAGTTTGGCCAGTGTTCGGCTCCAGGAATCAATCCCTTTAAAAGACTAATCATCTGGCAGCCATTGCAAACGCCAAGCGTAAACGTATCGGGCCGCTCAAAGTAGCGAGCAAACATCTCGGTTAACTTCGAGTTATAAAGAATGGTCTTTGCCCAACCGCCACCGGCGCCTAAGACGTCGCCGTAGGAGAAACCGCCAGCTGCGGCTAAGCCAGAGAAGCGATCAAGATTCATGCGACCCGTTAAGAGGTCTGTCATATGAACGTCCCAGACCTCAAAGCCTGCGTGCATAAATGCTGCGGCCATCTCTGTTTGAGAATTCACGCCCTCTTCACGTAAGACCGCAACCTTCGGTTTTGCGTGCCCCGAGTGGATATAGGGCGCTGCGATGCGGTGATGCATATCAAAGGTCGTCTTAACAAAGAGGCCTTTATGGTCGTTGCCAGTTACAACAGCAAATTCGCTATCGGCGCATTCGGGATTGTCGCGGTGCTTAGCCATTTCGTGCGTAACTTCACACCAATCTTTCATCAACTCAGTGCGTTCGGCATCGAGTAGTTTCTTTCCGCCAGCAAGCACAGTGAGGCGATCGACGGTATTAAGCGAGCCGATTTCTGCAAAGTACGGCGTAAGGCCCATCGAAGAAACCTGAGCTCTCACTTCATCGATGGCATAGTCTGCGACCTGTAAGACAGCTCCTGCCTCTTCATTAAAGAATGCGCAAAGGGCAGAAGATTCATTGGCCTCTCCTTCGATTAAAGAATCCAACTCAATACGCACACCACGGTGGCTTGCAAACATCATTTCAGCGAGTGTTGCAGCTAGACCGCCATCGCTACGATCGTGGTAGGCATAAACCTTTTCATCACGAACCAAGCGACGAACAAGCGTAAAGAAGTTCTTTAACGCTTCAGTGTCTTGCATATCAGGAGCAACCGATCCGAAGTTTTGACGCACTTGCGCAAGGATCGATCCGCCCATACGGCATTTCTTTGCACCAAAGTCAAAGCAAACGAGGCGGCTTGGCGCATCGCGCAGTTGTGGCGTAAGGCTCAATCGCACATCTTCAACGCGAGAGGCGGCAGAAATAACGAGAGAAACGGGACTTGTCACCGACTTCTCCACCTCGTTTTCTTTCCAAGCAGTCCTCATCGAGCAGGAGTCTTTACCGACAGGAATCGAGATGCCGAGTTTTTTAGAGAAGTCGCTTGCGGCTTTCACAGCACGATAGAGTTTCGCATCTTCTCCCGCCGCACCACAGGCTGACATCCAATTGGCTGATAACTTCACAAACGGCAGTTGCACGTCAGCAGCAACAATATTGGTGATTGCTTCCGTGATTGCCATACGAGAAGCGGCAGCCGAATCGATAATTGCAAGAGGCGCTCTTTCACCGATAGCCATCGCTTCACCGGCAAAGCCCGTGAAATTCAAATTCGTCACAGCGCAATCGGCAACCGGCACTTGCCAAGGACCGACCATCTGGTCGCGAGAAACGAGGCCTCCGACACTGCGATCGCCAATTGTCACCAAGAAGCTCTTATTTGCAACCGTCGGGTGCTTTAAGACTTTTGAGATGGCCTCTTTAAAGTCTGCGTGCGTAGCATCAAAAGCAGTGAGTTTTTCTTCGTGTGTTGTCACTTCGCGGTGCATACGAGGCGGTTTTCCTAACAAAACCTCCATCGGCATTTCCACAGCCCGTGCTTCGCCCTCTCGGCCTTCCACAATGAGCATCCCATCTTCACGGATTGAACCCAAAACCGCATACGGGCAGCGTTCACGTTTGCAGATAGCATCGAATGTTTCCAATGATTCTGGAGCAATCGCTAAGGCATAGCGCTCTTGGCTTTCGTTACTCCAGATTTCCAAGGGGCTCATCGAAGTTTCTTCAACGGGAACGGCAGAGAGTTTAAGTTGGGCACCGTGACCAGAGAGGTCAGCCAATTCTGGCATTGCGTTTGATAAGCCACCAGCGCCAATATCGTGGATAGCCAAAATCGGATTTAAGGCACCCGCTGCCCAGCAACGGTCAATGACTTCTTGAGCACGACGTTGCATCTCGGGGTTTCCTCGTTGCACGCTATCAAAGTCAAGGTTCTCAGAATTCACACCCGAATTCATGGAGCTTGCAGCTCCCCCTCCTAAGCCAATCCGCATCCCAGGCCCCCCGAGAACAATCATCAGTGTGCCAGGTTCCAATGTGTGTTTATTGGTTTGATCGGAGCGAATGTTGCCAATGCCACCAGCAAGCATAATCGGCTTATGGTAGCCATAGCGAGTATCTCCCACACGCGCTTCAAAAGAGCGGAAGTACCCAAGAATATTGGGGCGACCGAATTCGTTATTAAAGGAGGCGGCGCCAATGGGGCCTTCTGTCATAATCGTGTGAGCCGAGGCAATGCGCTTAGGAGCGCCGTATACATCGCTTGTTCCTGCGACAGTTGCTGTGGTATCGCTATCGTTTTCCCAAGCCTGTTCATGCCCATCGATATGAAGAGCAGAAACTGAGAAGCCGCACAAACCCGCTTTCGGACGTGCGCCGCGACCTGTGGCGCCCTCATCGCGGATTTCTCCGCCTGAACCCGTGGCCGCTCCTGGAAATGGCGAGATTGCCGTTGGGTGATTGTGTGTTTCAACCTTAAAGACCGTGAAGGCAGGCTCTAAGATTTCCGAATACGTCGATCCAAACGGATCGTCTTCTGTCGGTCTTGGGTAAAGACGTGGAACGGTTGGCCCTTCAAGGACAGCGGCATTATCCGAGTACGCGACAATCGTTCCTTGTGGAGCGGCCTTATGCGTTTCACGAATCATCTGGAAAAGCGTCTTATCTTGCTCTTTACCGTCGATTGTGAATTTGGCATTGAAAATCTTATGGCGGCAGTGCTCGGAATTGGCTTGCGCAAACATCATCAATTCCACGTCTGTCGGGTTTCTCGCCTGCGTCTTAAAGGCGTTAACAAGGTAATCGATTTCATCTTCAGATAAGGCTAAACCCATCTCGACATTGGCTACGCTTAAGGCCTCTTTGCCTCCGGCGAGAATGTCAACGGTTTGCATGGGTTTTCCTGGAATTTCAGTGAAGATTTGCGTAGCAGCACTTGTGGGATCTAAAACCGTTTCTGTCATCCGATCGCTTAAGAGACGGCCCAAAGAGTTCGTTAACTCGTCTGTTACGGCCTCTCCCTCTTTAAGAGTTACGCTATAAAGAACTGCGCGTTCAATGCGCTTAATTGTTGTGAGTCCACAGTTACGAGCAATATCTGTTGCTTTACTTGACCAAGGACTAATCGTTCCTAAGCGAGGAGCAACAAGAATCGTAAGAGATGCGTTGACGTCCTCTGCCTTATCGCCATAATCTAAAAGTGATAAGAGGCGTTTTGTTTCCTCGTCGCTAAGTTCACTTTCGGCCAACACAAAGTGCTTATAACGAGCACTGACGGCTTTAATGGCGGGCGCCACACTCTGAAGCTTTTCTAGTAGACCATGCGCACGAAAGGCAGAAAGTGCTGAATTGCCGCTAAATTCCTTAAGGATGTGGGTCGATGTCATCGTAAAAATCCTTGATTCTGAGAAACTATGAAGAAAAACAAACGCCGCTAAGAAAGAGGCCTTTCTTAGTTAATTCGGTCTAAAGCCCAAAGGCTCTAAAACCGCGTTATTTGTACCAAACCAACACTTCCTCCTAAAATAGCGGGTTACGCAACTTCGCCCTATTCGGGGTAAGTTGAACTAATTTCTTTTTTGATGACAAATTAAGTAAGCCATGAGCCAACAGATTCTCACAAACGAAGAACTTCGCACCCTTGAAACCCGTTATGCCAAGCAACTGCCTGAAGGCGAATTAATGCGGCGCGCAGGAACGGCACTCGCCAAAGAAATCGCCCGTGTTACTCCTGCAGGGGGCCACGTGGTTTTTGCCTGCGGGCTAGGTAACAACGGGGGCGATGGCTTTACTGCGGCTCGCATCCTAAAGGCTCAGGGCTACAAGGTCACCTGTGCTCTTATCGGCGCGGATAAGCCAAAAGCAGCCGATGCCCTTTGCGCTTTTGAAGCTTGGGAAGCTACTGGGGGACTAACGATTGCCGACCCCTATAACGCAGAAAAAGCCGATACCGTCGTTGACGCTCTTTTAGGTATTGGAATCGATAAGCCACTTCGTGGGGAGGTTTTGGATGCGGCTCTCTGGTTTAACGAGAGAGAAGCTACGCACATTTCTGTTGATGTGCCTTCGGGACTGAATCCAGAAACGGGCCACTGGGTCGGTGGTATCAAAGGCTGCATTGCTGATATCACAGTGACGTTTTTCTCGCCTAAAGCGGGTTGCTTTATGAATGAAGGGGCAGATGCGAGTGGCAAGGTTATCAATTGCGAACTCGATGTCTCAGTTCCCTTAAGTCAGGTCGGATTAATTGAGCCCGATGATTTCCGCCATCTTCTTGAAGTCCGTGAAAAGAATTCACATAAGGGAAGCTTCGGGCACGTTGTTGTCATCGGTGGAGAAAAAGGCACAGTGGGTGCTGCGTTTCTCGCAGCTCGTGCTGCTCTTACGATGGGCGCAGGGCGCGTGAGTGTGGAATTGATGGCAGAAGACGCTCCCCTATTAGATACCGAATATCCTGAAATCATGTTTGCAGCAAAACCCATGGACTTAACAAAGGCCGATGCCATTGTTATTGGGTGCGGCTTGGGATTCTCGGAAAAAGCGATTGCCCGCTTTAAAGAGGCGATTGCAACAGAAGTTCCTCTCATTATCGATGCCGATGCCTTGCGACTTTTAGCTAAAGACCAAAAGCTTCAAGACGCTGTCTTGGCGCGTAAATCCCATACGGTCATTACGCCGCATCCAGCAGAGGCCGCTGACCTACTTCATCGCGATGTGAAGAAGGTTTTAGACGATCGCATTAGTTCCACTCGTGAATTAGCCATTCAAACAGGAGCTATCACGATACTAAAAGGAGCAGGAACTGTGGTTGCGCTTCGTAGCTCTCGCACGTGGATTAATCCTGCGAGAAACGGGCTACTTGCCACCGCGGGTTCTGGCGACGTGTTAAGCGGTATGTTGGCCGCTCTTTTTGCACAAAGCTTTGATTTGGTAACAGCAACGCTTGGTGCTCTGTGGCTTCACGGTGAAAGTGTTCGTCATCGCTATGCGTGCGTAAGAGCAAGCGACATTATCACGGGCGCTGCCGCTCTTTTAGAAGATTTAAGAAAGAATAACGCGAGGTCTATTTCCTAAAAAGGTTTGCTTACCTTAAAACCGGCCTAAAAAAAATCCCGAAAACCTCACTCGTTTATCGGGATTTTTTTTGAGAGTTACGGATTACCAGCCAAAGAACTCTTTAACGGTTCTCCACGCAACAGACTGCAAGTGTTTCGCGTCAGCTTCTTTTAAGGGCTTTTCGCAAGCACCAAAGAAGTTCGCTCCTTCAGGCGATTTTTTAAGAAGCGTTGCATAAAGAACAGCCGCTTCCAAATAAGTTCCCGCTGCTG
>CAVJUW010000007.1:46165-61128 GCA_963652725.1 Bacteroidaceae bacterium | reverse complement strand
CAAGGCGATTTTGTTGACAAGCTAACGGCAAGAGAACGTTTGACAGCAGGCCTAGCAGAAAACTCATTTAAATCAAGCGAGTTCTATCGATTCCGCTCGTTGCACATATGTTATAAAAATTGACTCGTTTCTAATTCATTGGCCCGAAACGAACGAAAAACTCCTCTTTTAGCATTTTTACCGACAGAATTTACCGACAAAGTTGCTAAAACAAAAAATGCTCAGACCCCTAGTACTTAAAGGGGAGAGCGCCAGTTTTTTCCTTAAAAACCCCAAAAAGTCGAGAAAGAAAAGAAAACCCCGCCAGAGTCAATACTGACGGGGCTTTGCGGGGAAATGCTCCCCTCTTTTGCTAGGAAAGAAATTTACGGACTAGAAAAGACTACTTCGCGTCCTTCTTCTTTGTTTCAGTGGCCTTAGTTTCTTTGGCCTCCTTGGCTTCTTTCGCTTTCTTTGCTGCCGCTAATTCCTTCTTTTTCTTTTGCACATCAGCGTGTGTGACGACAGGTTTACCAAGAATGTGGTTTACGGCCTGCTGTAGAGGGAAGTCTTTCTCATCGCCAAAGACATAACGAAGTTTTGGCATTGTCGCATCGGATTCCTCTTCTTCAGCTGCTTTTTCTACCTTTTTCTTTGAGTTCTTTTCAGCTTCAATGTGGCCAGAGAGATCTGCCTCACGGATGGCAAACGATGGATAGTTCCCTTCGGGTGTGTCATCGACTGCGATATCAGGAACGATACCCGTGGCTTGAATCGAGCGACCACTTGGCGTGTAGTAACGCGCCGTTGTCATCTTGACGCCCAATGTTTCTCCACCCTTAACGCGTAACGGGATAATCGTCTGTACGCTTCCCTTACCAAAACTACGAGTTCCCATAATCGTCGCGCGTTTATGGTCTTGCAAGGCGCCTGAGACAATTTCTGAGGCAGAGGCAGATGCTGAATTAACCAAAACGACTAACGGAATGGTTTTCGCTTGAGAAGGAAGACCTTTTAATTCGTCGCCTTCTTTCTCGACAACGTAATCTTTATAGGTTGCGTTAAATACTCGCTCAGAAGACTTGATGCGTCCCTTTGTCGAAACCACGGGAAGTCCCTCTTTGACAAAAGCAGCAGAAACACCAATAGCGGCATTGAGTAACCCGCCAGGATTGTTACGTAAATCGAGGACGATGCCTTTTAGCTCGCGGTCTTTAAAGAGTGTTTTAAGTGCCTTTGCGACATCTCCTGTCGTTTTCCCCTGAAATTGCGAGATACGAATGTAGCCGACGTGGTCGTTGAGCGCTTTGGATTTCACAGAGTGAATCTTGATAATCGCTCGCACAAGAGGAATGACAACGGGTTGCGCAACGCCTTTACGGGCAATGGTTAATGTGACCGATGTGCCAGGTTTGCCGCGCATCATTTTGACGTTTTCATCAAGCGACTGGTCGGCGCTTACTTTCCCGTCGATTTTGATGATGATATCGCCTGCGAGAACTCCAGCTCGTGCCGCTGGTGTATCGTCAATGGGACTTACAACACGCACGCCTTGCGGGTCTTTGGTAATTTCAATACCAAGGCCTCCGAATTCGCCAGAAGTTGTTTCTTGCAGGTCTTTGTAGCCTTTTTCATCCAAGAATGTTGAGTGAGGATCGAGCCCCGAGACCATTCCCTTGATGGCGTTTTCAATGAGTTTCTTGTCGCTTACCTCATCGACGTAGTAGTTTTTAATGCCGCCAAAAATCTCAGCGAAAAGACGGACTTCATCAATCGGTAGGGGTGCTTCTTTTTCTGCAGCAAAAGTCGTAACAGAGGCAACACTCAAAGTAAGCAATAAAAGAGGACGAAACAGGCGTTTCATAAGATTCCTAAAACAAAATTTCGATTAATGGATAAGCCACTTCGCTGGATCAAAGGGCTTACCTTTATAGCGAAGTTCAAAGTATAAGCCAGGGCTCTCTTCGCCTCCGGAATTTCCGACACTTGCGATGGTTTCGCCTTGTGCGACCGTGTCACCGACGGACTTAAAGAGCGATTCGTTATTGGCGTAGACAGAAAGATAGTTTGAGCCGTGATCGAGAATTAAGAGGTTTCCAAAGCCTCGCATCCAATCGCTAAAGACAACAGTGCCAGGAGCCGTGGCGTGAACGCTTTCTCCAGCTTTGGCTCGAATAAGAAGTCCTCTCCAAGGTAAAGAGGAAGCCGCGCCTTCGCGTCTTTGCCCGTAGGTCGCGGCAATCGTCCCTTTCACAGGAAGCGTGAGTTTTCCTTTAAGAGCGCCGAAATTGCCTTGCACTGGAGCGATTGCTAAGCGTGAAGTATCAACCTTGGGCGCAGTTTTTTGCGGTGTGCGTTTGGCCGTACTTGTGCGAGCCTTCTCAGCGGCTAGGCGTCGCCTTTCAGCTTCTAAGCGCTCTTGCCTTTCTGTTTCTTCAATTTGTTTATCAATTTTGGCGATTAAGTTTGAAAGCTCTCTGTCGTTTTTCACGAGTTGCTCGTAGCGATCTTGTTGCGTTTTGATTTCGTTACGCAAGCGATTTAACGCGACGCTTCTTGAACTTTTTTCTTTTTCTAGCGCCTTGCGGTTTTTCTGTTCTTCCGATTCAATGCGCACGAGCTCCTTTCGGGTTTCTTCGGTTTTCTTTGCAACAGCTTCGATATTTTTTTGGCGATTTTCTAAGCGATTAATCGTTCGCGTCTGTTCTTGCGCGAGGTAACCCAAAACGGCAGACCGCCGAGAGACTTCATTGGGGTTCCCGCCTTCAATGGCTGTTTGCCAAGGGTGGCGCATGGAATTTAAAAATTGTGCTTGAGCTATCGATGTCACAACGTCTTCTGCTTCACCGACCTGAAGGCCAACGATTTTCGCTTCAGTTTTTAGGTCAGCTAAGCGCGCTGTGGCGGCAGTCTTTTTTTCAGAAAGCTCTTTTAAGGAGCGATTGCTTTTTGAAATCGCTTTTTCACTTTCTTTTAGCTCTTCTTCAGCAGATTTCGCGCGAGATTGTTTTTGCGCGATGTCTTTTTTAATTGAACTTAAGGTGTTCTTGATGTCTTTTTTCTGACTTTCAAGATTGGCTTTTTCTTTGGTAGCTGCTGCCTTCTTAACTTTAGCTGTAGGCTTTGCCGTCGTCTTTTTCGCTGTCGTTGTTTTCGCAGCCGTTTTCTTAACGACCTTCTTTGTTGTGGCCTTTTTCGTTGTGGTCTTGGTGACTCTAGTCGGCGTTGCCTTTTGCTTAGCGGCTAAGCGCTTTTTCGCTTGAGCAAGGGCGGCTGCTTTCTTTTGTTCTGCGGTTTGCGTTGCGGCAAACGCATCCGTAACACTTAAAGCCTCAAGACTAAGAAGACTGAGGCTTAAGCTGAGCACAAAAAGAACGCGCCGGATCCGCATCAGTGCCGCATCCGTAAAGACATCGGGAAACGGATCCGGGGCATCACGATTTACTTCTTCGATTTACCTTGGGCGGCAACAGCGGCCATCGCAGCGGCGATTTCGTCGGCATTACCCAAGTAGTAGTGACGCACGGGCTTCATGTCATCATCGAACTCGTAGACAAGGGGACGCCCTGTCGGGATGTTGAGTTTGACGATTTCCTCGTCGCTCATGTTGTCTAAGTATTTGACAAGAGCGCGAAGGGAATTGCCGTGAGCGGCGATGATGACGCGCTTACCAGCAGCAACCTGCGGCTTAATGGTTTCTTCCCAATAAGGAACAACGCGAGCAACCGTATCTTTTAAGCATTCTGTTAAGGGAAGCTCTGATTCCTTTAAACCAGCGTAGCGCGGATCGTGCCCTGGATAGCGAGGATCGTCTTTTGTGAGAGGATTGGGCGGTGTGTCATAAGAGCGGCGCCAGATAAGAACCTGAGCTTCACCGAATTTTTCGGCGGTTTCAGACTTATTAAGGCCCTGTAACGCCCCATAATGGCGTTCGTTTAAGCGCCAGTTGCGTGTGACGGGAATCCACATTTCGTCAAGGCCATCTAAGACAATCCAAAGCGTACGGATGGCGCGCTTTAATACACTTGTGAAGGCCATATCAAAGCTATAGCCTTCGGCCTTTAAGAGTTCAGCGGCCTTCTTAGCTTCGGCGCGGCCCTTTTCTGTCAAATCGACATCGGTCCAGCCTGTGAAGCGGTTTTCCAAATTCCACTGGCTTTCGCCGTGGCGCATGAGTACGAGTTTATGCATTTTTTCCTCTCCAAAAGAAAGATGTTTTTATAGCCTGTCATTCTATAATGTTGCGCTTGAACCCATCAATTGGGCAAAGATTCATTTTTTCATCGGAAAAAAGATCGTGAATACCTTTCTTACTAACAACATCTTACTGATTGCAATTATTTTCGTTTGTGTTTTTTCGTTGGCTTGGCCCTCAATTCAACGGCGTCGTAACGGTGCCTCTGAGCTCGAGAGCAATGCGGCAATTGACCTCATTAACCACAAGAACGCACAGATTGTTGACCTACGTTCGACTGAGGAGTTTAAGCGTGCGCACATTGCCAACGCGATTAATATCCCTGTAGAAGGCTTTCACACACACTTTGTTAAGCTCTCGAAAGAGCGCCCGATTTTGCTTGTGGACGCTGACGGCAAAAAGACCTATTTATCCGCGCAGTTCTTACGTAACGCAGGCTACAAAGGTGTTTATGTGTTGCAAGGAGGGCTCCTGGCTTGGAGAACAAACGGAGTGCCTTTTAAGCGTTAACAAATAATGACAAAAATTTAAAGAAACGAATATTGAAGGATTAAAAAAATGGCTGAAGAAACCAATACTGAAGAAAAAACACCCGAACAGAAAGCCGATGAGGCCGTGCAACCGAGTTTTCAACTCGTGCGTTGCTTTTTTAAAGATGCCTCTTTAGAGATGCCGCATGCGCCAGATATCTTTTTAGAAGAGCATGAGGAGCAACCTTCCTGCGACTTTAAGTTTGGTGTGGCAGCCCGCCCTTTGAGCATTAAAGACCTCGTTGAAGTTGTCTTGCGTGCCACCATTACCGTGGGCTTTAAAGAAAAGACAATGTTCTTGGTTGAAGGCACACAGTCTGGCGTCTTTGAATTGAAGAATATTCCAGAAGAAGCGATGGCACACGTCACAAACGTTGTTTGCCCCTCGCTTTTATTGCCGTACTTGCGCGCGAATATGGCCGACTTAATTAACCGTACGGGACTTCCCACAGTGAATCTTCCTGAGGTGAATTTTGAAGCACTTTTGCAGCAACGCATCGCTGAGATGCAGGCAGCAAAAGAAAAAGAGGCGCCCGCAGCTCAGGCCTAACCGATAGGAAAACTTGGCGACAAAGGAGAGACACATGGATCAGAAAATCCGCATCGCATTGGTCGACGACCATGCGTTATTTCGTAGTGGACTAAAAGCGCTTCTGAGTCGCCAAAGTGATTTCGAAATCATCGGCGAGGCAGCCGACGGTCTCGAGGGCGTAAAGCTCGTTGAGCAATTAAAACCCGACTTGGTGCTCCTTGATTTGGATATGCCTGTGATGAATGGGCGTGAAGCGTTAGCGCAAATCATGGAAATTAATCCCGATGTTGCCGTTTTGATGCTTACCGTAAGTGAAGACGGGGAAGACCTCACTGAGTGCATGCGTTTGGGAGCTAGAGGCTATCTTTTAAAGAAGATTGATACGGATTTCTTACTGCAAAGTATTCGCCGAGCAGTGGCTTCTGACAATGTGATTTCTCCAGAGATGACACGCACACTTTTAATGAAGTTGCGCGGGGATAAGACACCGAGCCCATCGCCAGAAATCGAGTCGCTTACGCCGCGTGAGCGTGAGACCCTTGCTTGGTTAACGCGCGGGGTTTCCAATAAAGAAATCGCTCGTGAATTGGATTTAGCTGAATCCACAGTCAAAGTTCACGTGCAAAGCGTTTTGCGTAAATTAAATATCAAGAGTCGCGTGCAGGCTGCGGTCTTCGCAGTCGAACACCATCTAGATAAGATTTAAAAAGCAATTCAATTTAACAAAAAGAGGAGCCGGCGGGCTCCTCTTTTCACATCAACTTAGCTTTCATTAAGCGGCTTCGTGACCACCCAAATCGTGATCGACCATCGCAGCTACGCACGAATCCGACCAGACATTAAGCGTCGTTTCAATCATGTCGATAACCGCATAGAACGGAAGAATCACGCCCATTAAACCGATGGGAACGTTCATGCTTGCCAATAAGCTAGCCGATAAGAAAAAGCACCCCATCGGAACACCGGCGTTGCCGACAGCGGCCAAGGTTGAAATCAAAATCCAAGCAATCACTGTTGTAAGGGTGATTTCAAGACCAGCGTTTTGCATCAAGTAAATCACCGTGACAAGAATGAACGCAGCGCACCCATTCATGTTAATTGTTGTGCAAATCGGAAGAACAAAACGAGCCACCTTGGGTTGAACTTTCAAGTTGTTCTCAGCACTTTGTAGTGTCACAGGCAATGTCGCAGCCGAAGACTTGGAGAAAAACGCCAATGTCAAAGCAGGAAGCATCGCTTTGGCGACCTTAATCGGGTTAAGGCCTCGCGCGAGTAAAAGAAGCGGCAAGATAAGAAGCATCTGCACAAAGTTTGCCGTCAAAATTGTCGCAAAGTACGAACCCAAACCGCCGATATTAAGACCCGCGTTAATTTCAACCATCAATTGCGAGACAAAGCCAAAAATGCCTAACGGCAAGGCAAGAATAATCCAAGCAATGAGTTTAAAAAGCGCGGCTTGCAATCCATCGAAAAAGTTAAGCACGACTTCTTTACCAGGAAGCGCATCAGAAAGATTCGCAAGCGCTAGACCAAAGGCCGCAGCAACAAGCAAAACCGCTAAAACGTTACCCGAGAGGAAGGGGGCAATCACGTTATTGGGAATTGCCGACAAGAGGTATTCCATATACGAGTGCTGCACAACGCCTTCGGGGGCAACGCCCGCAACCGCAACGTTCGCAGGCGCGTAAATATAAAAAAGGGCGGCGGCAATCGCAGCAGCAAGAATCGTTGTCAAAAGCGTATAAAAAATCGTGTGACGGAAAATGTTTGCCGAATCTTTGGCGCGTGTTGTGCGACCGAGAGTGGCAATGATTGAAATTGCAATCACGGGGATTGCGATAAATTTAAAGAGACGCACAAAGATGTTGGCGATTAAGTCGGCACCAGCGATTGTGAGATCCGTTCCCCAAAAGCCATTTACCACGCCAAGCGCGATGGCAATGATGTAATAAAGGGCCATTTTCTTCTGGCTTGAAGAAAAGCCAGGAACAGTAGACGTAGCCATATTGCATTCCTTTCTGTGTAGAGGCCTGTGATTGTATGCGAGAATTCCA
Organism: Bacteroidaceae bacterium; assembly: GCA_963652725.1. Classification (GTDB taxonomy): domain Bacteria; phylum Pseudomonadota; class Gammaproteobacteria; order Burkholderiales; family Burkholderiaceae_F; genus Duodenibacillus. Next base: position 53,838 of record CAVJUW010000007.1, on the reverse strand, counting down.
CTTCATTTTTTAGGGGATTTCGCAGACGATGCTCGGAATGGGGACTCTTCTTAACATGGCCGCTATTGTTGTTGGCGGCATTGTTGGGCTTCTTTTTGGGAAACACTTTTCTAAGAAAACACAAGAAGCTCTGATGGTCGCATCAGGCATTAGTGTTCTTTTTATCGGCGTGGCTGGTGCGCTATCTGAAATGCTCACTTTCGATAATGGCCACGTTGGTATGCAAGGGACGCTCTGCCTTATCGTGTGTTTCGTTTTGGGTACAGCCATAGGCGAATTCTTAGATATTGAGGCTTGGTTTGAGAGCTTTGGTCTCTGGTTAAAAAGAAAAAGCGGCAATGAAAAGGATGCTGGTTTTTTAAATGCCTTTGTCACATCGTCGTTGGTGGTTTGTATCGGAGCCATGGCTGTTGTTGGGGCTATTGAAGACGGCCTAGCTGGCGACATAGCCATGCTTGAAGCGAAAGCGCTATTGGATGCCATCATCATTCTTGCGATGAGCGCGTCGATGGGTAAGGGCTGTGTTTTCTCTGCAATTCCTGTTGGACTTTTTCAGGGAAGCATCACTCTTTTAGCTTTTTGGCTTAAACCGCTGATGACGCCTGCGGCGCTATCGAATATTTCTCTTGTTGGATCGGTGATGATTTTTTGTGTAGGCGTGAATCTTGTTTTTGGGAAACGCGTGCGAGTGGCGAACACGCTTCCTGCACTCGTATTGGCTGTCATTTGGGCGCTTTTAGGCCTGTAAGAGGCGCTTTAAGCTCTGAAGAACCTTACATTTTCACGCAAAAAAGTCTCTTTGTTTGAGCATTATTTGCTAGCATAACGCTAGGGTTTGCGAAAGAAAAAACGCAGGCTAAAAAAACAAGGGAAAGAAGTAAAGCAAGGAGTGGAGGATAAAGTGGACGATTGCCTATTTTGTAAGATTATTCGCGGGGAAATCCCGAGCAAAAAAGTCTATGAAGACGAAGATGTTTTTGCCTTCCACGACATTAATCCTGCTGCTCCCATCCATTTTCTGATTATTCCGAAAAAGCACATTGCCTCCTTAGCCGATGTTGGTCCAGAGGATGCGGCGCTTCTTGGAAAACTTATGACTCTCGTGCCGAAACTTGCGAAAGAAAACGGTTGCGAAGACGGCTTCAGAACAATCATCAATACTGGTAAAAACGGCGGACAAGCCGTAGGACACCTTCATATTCACGTTTTGGGCGGACCCCATCCGTGGAGACAAGTGGCCTAAAGAAAAGGAGTAAATGATGGGATCTATGTCAATTTGGCATTGGCTAATCGTTCTTCTTGTGATTGCCCTTATTTTTGGGACAAGCAAGTTAAAGAACGCAGGAAAAGATTTAGGTAGCGCCATTAAGGGCTTCAAAGAAGGTATCAAGGATGGCGCAAGCGAAGACGAAAAGAGCGTCGAGGAAAAAAAAGAAGTCATCGTAGCAAAGAAGGTTGAAGAACCCGTTGCTGCGCCTGTCGCTCCCGCGCCAGTAGCAACTACTCCAGTCGCTCCTACTCCTGTTACGGCAGTTGCTGAAGCGAAAGCTCCTGAAGTAGCCGTTGTTGAACTTGAAAGCGAAGAAGAGGCGCCGAAGAAGGCCGTTCGCAAGGTAGCTACGAAAAAGACGGTAGCGAAAAAGGCTCCAGTAAAGAAAGCCGCCGCAAAGCCCGCTACTAAGAAGGCTGCTGCAACGAAAAAGCCTGCGGCAAAGAAAGCGACAGCCAAAACAGCCGAAAAGAAGCCCGTGAAGAAAGCGGCGACAAAGAAACCTGCGGCCAAGAAGGTCGCAAAAACTGAGAAATAAGAAAAAAGAGAGCGTCTCTTAAAAGTAAGGGGCGCACTCTTTCACTTAAACGATGTTCGATCTCGGGTTTTCTGAATTAATTGTTATCGGCATTGTGGCGCTCGTGGTCCTCGGCCCCGAGCGCCTTCCTGTCGTTGCGCGTGTGGCGGGAAAGTATTTCTCAAAAGCACGTCGCTTAATCAATCAAGTCAAAGAAGACATTGAACTTGAAAGTGAACTTGCTGAAATCAAATCGATTGAAAGCGAGGCACGCAACATCGCCCAAGAAGTTTCAGAAAGTGTTCGTAGCGAAGTTAATTCCATCAAAGGGGAAGTCGACTCGATTCGGGGCGACGTGGAAAGCCTAGGCGCGAGTTTTAAAAACGAGGGAGCGGGTCTACCTTGGAAAGAAACACCAAAAGAAACCGAGAGAAGTTTTACTGACTTTGGGGATGTGAAAACGGTTAACGTTACGGCTTCACGCGTAAGAGAGAATCCAGAATTGGAAGACATCGCAGAAGAAGTTGAAAAATTAAAGCGTCGCTTAGGCGATACAAGCCCAGCGCTTACCGAACGACGTCGTAAAAGTTATGCACCACGTTCACGCAGCAATCGCGTGAGAATCTACAGATGAGGATCGCCATGTCGAAAGCCGACGAAGAAGAAAAACTTGACGATCCAGCCAACGATCAACCCTTAATGGCGCACTTAATTGAATTGCGGCAGCGTACCGTACGTGCCGTGATTTCTATTTTGATTGCCTTTGTGTGCTTGTCTCCTTTTATGAAGGAGATTTTCGATTTGATCTCAAAGCCACTGATGGTAGCGCTCCCAGACGGGGCAAAGCTTCTTTCCACGGGCGTTGTGGCCCCCTTTATGGTTCCACTAAAAGTAACGCTCTTTTGTGCTTTTGTGATTGCTCTTCCTTATGTGCTTTATCAGTTTTGGGCTTATATCGCTCCAGCGCTTTATAAAAGAGAAAAGCGTTTGGCGCTTCCTGTGATTGTCTCGAGCGTTGTGATGTTTGCCATCGGTATGGCCTATTGCTACTTTGTTGTTTTCCGCATGGTCTTTCAGTTTATCGCTGGATTTTCTCCGGACGCGGTGAACTTTGCGCCTGATATCGATAGCTACTTTAGTTTTGTCATCACAATGTTCTTTGCCTTTGGGCTGACATTTGAGGTGCCAATTCTGGTGGTTGTCTTAGATCGCGTCGGAGTAGCATCAGCGAAAAAACTTGTTCGCATTCGCCCGTATGTGATTGTGGGAGCGTTTGTCTTAGCAGCAATCTTTACTCCCCCTGATGTTCTCTCGCAGCTTTTACTCGCGTTGCCTCTTGTAATCCTTTACGAATTTGGCATCATCCTTGTGAAAATCTTTGGTCGTAAAGAAAAAGAAGACGAGGATGAGGATAAGGAAAGCGCCTAGCTTTTGACTGAAAGCTCTTTCCCTTCAAGGTTTTCTATTTTTCTCAGAATCGCTTACATTTAAAGCGATATGACTGAAAAGAATTTAAATAACGGATTTGAGCCGACATTTGCGCACGTGGCAATTCTCGGGTTTACCTGCTCCTTGGGCCCTTTTGCCACAAACGGCATCGTGCCTTCGTTTCACGCGATTGCAACGACGTTTGGTTTGCCGCTATCTGCCATACAGGAAGTTCTCACGGTTTACCTCATTGCTCTTGCTATTGGTTCGCTTATTGTCGGAGCGCTATCTGACTCATACGGAAGACGGCCTGTGCTTATCGGGGGCATGGTGCTTTTTGCTCTCGCTAGCATCGGGGCCTTGTATTCAAGCACCATCCTCGAGATGGAGTTTTGGCGCTTTTTGCAAGGATTGGGTGCATGTGTTGGCCAAGTTGTCACGCAAGCGATGGTGCGAGATCGTTGGAGCGGGATATTTGCTACGCGCGCTATGAGCATTATCGGCATGCTTTTTAGCATCTCTCCTGCGGTGGCTCCCATTATCGGAGGCTGGCTTGTTGTTCAGATGGGCTGGCAAGCAACCTTCTGGTTTTTGGTTTGCTATGCCGCAAGCGTCGGCGTTGTCACATTTTTCTTAGAAGAAACGCTCGAAAAAGAGAGCCGCTGCCCGCTAAAACTCAAGGCGCTCTTTTGTGGGTATGCGATGTGCCTAACAAACAAGGCCTTCCTTTACGGCATCATTTCCAACGGATTAAGTTTTATGGGAATGATTCTTGTCGTCGCCGCGGGTGCGGATTTTGTTGTGAACGTCATGGATTTGGGAATTGATGAGTTTGCTTGGCTTTCGATTCCGCTTGTTTTTGCCTCAATCGTGGGATCCTCGCTTGCGCCAAGTTTGGCGCAGCGATTTGGAACAACAGCCTTGGTTCTTGGCGCTACAGCCGTTTTGCTCGTTTTTGAGGTGTTGATGGCTATCACTCTTTATCGCAGTACGCCAGGGTACCTCTCAACACTGATGTTGGGATTTCTTTTTAGCTTTATTGGTAATCTCGTGCGTCCTGTTGTGATGACAATGAACCTTGACTATCACCCGAAGGCTCGCGGGCTAGCTTCCTCTGTGCAGCAAGGATTTCACACGTTGGGTTTTGCCTTGAGTTCTTCGGTTCTTGCGCCACTTTGTGCAGGAGAGGCTTGGAAGTACGCTTTAGCGATGGCTGTTGCCGCAGCACTTTCTCTAATCTTTTGGTTCTTGTCTCTAGCTTATCGGGAAAGCTCTCTACCAAAAGAGTGTCACTAAAGAGCGTCGGTTTTTTTTAAAGCCGAGCGCTTTTCCCGCAAAAGCGCCCTAAGCTTAAAAGGACAAAGGCCGCGATAAAAAGAACCGAGAAAATCGCACAACACTCGGCCATATTCAAAAACTCGTATTGCGGGATAAGGTACCAGCCGCCCGCGGCGTTATATAGATCGATCCAATAGGACTGAAAAGAGGAAAGAACAGCATTGGCTGGAACAACAGGGGTATCGATACCGCATTCGCCAGAGGCGGCGAACCAGTCAGGCAGCCAAACATCTAAAGGAAGCCCCAAAGGATAGTGAACTGTGGTCGAACACCCTTCTAGGCCAAAAAACGCATCCATATTCTCTGAATGCATCGCCGCATGGATTTTTGCAAGTTTCAAAGAACATAAGAGCCCATAAAAAGCCCCATAAAGGCTTAAAGCGATACCGGCTAAATAGGTAATTAGACTCTTAGGGGAAATCCAGACGACAAATGCGCCGATTGCCACAACCGTGAAGGCAAAGCGAATATAAACGCACTGCTCACAGGGTTCCATAAAAAGCCATTTCTGAAAAACGGCGTGCGCAAAGACAACGAGAAACGCTGAAAAAAAGGCAAGAGTAAACCAGGTGGCCCGCTTGATAGAAAGTTGATGAAAGTAAGAAAGCATCGTTTACTCGGTAGGAAGCTTTGCAAGCTTAGCGACAAGTTCAGCAAGAGCCGCTTTGGAGCGCACGGCTTTATTTAATACGAGATAGCGCCCGTTAACCACATAGGCAGGAATTCCCTGAATATCCGCAATGGCTTTCGCGGGGAGCCACGCCTCGCGAATGGCAAGAACGTCTTTGTCATTGCGGTGCTTTGCGAATTCCGCTTCCGTAATCCCTGTGGCATCCGTAAGGGTTTTAAGGAACTCAGCTTCTCCGCCTTCCCAACGCTTCTTTTCTTTTAAGTAAGCAAAGTACATCGCTTCTTTAGCGCGACTAAAAAGGCTCTCTTTATCTGTAACAGAAACATGAGAGGCTGTGTCTTTTACGCGGCAATAGGCTAGAAAACGGGTGGCAGCCTCACCGTACTTCGCACGCTTTTCTAGGAAAACGGGGTTAAAACTCAAGTTTGCGGTTTTCTTTACCTCAGCCTCAAGCCACGCATCGACCGTTTTGTCATAGCGATAGCAAAACGGGCAGTCGTAAGAAAAGATTTTCGTAAGTGTCCCTTGGGCACCAGGAAGCGCTACATCCAATTTAAGGTAAGTGTCCTCTGCTGCAATAAGAGCGGGAGAGGCAGTGGCTGCAATGGCAGCAAGAAGTAAAGTACGACGAGAAAACGGTGTCATAAAATCAAATTCTTTCCAATAACAGATGCAATCATACTAATTTCTCCTTGGCTTGTTTTTAAGGCGTTGTTGCGAAACTTTGCTAGAGTTTCGCTCCATTGGAATTGTGTGAGGAGCATTTACTATGACAGTGCGTGTATTAACGGGAATTAACACAACAGGAACACTACATTTGGGAAACTATTGCGGAGCGATTCGTCCCTGCATTGTTGCCTCAAAAAAGCCTGATGTGGAAAGTTTCTTTTTTATGGCTGACTTGCACGCCCTCATTAAGTGTCAGGACGCAAGCCGTATTGAAAGAAGTCGTATGCAGATTGCGGCTAGCTGGCTTGCCGCTGGGCTTGATCCCGAGCGTTGCACCTTTTATCGGCAAAGCGATATTCCTGAAATCCCCGTTCTTAATTGGCTACTCAATTGCGTATGCGCTAAGGGCCTGATGAATCGAGCTCACGCCTACAAAGCCTTTGTTGAGGCTAATGCGGCCAATAACGAAGACCCAGATTCAGGCGTTTCCATGGGGCTTTTCTGCTATCCGGTTTTAATGGCAGCCGACATTTTGATGTTTAACGCCAATTTCGTTCCGGTTGGTAAAGATCAAATCCAGCACCTTGAGATGGCGCGCGATATTGCCACACGCTTTAATAATTTGTATGGGGAAGGAAAGAAGACCTTTTTTACGCTTCCTTATGAACAGGTAGACGAAGAGGTCGCTATTTTGCCGGGGCTTGACGGTCGCAAGATGAGTAAAAGCTACAACAACGTGATTCCGCTTTTTGAGGGGGGAAAGAAAGCGCTCGAGGAAGCGATTAGTCGCGTTGTAACCGATAGCCGTTTGCCTGGCGAACCGAAAGACCCTGATAGCACATCGCTAACACAAATCTACGACGCATTCGCAACGCACGAAGAGCGCGAAGCATTCCGCGAAGAGTTGCGCTCTGGCTTAGGTTGGGGTGAGGCAAAGAAGCGTCTTGTTGCGCAAATCGAAAAAGAAATTGGTCCGATGCGTGAGAAGTATGCGTACTACACAACGCATTTGGATGAATTAGAAGACATCCTTCAAGCGGGAGCAGCGAAGGCTCGTAAGATTGCCACGCCTTTCTTAAAAGAATTGCGTGAAGCCGTTGGCTTGCGTCGCTTCCATGAAATTGCCACAGAAAAGAAAGACGCGGCAACAGTAGCAAAGAAAAAGGATCTTCCAACTTTTAAGCAGTATCGAGAAAGCGATGGAAAGTTCTATTTCAAATTAACCGATGTAGCAGGGAAGCTTCTCTTTATTTCTACGGGTTTTGAAAACGGTAAAGACGCTGGCAAAACCATTGGAGAAATGAAAAAGGGGTGGGATGCGAAGTTCTTATCTCACATCACTTTATGCGAGGGAGTTACCGAGAGCGAGGTATCCCAAGCCCTTGCCTCTTTGAGTTAGTTTTTTTCTGAGGGCGAGCATTCTTCCTAAAGGGATGCATCGCCCAAGTGCAAACCTACATATCTTCAGTGCTTGCAGCAAAAGAATGAAGATCTGACCGGCAGGCAATAAGCCCTGGTGTTTTTGCCCAGCATTCTTCAAAGAAACGGACGAGACTTCGTACATCAGGTTCATTGCTACTTTCTGGCCTTCTCAATAACCACACAGGGCGTAGAGCAAGCTTCCAACTCGGAAGCACGTCAGTGAGAACGCCTGCCTTTAGTTCATGTTGTATTTGCCAAAGAGGAACACCAACGGCGTAGCCTGTGTCAGTTTGAGCGGCCGCTACAAGGCTTGATGCGCCTTTTACGCGTACAGCAGGATCGATCCAGATGGCGCAACTTTCCTGTTTTCCAATCATTAAACAGCGACCACTTCGACT
>CAVJUW010000007.1:0-46155 GCA_963652725.1 Bacteroidaceae bacterium | reverse complement strand
GGGCTTTTCTGTTTTCAAGAATTCTGATGAGGCAACAACGGCTCTTTCGAGGGCTCCGAGTTGCTTAGCAATCAAGCGCACATTTGGAAGAGAGTCTTCACAGACATAGCAATCGAATTCGACCATGTCTAAGGGGGCGAGAGAGCTATACGGTTCGATGTCTACGATGCTCTTTTTCCCTGCTTGCGTTGTCGCAAACGCTGCAGCCCATTGACTAAACAAAGGAGATAAAGAGAGAGGAACTGCTGTACGAATGGTTTCTTTAGTTTTCTTTTTATTCGCAGTGCAAATGTCGTCTGCTTGCTTGAGTAGTTCCTTTGCCTCTCGATAGCGCATGATTCCGAGCCAGGTTGGTTTAACTCCGCGCCTGTCGCGTTCAAGTAATGGTTCGCCAATCATCAAATCGAGTTCTCGCAATTCTCGACTGACAAAGCTCACGTCCGTTCGGAAAAATTCCGCGACGCCAGAAAGGCTTCCGCAATCGACAGCTTTCACGAAGTAGCGCCATTGCCTCAAGCTAGAAACTGTTGGAGGGCTCATTGGATCGCCCCCTGGTCTGCTCCCATTAAATAAGGATTTGCTCTCCAGCAAGAATCAATGTAATCGGCTAATTCTTGGACGACAGGGCGGATTTCTTTGGCCGGGAAAAGCATACTCACTGGTGAAGGTTCTGGACTCCAATCGGGCAACACTTGAATAAGCTTGCCAGCACGAACAAAATCAACAGCGTCATATTGAAAAGCATGGACGGCAATGCCAATGCCGGCCATTGCTGCTGAACGAGAAGCGACGTGATCGTAAAGCCTTAGTCGGGGTAAATAGGGAACAACAATGCGTTCTTGTTCTCGCACAACAACAAGGGGTTTCCCATTTAAAAGGTCATTTCCACCTAAGAGGGAGTGATTCGCTAATTCGTCGGGGTGTTGCGGGCAACCATTTTTCGCTAAATAGCTCGGGCTTGCAACCATCATTCGGTACATCCCTCCCAAGGGCCGAGTAATGACGCGTACACAAGAAAACAAACTGTGTGTGATTCGAATATCGCACCCGACAGGCATCACTCGTACTGGTCCCATCGTGTGCGTAATGTCGACAGTCAGAGAAGGGTGAGATTGGAGAAACGGAGCAAGCCAAGGGATAAGTAAGTTGTGCCCGATTGCGGTTGGCACAGAAATACGAATGGACTCACCCGCTTCTTCCAAAGAGGTTTCACGCCTACGAGAAAGGCGCTCTAGTCCGCTTACTAGTTTCTCGATACGCGGACGAAGCTCTGCTGCTTCGGGCGTTACTACTACGCCTGAAGCTGTTCGAGAGAATAGTTTTTTCCCAATTCGAGCTTCAAGTTGCGAGAGTTGCCTTGTTGCCGTCGAGCGGGAAATCCCAAGAAGAAGTGCCGCTTTAGCAAGGCTTCCAGTCTCGCAAGTTCTCAGAAATAGAAGGAAAAGAAAGGCTTCATCTGTTGTTTGCATGGAGATTCCTTTTCTCAGCGTGTTTCATTTTAGACAAATAAGAGTTATGAATAAAGGGGTTTATGCAACAGGAATCTTTAATGAGAATCGCGTTTGGGGAAAGGACCTGATAACCAAAGGAGGAAAACATGACTTTTCTAGCCTGGCTCGCTGTTTTGACAATCGTCGTAACAGTTTGGGCCTTGATTAAGCGTTATGAGACGCGGCTCGTACTTATCACGGCAGGGTTGTTTTTATCCTGCCTCTCTTTAAACCCGTTTGCCGCTCTTAACGCTTTCGCTAAGTCCATGACAAACAGTGGACTCATCATGGCAATTTGCTCGGCAATGGGCTTTGCCTTCGTTATTCAAATGACGAAATGTGATGTGCATCTTGTGAAACTTTTGAGTGCACCTCTTCGCCCTTTAGGGATGCTTCTTATCCCTGCTGCAACGGCCATTACATATTTCGTCAGTATCGCTATTCCGTCTGCTGCAGGGTGTTCGGCGGCTATTGCTCCAACGCTCATTCCCATCATGCTTCGAGGCGGTGTTTCTCGCGAGGGGACGGCAGCGGCGATTCTGGCAGGAACTTTTGGATCCATGCTTTCTCCTGGGCTTTCGCATAACGCTTACGTTGCCAAGATGGCTGGCCTTGAAGTAATGGAAATTATTGGCATTCATATGCCGTATACCTTGGTCTGCGGAGCCATCGCAGTCGTAGGTGTTACCGTTGTCTGCTTGCTACTCGGGGATTTTCATAAGAGAGGCAGCACGGATGAAGTTTTAATTGCCAATCAAACCGATGTTGAACGAGTCAATCTTTTTAAGGCTATTGCTCCTCTTGTTCCTGTCGCCATTCTTGTTACGGGAAATCTTTGGATTCCTGCTATCAAAATGGGAGTGGCGCAGGCCATGGTTATTGGAGCAGCTTATACGCTAGCGATTACAGTAGCCGATCCCGAGAAATTCTCTAAAAAGTTCTTTGATGGCATGGGACACGGCTATGGAGAGGTGCTCGGCATCATCATCGCAGCAGGCGTTTTCGCGGCTGGCTTAAACGCTTCCGGTCTTATCAAAATCTTTATTGAGGTCCTAAAGAATTCCAATGAAATTGCTCGTTGGGGTGGATCAATTGGGCCTTTCCTCATGGGCGTTATTAGTGGCTCAGGGGATGCTGCGGCATTTGCTTTTAATGACGCGGTTACACCGCATGCGCAAAGCTTTGGCATGCAAATTCCGACACTTGGAGCGATGGCAGCCCTCTCGGGCGCACTCGGAAGAACAATGAGTCCGATTTCTGGTGTTGCGATTGTGTTGTGTGGATTGACGATGATTAACCCCATTGAACTGACGAAACGTTTAGCGATTCCGATGGTGGTTTGTGTCATCTTTGTCGCTCTTGCAATGGTTTAAATCTTTAACTAGGGAGAACTTGAATGAATTACGTAGAAAATGCTGTTGCCCTGCGCCGCAAGCTTCATAAGATTCCTGAGCTTGGCTGGGGAGAATTCAAAACAACGGCGCTTATTATCGAAACGCTTGAAAAGATTGCTGGATGGAAGCTCTTTCTCGGGACGGATCAAATTGGTCTTGATGCTGTTATGGGGAGACCGCTAGCTTTAGTTGAAAGCCACTTGAAGCGAGCAAGGGAAGCAGGAGTGAATCCAGAACTTCTCGAACGAATGAATGGCTACACGGGATGCATTGCAGAGTTTGATACGGGGTGCCCTGGCCCTGTCACAGCACTTCGGTTTGATATCGATTGCGTCGGAGTGGAAGAAACAGACAGAGCAGAACATCTTCCTAACAAGGAAAAGTTCGCCTCCACACATTTAGGTGAAATGCATTCCTGCGGCCATGATGGGCATACAGCTGTCGGTCTTACGATGGCGCAATGGATTGCTGACAATAGCGAAAAACTTAAAGGAAGAATTAAGCTCATCTTCCAACCCGCAGAAGAAGGCGTGCGTGGAGGAGCGGCGCAGGCCGCATCGGGAAAACTCGATGATGTCGATTACATCTTTGGATCACACTTAGCGATGTGTAGCCCGACAGGCGAAGTTGTTATTAATCCACTAGGCATCCTTTGCACAACAAAGTTAGATGTTCGTTTTATTGGTGCCCCTGCGCATCCAACGATGACGCCTCATTTGGGCAAGAACGCACTTGCTTGCGCTTGCGCAACTGTTACGCAATTGCTCGGTATGGCTCGACACGGAAAAGGACTTGGTTGCGTTAATGTGGGAATCATGAGCGCAGGCGAATGCCGTAATGTTATTCCTGTGCATGCGCAGATTCAGCTAGAAGTGCGTGGAGAAACAGCAGAAATTAACGACTTTATGGTCAATCAGGCTCTTCGCATCATCAAGGGCAATGCCATTTCTTACGATGTGAAGTATGAGATTGAAAAAGTTGGTGAAGCTGGAGAAATGGTCAATGATCCAGAGCTCGGAAAAATTGTTGCCGAATGCGCCAAAGAAACCTCTGGATGTAAAAACGTTCTTGACGGTAAGCATGTGGGATGTTCCGAAGACTTCACGCTTCTAGCTCAGCGCGTTCGTGCTCATGGCGGCAAGTCTGAGTTCTGCATTATTGGTGCAACTCGAACAGCGGCGCATCATCAGCGAGAATTCGATTTTGACGAGAAAGGCCTTGAAGTTGCTTTTGGAGTCTTTAGTCGTTTTGTAGAAAAAGTTAACGGGAATTAAAAACATTTCCCCTCCAATCTCCCTCCTCTTTGTGAAAAGAGGAGGGAGGACCCGAATCGTTTTGGAAAACTAGCAGGGGAGGGGGTGGTGAACTGCGATTCACAAATATTCCCTTTTATATCAAGCCCCCCCCCCCGAGAAACCTCAGAAAAAAGAGAATAAACTAAGGGGTCTGTCCTCTTGACGGCAGACGTTGCGCGAGCAACTTGCGTAAAGTCTTGTTTATACAAGAGCGGTCCTCTTTCTAGTTCATAAATACAGAGCCTGCGTTGTACTCCTAGGGGTAGGGGTGTAACGAACGTTGCGAGAAGCAATTTCTTGCGCGTCGCTCATCTGAGGGAGAAAGTCATGAACCGCACATTCAAGGTCGTGTTCAATCGAGCACGTGCGTGCTTAGTCGTCGCCAATGAAATCACACGGTCTGTCCAAAAGAAAGGTACAAAAACAATTCTTGTAGCTTCGGCTGTGGCCGCAGCTTCTATGCCAGCCTTTGCTGCCAGTTCTCTTGTGGGGAAGACTTGGAATGGCGAATGGGACGCTTCTACTGATAGCAATATCACATTGGAGGTCAATGGTTCGTACTCTGATGTTCGCGGTATTGATATTCAAAGTGGCGCGACAGGTTCAGTTGAAAATTTGAATCTTAAGATTGATGACAAGACTGAGTCAGGAACAGGGACTACTGTTTACGGTGTTTATAGCGATGTAGGCGCAGGCGAAAGCGGTCCCTCTTTTTCTGGAGAAAGTTTCTCGGTTGGTGTTTCATCGAACTTCAATGCGAATGTTTATGGCATTAGCGCAACGAAAGGCATAAGCATTTCTGCGAATACGGTTTCGATTAGTTCTAAATCGTCAGCTACAGCTTCAAATAAGATGGCGTATGGCGTTTATATTAAAGGCGTTTCAAATTCCTCGATTGCAAGTACTATCGGAAAAGAGGGAGCAACAGTCGCGATTGCTTCAGAAGGAATTGGAACGCAGTATGGAACAACATGGTATTACGGAGCAAAGGGTATCGCGCTAGGCGATAAGAATGTGACGAATGCGACGAATTCTCTTACCATAGAAGGGAAAACAATTACAGTTACTTCGTCGCACCGCGCAGTGCAAGCAAGTTATGGATCAACGCTCTCTCTTGGAACAGACGCAACGGAGGAAATCACTATCAAATCAGAGAAGGAGATTGGCGTTTTTGCCAGTGCTTCCAATAGCAAGATTGAAATAAATGGTCAGGAATTGACCGTTAACATAAATAATGATTCTTACGGCGGAATATGGGTCCAAAACAATTCACAGAATGCTGAGGTGCCCGAGAATGCCGCAACAATTTCTATTAATACAAAAAAGACAACGGTCACGGCCAATAAGGGATTGATTGCTTTCTCAAACGGAAGAATCAACATCAATTCTGACCTTACTGTTACAGCTGGCACATACGCAATCGATGTGCGCGGAAACTCGTCTGTCAACATCAACACGGATGGCAACCATCAAACACAACTCACAGGAGATATTGTGTTTGAGACACCGAATACGCCGGCTGACCCACAACATAGCGGGAACCTGATTAATGCCTATGTCACAGCGAATATAAAAGGGGAAAACTCTTTTTGGGAAGGACGGTCGTATCAAACGTATAAAGAGAATAATGAGGCTAAGGTGCTTGTCAATCTCCAAGACACAACGAATTACTACGGTAATGTCACAGGGTTTTCTCTGACATTCTCAGAAGGGGCGAAGTGGACGCTGACAGGGGATAGCTTTATCAATAACTTAATGCTTTCTGACGGCGGAATTGTGGATGCATCAAAGGCCAAGGTTTTAAACGTCGGCAAGTTAAACACAACGACTAGTTCAATTGAAAGTGGATTTACTGTTTCGGGAACAGGGAACCAACTTATCCTTGGCGACGACACAGCTCTTCTTCAGCAAGCGACAGTGACTAGTGATTTGACAGAAATAACTCTTGCAACAATCACAATGGCGCAAGACTCAGAGCTTGTTACGTCTCTTGCAACAGCCTTTACTGTAACCGAGACTGACAATGTGGTTACAGATGCAACGAATCGATTTAATGTTGCTTTAGCAACAGATGCAACGCAGGCAACACTTACCATTCCAACAAGTTTCACTGTTACAGCCGAAGCGCTTACAACGATGAATGAAGCCTACAAGGAAGTAACGCTGAATCTTGAGAACGTGGCAGTTAAATTTGAGTCAGAGTCAGATAAGAAAACGACTGTCTACACCGACATCATTACGAAGTCGATAACGGGACAGGGCGACCTTGCAATCAATTCTAGAAAGACACTAACGATTTCTGGAGAAGAAGAATCGGATATCGGCTCAATTGAGTTAGGAGTCGTAGAGACTGGAGAAACCGGTTCTTCAACGCTCAAAGTTGCCAATCAGGCAAATGTCAAAGTGACTGAACTGACGGGTAAAGGTGTTGTTCTTGTCGGTGAGTACGAGGGAGAAGGCGCAACGCTTTCTGTTGGAATGCTTTCTATGTCAGGCGGGGCGATTTTCGTTGATCCTGCAGATGGTTTCCATTCCACATTCTTTGTTGAAAGTCTCGGAACAGACAACACGCTTGATACAAACATCACAGTGGGTAACAGAGGTCTTGTCGTTTTCGGTAGTGCAACAGAAAGCGAAGCGAACGCTGCAATTGATAGCCTCGTAGGACTATCGAGTGAGAGCACGAGCGCTGTCGTTTACACAACGAAAGCCGCAGTCTTCGGAGAAAGTGGAAGTGTTGTGATTGATCCGAGTGCAAGAGCCGCTGTTGAAACGTATGCTCGAAAACTTGTTGTCCGTAATGGCGGAACGCTTGTTATTGACCAGGCCGCGTTAAATGGAGCAACGGTGTTTGAGAATGCGACGAACGTCGTTGTCGCAGGAGCTGCAAACTTCGGTGTTGTTAACGCAGCAATTGGGCAAATCCCATTGGTCACTGGGACAACAGACGAGACAGATGCAGTCACCGTAGAAACAGAAGCAACGATTTCTGTGTACACGGATTCTCCGTTCTTGACGGCAACCTTAGCCAATGACACAGGTATTATCACAATCGCTGGCTCTTCAGACTCAGAAGGTCAAGCTGTGATTAGCTCATTAGGTATCCAATCGATGATTCGTCGTGCGGACATGATTCTTGCCGAAACAATCGCTGATCGCGCCGCAGAAATGGAACTCGGTTCCAATCTCTGGGTCATGGTGCGTGGCGAGCGCTACGAACAAGACGGCCTTGATGACGGCGCAGGATTCCACGCCAATATGGGCTATGGCGCATTCGGTGCTGAATTCGCTCCCAATGAGAAGACAAACATCGGTCTCGCTTTCCAATACGGTCATGGCACTGTAAAGGGTGATGTTGGGTCTGCGAAGAATAAGACAAAAGACTACAGCGCAACGCTTTACGGTAGTGCTCTTATTGGTGACACAGGAATTAAGCTCTTAGGAGAAGTCGCTTACACGCAAAGCAGTAACGACATTACGAACAGCTACTACACAGGGTTAAATCAAGACCTTGATGCGAAGATGATTTCCGGTGGCGTCACTCTTTTAAAGCGCTTTGACTTTGATAGCTTTAGCCTTACCCCGAGCATCGGAGCTCGCGTCTCGAAGATTAAGACTGACGCGATGAAGATGGGGCTTAACAAACTTGATAAGCAAAGCCAAACAATCGTGCAAGTTCCGATTGCTCTGCGCTTAGCGGGTAAGACCGCCCAGACAGAAAACGGATGGTCTGTGACACCACGCTTTAAGGTCGCTTATATCCCCACCTTTGGTGATAAAGAAATCGACATTTACGGCGTAGAAAAGACCGTTCTTGACACAAGCCCCGTGCAAGGCGCATTTGGCATTAAATTCCAAAAGGGAGGATTCTCCATTGATGCGACGGCAAACGCGGGTGTTGGTAACCGCGGAACGTCAGCTATCGGCGGTAAGCTTGAGATGAACTACCGCTTCTAATGAGAAATCTTTTGTAAGTAACAAGAGGGGTGCCGAAATCGACACCCCTTTAAATTACCAGCGGCGATGGTGGCGCGGGGGCGGCACAACAATCACGGGTGCTGGCTGCATCGCACGCATCATCACATCGGTTTCGAGGGCATCGGCCATACGCTGTTGTTGGCGTAGTTGCAAAACGCGTGTGGCATTATCCATATCGACTTGAAGATTCGGATCGTTCACATTGCGTTGAATCGTGCCTGTTAGCCCATACTGAAACATCTTTCCGCTGTATGTGAAATTCGTTGTGGTCTTGGCGCCGCTCGGCCAAACGGCAGTAATGGACGTGGTTTGCCAAACGTTTGGTGCAATCGCAGTAATCCCTTGCATACGCCATTCAATATTCATGGGCTCTTGCCCTAAGATTTTTCCTTCGCTATTGACAATCAGCGCTCCAGCAGGAATCGTTGAGACGCGAATCGTGGTGCGGTCTGTCGGAATCATGCACGAAGTCAAAAGCATCGAGGCACAAAGCGAAGCAATAAGTAGTGGCGTTTTTCTCATAGCGGCGTCACAAAAAAAGGTGTTTGTAAGTTCTATTGGCATTCTACTCGAGCGCACCTAAGGCTCAAGATTACCTTTTGAGCCTGATAGCCTCTCAGGTTAAACATCGATGATTTGCAGAAAGTAAAACTTTGAAGCGAGAGGCTTTTACGATTGACATACTAAGAGGAGGGCTCTTAGTTAATATAACCGTGGTTAGGATAGCCGCTGTTATCGTAACGCAATAAGCGCTTATCCCTAGGAAAGATGCCTTTGGTCTTTCGCTTGCAATTGTGTGGCGCTTCGAAGTTGCGATTTTTAGGAATTTTGTTAAACTAGCCTGCGTTATGACATTTATCGAAAAGAACTTTTTTGGCTGGTGGCTCTGGCGGTAACTTCCGTCAGCGCTTTATGTTGTCTATTCGATAAATAAAAATTCATTTGGATGCTGGCGGATTGGAAGACCTTGCTTTCAGTCCGTTTTTTTATGCTCAAAAACTTTGTAAATAAATAAAGGAGACCACTATGGATAAGATCCCGTACAAAACCTACTTAAGCGAAGATGAGATTCCGACAGCGTGGTACAACCTGCGCGCGGATATGAAAAATAAACCTGCGCCACTTTTAAATCCGGCCACACATAAGCCCGTGACCGCAGAAGAATTAGGCCACGTTTTCTGCGAAGAGCTCGTTGCTCAAGAAATGAATACAACGGACCCTTACATCGATATTCCTGGAGAAGTGCTTGACTTCTACAAGATGTATCGGCCCTCTCCCTTAACACGTGCCTATTGCTTAGAAAAGGTTCTTGGGACTCCTGCGAAGATTTACTACAAGTTCGAGGGACAAAACACCTCAGGAAGCCACAAACTCAATTCAGCTATTGCTCAGGCCTATTACGCGAAAAAGCAGGGCTTAAAAGGCGTGACCACTGAAACAGGAGCTGGCCAATGGGGTACGGCTCTAGCGATGGCCTGCGCCTATTTGGGTTTGGATTGCAACGTTTTTATGGTTAAGTGCTCCTATGAGCAAAAGCCCCAAAGAAAAGAAGTGATGCGTACCTTCGGTGCGACTGTGACTCCGTCGCCCTCGAACACCACAGAAGTCGGTCGCAAGATGCTCGAAGAGTTCCCAGGAACGACAGGTAGCTTAGGGTGCGCGATTTCCGAAGCCGTTGAAGCCGCTGTAACGCGTGATGGTTATCGCTATGTCTTGGGTTCCGTGCTTTCTCAAGTGCTCCTACATCAAACCGTTGTTGGCTTGGAAGCGAAGGCAGCTTTGGATAAGTATGGTATTACGCCCGATATCGTCATTGGATGCGCTGGTGGCGGCTCGAACTTAGGCGGTCTTATTAGCCCCTTTATGGGAGAAAAGATCAAAGGAAAGCTCGATTGCCGCATCATAGCTGTTGAGCCCGCAAGTTGCCCGAGCTTAACGCGTGGCCGTTATGCCTATGACTATTGCGATACGGGTCGCGTCTGCCCCTTGCAGAAGATGTACACATTAGGTTCGAGCTTTATCCCGTCAGCCAATCACGCAGGCGGCCTCCGTTACCACGGCATGAGTGCGATTGTCTCGCAGCTTTATGACGACAAACTCATTGAGGCTCGTGCTGTTGAGCAGACATCAGTTTTTGCTGCTGCCGAACAGTTTGCGCGCTGCGAAGGGATTCTCCCAGCGCCTGAAAGTAGCCACGCCATTAAGGTCGCAATCGATGAAGCGCTGCGCTGCAAAGAAACCGGTGAAGAGAAGGTCATTCTTTTCTGCTTAACAGGTACTGGCTACTTTGATATGTCTGCCTATCAGCGCTTTAACGATGGGACGATGTCCGATACGATTCCAACGGACGAAGACTTAGAAAAGAGCTTTGCAAAGATGCCAAAGGTTGAGTCCTAAGACGTATCGTTAAAAGGGAAATCGGCGCAAGTTGCGCCGATTCTCCCTAAAGAGGCTTTTCTGCTAAGCGCCTGTGGCGCACAACAGTTAAGACTTTGTCGCGGAAAGCCTTTGCAAGGCAATCGGCGATATAGACACTTCTGTGTTGACCACCTGTGCAACCAATCGCTACTGTTAGATAGTGCCGATTTTGTGCCTCATAAGAAGGAAGCCACTTTTCGATAAAGTGAGTGATGTCGGTAAGCATCTCCTTGACTTCAGGTTGCTTAGCTAAGAAATCTGCAACAGGGGCATCCAATCCTGTGAGTCCTCGAAGCTTTTCATCGTAAAAGGGATTGGGGAGATTTCTCACATCAAAGACTAAGTCCGCGGCAACAGGAAGCCCATTTTTAAAGGCAAAACTTTCGAAAGCAAGTGTCATAGCCGAAGCTGGAATCCCTGCAAATTCCATCACCCAACGGCGCAATGTATTAGGAAGCATTCGCGTGGTGTCAATGACGTGTGCTTGTTCTTCGATGGGAGCCAAGAGTTCTCGCTCCACACTGATTGCTTCAGCAAGCGTGCGTTCTTTTTTATCGCCTCTACGAATTGAAAGCGGGTGACGGCGCCGTGTTTCAGAAAAGCGCTTTACGAGTTCGGCGTTCGTTGCCGTTAAAAAGAGGATGCGTACATCAACGTTACTTTTGCGTAGCTCTTCAAAGCAGGCAAGACTTTCTTCGGGTTCCGATAATCCTCGAGCATCGATTGCCACTGCAATGCGATCGACACCTCGATCATTTAAGTGCTTTAAAACCGTAATGAGGTACTCAAGAGGAAGATTATCCAAGCAGTAATAACCGCTATCTTCGAGCTGACGAATGGCAATGGATTTACCTGATCCTGAGAGCCCTGTCACAATCACAAGTCGAAGGTTCATTCGTTGTTCCTCCTTACCTTTTATGCCTCGGGGCTAGCAAGCTCCCAAGCATGAATAAAGCGTGCGATATCTGTAGCCGACTCTTCTTTAAGAAGTGTCTCTAGCATTCCTGTATCTTGAACGAGTTCTGCAACTTCTCGAAGAATATCGAGATAGGCATCTGCAGAGTTTTCAGAAACAGCCACAACAAAAAAGAGGCGAGCTGTCTTTTGATTGGGGCCAGCGCAATCGATGGGTTCTTTTGTGCGAACAAGGCACATTGAGGGAGTTGCGGAGTTGCCAATTCTTGCGTGGGGGATGGCAACGGAACTCCCTAGACCTGTGGAGCCAAGCTTTTCTCTTGCGATAAGCGCATCGAAAATGCTTTGTGCAGGAGCTCCGACGGAAGGCGCGAGCACAATGGCTGCTTCTTCAAAAAGGCGCTTTAAGCTTAAGACATCCAAATCAATGAGGATGTTGTCTTCGGGATTAAGGTGCGGGCTAAGGTATCTCATCGGGAAACGTTTTTATCTTTTCTTCAAGTATATCGGAGAGAAGGTACTCCCTAGAAAGGCGCTTTACCAAAAATAAAGGGAAGAAACCCGCAGGATGCCCCATTTTGATCAATCCACCAGGCTTTTTCGTTCATCTTTTGGCGGAATCTTCTCTAATTCACGGTATTTGGCAACAGTGCGTCGCGCAACGTGAATACCTTTTTCTTCGAGCGCTTTACTAATCGCTGCGTCACTTAAGGGATTTTTCGGGTCTTCGTTTTCAACAAGTTCTCGAATCTTGGCTCGCACACCGACACTAGCAAGCGCTTCTTCTGGGTTATCAGTTGCAAGGGAAGTAGAAAAGAAAAACTTCAGAGGATAAAACCCAAAAGGCGTTTCAATGTATTTTCCCGCAACAGCGCGGCTTACTGTCGACTTTGATATAGAAAGTGCGTCAGCGAGTTCTTGCATGCTCATTGGGATGAGTGCTTTGGGACCTGCGGCAAAGAACGCTTTTTGCTTAGCAAAAATTGTCGTCACGATGGTTGTGAGCGTTTTCTTACGCTGCTCAAGAGCCTGAATAAAAAGCCGCGCATCGCGAGCAAACTGCGCCATGTCTTTTGGAACGGGCTTTCCTGAGTTCTTCAATAAATTAAAGCTCTCATCGTTGAAAACAAGATGCGCAATCGCTTCTTCATGAAAATTTAAGACGAGCTTCCCGTTCTTTTTCCGAACAGAGAAATCGGCTACGGCTTGCGATTGACTTAAATCCGCAAATCGCGCGCAAGGATGTGGATCTAGGCTTGAAAGTAGAGCGAGAGCCTCGTTTACTTTCTCCACAGGCACCGCAAGCGAGGCAGCGATTTTCTTTTTATCGTTTTTTAATAGGAATTCTGGAACGTTTTTCAGAATGGCAACGGCGATTTCGCGAAGTTCGGAATCTTCAAGCTCTTTCGCGTGTGTTAACTCCAGGATAAGCACTTCAAGCGGAGTGCGTGCGCCAACGCCTGCGGGTTCTAAGTTTTGAAGGATAGAAAGCGCTTCTTCCCAGTCCTTTTGGGAAAGAGCTTTTTCATAGGACTGCGCAATCGATTCCAAGGACCCATCAAGAAGACCGTCGTCGGTGAGATTACCTGCAAGCCAGGTGACAAGCTTCTTTTTTTCTTTTTCGATATGAAGTAGTTCAATCTCGCGCGTCAAATGCGTAAAAAGCGTCTCAGTATAGGTAAGAGACTCTGTAGGGTCCGTGTCTTCAGCTTCTTTTTCAAGGCGCTTTGAGGTTTCTTTCCATGTTAAGAAAGAGGTTTCATTATGAAAGTCACGTTCAAGACCGAAGGGTTCATCAAAAGGCGTCGATTCCATAGAAATCGATTCGACGGGCTCTTTTTCTTCTCGATCTAAGAAGGGATTTAGGGCGATTTCCGTTTCGATAGCCTCATTAAGAGCTTCAAGCGGGAGCGTGAGAAGCGCAGCCGATTTAAGAAGTAATGGCTTAGGAAGCTGTTTTTGCTTTTGCCCTAAGCCAATCCCAATCGACGAAGCCGCCATAATGAACTACATACGGAAGTCACGGCCAAGATAGATGTCTCGAACCGTTGGGTTATTGATAATCGAGTCTGGCGTTCCTTCGGCAAGCACTTCGCCTTCGTTAATAATGAAGGCTCTATCGCAAATACCCAAAGTCTCACGCACATTGTGGTCGGTAATGAGCACCCCAATACCACGCGACTTTAAAAAGCAGGCGATTCTCTTAATTTCTTTTACGGCAATCGGGTCAACACCCGCAAAAGGCTCATCGAGCAAAATAAATTGAGGGTTCGCAGCTAGAGCACGAGCAATTTCGGTGCGCCGTCTTTCGCCACCCGATAAAGAAAGCGCCATATTGGTGCGTAAGTGCTCAATCTGTAAGTCTTTTAGTAGACGCGTTAATTCGGTTTCGATTTCTTCTTTCGTAAGATGCTTGCCGTTCGCGTCTTCTTTTAATTCCAAAATCGCACGAATGTTGTCTTCAACAGAGAGGCGACGGAAAACGCTTGCTTCTTGCGGCAAATACGTCACCCCAAGGTGAGACCTCTTGTGAATCGGTAGATGCGTAATTTCTGTGTCGTCAATGAAAATCTTTCCGTCATTGGGGGCAAAGAGCCCCACAACCATATAAAAGCTTGTGGTTTTCCCAGCGCCATTCGGGCCCATCAGTCCCACGATTTCGCCTGTTTTCACATCAAAGGAAACGTTATTGACGACAGTGCGTGAGCCAAAGCGCTTCATTAGGTTTTCGGCTCTTAAGGTGTGAATGTTCTTTTCTTTTGTTTCTGCCATGAACTTCTCTTATTTATGTCGTCAATTAGCGATTGCGTAAAGTCGCATCGCCACGCAATTTGGGTGGCGTTGTGCGAGCTGTGGGTTCTGATGCTTTCTTATCTTTTTGCCGTGGAGAAAGAACCGCTGAGATACGGGTCTTTTTCCCATTGACTTGAGCGCCCTCAACGTGACTAGTCGCATGCAGTAAGTCGTAGGTAATCACAGAACCTTCTGTTGAATCAAGGACCATGCCGTTTTCACTGCGGGTCAATTTGGCGTTATTGCGCAAAATGATGCGATCTGTTTTTTCTTCGTAAATCGCTTTAAGGGACGTGGCATGAACCCACTCTTCAATGCCTTTTACCTTAGGATCGCGCTTTTCTTTCATGCGAACGGGGTTACCTGTAATCGTAAGCGTCCGATAACCCTTAGCGTCGATTACTAACTCAACGCGATCGCCTAAAACTTCAAGTGAGCCCTGATGAATCTCAACGCGACCTGAATAGACAGCCGTGCGGCCGACTTCATCGCCCTTGAAGGTATCGGCAACGATTTCAATCGGTTGCGAGCGGTCTCCGGTTAGCGCAAAACTCACAGCAGGAATAAGGAGCGTTGCCAAAAGAGAAAGGTAAGCAGTGCGTTTCATAAGCGAATTCACAAGCCTTTAGTTAGTTCGATTTCCTTGGCATGATAAAGGTATGCACATCGGAATCAAGATGCACGATGCGATCGACATTATCGTAGTCAAAACCAATGCCCGTGCTCACATCGCCCCCGTGCTCAATACGAACAGGAGCGTTACTTGTCACCACCTGCGTATCGGGATTGACGACTGCGTGCGATGTCGTAAGACGCAATGGCGCATTTTCGCGGTCGCCGGCGCGGGTTAAGACAATGTTTCCAGTAAAGACTACGGTTTCGCCTTCATCTAAGGTGCTACCCGTGTTCGCAGACACTTTAAGCTGCGGTTTATCTGGCGACAGTGTCACAAGTTTCGGTTTAATGCTGATGCTTCTACCGTCCGTGTAGTGCTCGACATACTCGGCGTAGATGCGGTATTTGGGTGTGCCATCGGCCTCAAAAGTTGTGACAACGCAGTCGCGTGAGGCAAAGTCAGGCGATTCAGTATTGGGTGTAACGCTTGTCGTAAGAAAGTTCGAGCGTATCGCGTAATAGCCCGTTGCCGCGACCAAAGCGGCAAGAAGGCCAAGTCCACAAAACGAAACAATGCGATCTCTTAGATGCATGGCTCGCTCGCTTTTGTTAGATAGTATGTGTTAACGAGCTCATCCCATTTGCCTTGGGCTCGTAAGATAAGTTCGGCTAGGCTTCTTACGGCACCTTGGCCGCCAGGAGCGGGGCTTACGAATTTAGCTAAAGGTAAAACAGATGGATCGGCGTCTGCCGGACACGCAGGAAGTCCTGCTAACTTAAGAGGCGGGATATCAGGCACATCGTCTCCCATATAAGCCACTTCTTCAGGAGAAACGCCAAACTCTTTTGCAATCTCTAAAAAGTCGTCGCCCTTGAAGGTTTTTCCTTGCCGAACTGCCTTAATGCCAAGCTCAGAAGCTCGCATCGCGGTTTGCTTAGAGATGCGTCCTGTGAGAATCGCAACAGGAATTCCTGCCTTTTGAAGCAAAATAAGCCCAAGGCCGTCACGCGTATAAAAGCGCTTGACAAGCTCGCCTTCGGGGCCTGTCCAAATCGATCCGTCGGTTAAAACACCGTCGACATCAAGAACGACAAGGCGGATGCGTTTTGCGGCGTCAAGTAGCGCTTTATCCATTAGATAACCTTTGCTCCCATTAAGTCGTGCATGTGTAAGGCGCCAATAAGGTGCCCTGCATCATCAACAACAAGAAGCTGATTCTTCAATGTTTTTTCTAAGACTTTGGCAGCTGTGGCAGCCATTTCATCGGCAGTAATCGTTGTCGGTGTCTTTGTCATCACTTCATCGATTATCACAGCGCGAATATCGCCCTTCTTTTCAATAAGGCGCCGTAAGTCGCCTTCAGTAAATATTCCTGTAACGCGCCCTTCTTTATCGACGATTGCTGTCATGCCAATGTGCTTTTTCGTGATTTCTCGCACGGCATCCAATACGCTTGTTCCTTCGCACACAGAAGGAACCGCGTCTCCTGAACGCATCACATCACGCACGTGCGTCAGTAACCTACGACCCAAAGCGCCGCCTGGGTGAGATCGGGCAAAGTCTTCTTTTGTAAAGCCTTTTTCATGCATGAGGGCCACGGCTAGCGCGTCTCCCAAGGCTAATGTCGCTGTCGTTGAAGAGGTCGGTGCCAAATTTAAGGGGCAGGCCTCGTGTCTTACACCAATATCTAAAGAGACATCAGCGGCTTTTGCAAGAGCGCTCTCTGGGTTACCAGTGATGGAAATCAGATGAACGCCTTCACGCTTTAAAACAGGAACAATCGTTAAGAGTTCATTGGTGGTTCCTGAATAGGAAACCGCAATCACAACGTCTTCGGCAGTGATCATCCCAAGGTCGCCATGCGCGGCTTCTGCCGCGTGCACAAAAAACGCAGGCGTTCCCGTTGAGGCTAAGGTCGCTGCCATTTTGCGACCGACGTGAGCCGATTTACCGACACCGCTCACAATCACGCGCCCTGAACTTGAAAGAATCAAGTCAATCGCCTTGGCAAAGGGCCCTGAATTAAGTGTGTCGGCTAGGTGCTTGACGCAATCTGCTTCGCGAATGAGAACTTCGCGGCCAAGCTCAATGGCTCCGGCCACATCGGTAAGGCTTGTCATTGGGAATCACTCCAAGTAGTCAGTGGTGCAATTGTACCGAAAACCCCATAGGCGACACAGGGCAATGAGCGCTTGTTTGGGGTATCGCTTTGTAAGAAGTCGTGTCGGAAATTTGCAACGTCAAAAATCGAAAAAACGGTACTTGTAACTAAATATTGCAATTTGTAAAAAATGTGAATATGATGCGAAATGGATGACGGTTTTCTCGCCGTTCGGTGAGGGCTGTCTTTGATTTTTATAACTTTATGGAAATATCACCATGCAAGCTCTAGGAAAAGTTAAGCTCCATATCTTGGCGCTTCTAGTTGTCATGGTCTCCGATGCGATTGGTATTCAGAAGATTGGTATCGTAGTTTTGTTGCCCCTTTTGTATGCCATGGTCTTGGGAGGCATTCTTTCAATTCCCAAATTAAAGATCCTCTCGATGGAAGAACAGGAACGTGCGGCGCACTTCATGCCGATTGCGATGCTTCTTCTTGTCGCGTACTTGGGTCTTGGCATTGGTCCGAACTTAGGTAAGTTACTTAACTCGGGCTGGGCTCTCATCATGCAGGAATTCGGTCACTTCTTCGGAACGATGATTTTGGGTCTTCCGATGGCATTGCTCCTTAAGATGGGACGTGAAGCCATTGGTGCCTGCTACTCGATTGACCGCGAACCCAACATCGCGATTATTGCTGAGAAGTACGGTATCGACTCGCCTGAAGGTCGTGGTGTGATGGGAATGTACATCTGCGGCACGGTTTTCGGTGCGGCCTGGATTTCGCTCTTGGTGGGCGTTATTGCGCAGTTCGGATGGTTCCATCCGCATTCTTTAGCTATGGGCGCTGGCATCGGATCGGCTTCGATGATGGCCGCTGGTGTTGCCTCAATTGTGGCGGTTTATCCTGATTACGCTGAGACCGTTTTGGCCTACGCAGGTGCTGCTAACCTCATGACGACGATTTTAGGTATCTACTTTGCCTTGTTCGTTTCTTTGCCAGTGATGGTCTGGGTCTACGAGAAGATCACGGGCGATCGTCGCGAACCTGTTCAGAAGTAAGGAGAAAAAGCCATGTTTACGAAATTAAAGGATATCGGTTTTATTCTCGTCGTTACTTCGATTTTCACCGTGATTGCCAATATCATTGGCTTTAAGGGCGAATTGGCCTCGGGCTCTATGGGCGCTTTGGTCTTGCTCGTTATCACGTTTATCGGCTGCGTTATCGCGAATTTGCCGGGCTTTTCGAAGCTCCCGACGGTGTTTTGGGTTTCTTTGACGGCTGTGATCGTTTCCATCCCTGGTTTCCCAGGTGGCGACTGGCTCTTGGCTCAAGTCAAACACATCAACCTCTTGGCAACGACAACGCCGATTTTGGCCTACGCTGGTCTTTGCGTGGGTAAAGACTTGGAAGCTTTCAAGAGCTTATCTTGGAAGATTATTCCGGTTGCGCTTTGCGTCTCCGCGGGTAGCTTTATCTGCGCGACGATTTTGGCCGAAATCATCCTTCGCTTAGAAGGAGTCTTCTAAAGGCTAAAAGAAGTCCAAGAAAGTTTGATTTGGACTCAAAACTTTTTTGGAGGGGGAGGTCCGATACCGGATGGAGGCCTATCGGATCGGGCGGGGTCTCTATAGAGAACTTCTATAGAGACTTCGCCTTTTACTTTCGGCAAAGTAAACTGTCGAATGTATAAAAGATATGAGAGGTAACAGTTATGAATAAAGAGGAAATGAAAGCGAAACTTCTATCCGCCATTAAAGCACGTCGTGCGGATATTGAAGCGATTGCCGACTCCATTCTTCATGAGCCTGAATTGGGCTACAAAGAAGTTAAAACCTCGGCCAAGGTACGTGCCATTTTTGATTCTCTTGGTCTTGAGTACACGACAGGGTGGGGTCTTACGGGTGTTAAGGCACGTCTGAAGGGCGGAAAACCAGGTAAGACCGTCGCTATCTTAGGTGAACTCGATGCCGTTATCTGCAAGAACTCGCCGTATGCAGCGGAAAGTGGCGCCGCACACTGCTGCGGACACAACGTGCAGATTGCCAATATGTTGGCCGTTGCTTGGGCGCTAAAGGATACGGGTCTTGCGAAAGAAATGGCTGGCGACATCGTTTTCTTTGCCGTGCCCGCCGAAGAGTACGTTGAGCTCGGATACCGCGCTCGCTTAGTTAAGGAAGGAAAGATTAGCTACTTAGGTGGCAAGGAACAGATCATTAAGGAAGGCGGCTTTGATGATATTGATATTGCTATGCAGATGCATGTCAATGTCACAGATAACCCCAATGGCACCTATGGTTCTGGCGCAAGCTGCAACGGCTTTATCGGTAAAATCGTTGAATTTAACGGGAAAGCTGCGCACGCCGCAGGGTCTCCAGATAAGGGCATTAATGCTTTGAATGCAGCGATGATTGGCATGATGGGCGTAAACGCGATTCGCGATCGCTTCCGTGAAGAAGATTACGTGCGCTTCCATCCGATTCTTACGAATGCCGGTGATCTTGTAAACGTCGTTCCCGATCACGTCACGATGGAAAGCTATGTGCGTGCCGCCTCAATCGATGGCTTAAAGCGCTACAACGCCGATATTAATCGTGCGTTAAAGGCTGGAGCCGATGCCATTGGTGCCGAGTGCGTTATTCACGATATGCCTGGGTACTTGCCGCTTCGTCCGGATTTGGCGTTGCGTGGTCTTTTGGAAGAAAACGCACGCTGTTTCTTCCCGGCTGAAGATGTGGCCGCTGGGCCCCATAACACCGCAAGTACCGATATGGGTGATGTCTCACACTTGATTCCGATTGTTCACTCTTGGGTCGGATGCGTGCGTGGGTCGTTGCACGGCGCAGACTACGATTTAGCCGACCGCGACACAGCCTTTGAGAAGTCGCCTGCGGTTTTGGCCTACACATTGGTGGATTTACTCGCTGAAGACGGCGCGAAAGCCAAAGAGATTTCCGAAAACTTTAAGCCTCTTTTAACAAAGGAGAGCTACTGCGAGTTTATGGATTCGATTGGTAAGTAATCGGTTTTAAGTTTGTCGTTTTAGGATGAGCCTCTGCAAAGAAAAGCGGAGGCTTTTCCATTTCTAGAGCGCAAAACCTGAGCCATCTCCATAGGTCATGGCGATGCGACTCAAGATTGCTTCTTTCGTGGGGCAGTAGGTTTCGGCGCCCTGCTTTTCAACTTTAAAAGAGGCGATAGCGCAACCGAGTTTGAGAGCCTTTTCCCAAGAAAGATTGTGCGTGACAGCGTGTAGGAGTCCAGCGCGGAAGGCATCGCCTGCGCCAATCGTATCGCGAGCGTGCACGGGAACGGCATCAACCGTTAGGCTCCCGTCTTTTGTAAAGACCGTCGCGCCATTTTCTGAGCGCGTGATAAAAAGAGCTTTAGCGTGTTTTAAGAGTTCTGATTCAGTTAGCCCCGTTTTTCTCTGAACGACTTCAAACTCATAGTCGCTCATCACGATGTATTGCGCGGCTTCAAAGAAACTCACAAGTTCAGCAGCACTAAAGCGCGGCGTGATTTGCCCAGGATCGAAAAAGAAAGGAATCTTGTGTTCTGTAAATTGCTTTAAGCGCCTTAGCATCACAAAGCGCGTTTCAGGTGACAAGATTCCGATATCAAAGGCCTCATCCTCAGGCCAAGTGTCGGTTCGTGTGAAATCAGCGGCATTGGCTGAAAATGTGGCAATCTGAGAGCCTGCGGCATCGCAAATCAAAATGCACTGGCTTGTAAACTCATTGGGAACGCTCTGCGTAAATAGATTAATGCCACACTTTTTTAAGTGTGACTCAAAGGGCGCAGCGTCGTTTTCTCCGAAGGCACACATGAGAGTTACAGGGTCACCGAGCAACGAGACAGCGTACGCGATATTGGCGCCACACCCACCAAAGTAACGCACCATCGATGTGGCAGGAAAGCAGACGTTGATGTGATTTAAGTGTTTGGAGTCAAAGTGAGGCCCGAACTCACCGCGGTAAGAAAACACGGTGTCGTAGGCGGCTGACCCTGTAATGCAAATACTCATGGGTAAATCGGAGTTGCGATGCAGCGCGAAGGCGTCGCATTGGTACGCATGTTAACGTGAATCGAAAGGGAACGACCTGCGCCTAAGCTTTTCACACCAGGATCGGCGAGAAAGTCCGCTGGTGACAAAACCTGACGCGTAATTTCCGCATCATTCTCATCGACAAGTTGCAAAGAAAGGTGCGGCATCGCTTGAGCAATGTTCGAGCCATTCATAATTGTTACTTCAAGCGTGTAGCTTCCAGGCGTGCCCGCATTGGTTAACTGCGCTTTTGTCACCGCAAAGGCTTCGATATTGTTTAAGTAAAAGCCTGGGCACGTAATCTTTGTGCACACAGCCTCAAAAACGGGCTTTGTCTTCGGAAACTTAGCTAAGACACTCTGATTGAAAATTAGAGCGGCTACACACAAAATCACGACAAATAGCGCTAAGACTATGAGAGTGGCCGTAGATGAGCGCTTCGGTTTTCTTCTCGCAACGGCTTGCGTGACAGCAACTCCTGCCTCTGTGGAATTTTTCGGTTCCGTTAAAGGCGCTTTTTCTGTGGCACTCGGTTTTGGTTCGCCGACAGTGGGTTCTGTGCGCCCTGAGAAATCGGCCATAAGAGAATTTAACTTTTCAAGCTTCTCTTTTGCTTCATTGGCCTGCTTTAAAGCAATCCCTGAACGCGCGGGAGTTACAGGCGCAGTAGGAGCTACAGGCGCCGTAGGAGCGGCAAAAAGAGGATCATCGGTTTCTTCAGGAGCCTTAATTGTCTCAGGCTCTTTTTCAACGGTAGGTTCAACGACTGGTGCCGTTGGTGCTTCGGTTGTTGCCTGGCTTACGAGAGGAGCAACAGGGGCCGCATTACTAGCGGGAGCGATAAAAGGGGCTTCTGGGGTAACGGGTTTTTCAACGGGGGACTCCACTTGGCTTGAAGCGGCAATTTCCTTTTCTTTTGCTTCAAGTTGGGCGGCCTTTTCTTTTTCAATCTCAGGGAAAAGCTCATCAGGTACGCACAGCAAGTCTCGTGTCGCATCAAAGAAATTGTGGCACTTCGAACATTTGACAGGGGCACCTTCGGCCGTTTCTTTGTTTGGCAAAAGCCAAACTGAACCACAATAAGGACAGCGAGTTACATAAGCCATGAATTACATTTCCTTTGCCGAATCAATCTGGGCTGCAAGGCAAACCCAATCTTGCTCTTTATTGTAAACGCGTAGATTAATCCGAGAATCGATGGCGTGATAGGCCTCAATTAAATCATCCACTTGGTGCGTGAGAATGCCTGAGAGAACAAGATAGCCTTTTTCACTTAATTTCCCAATCAGTTCAGGCGCAAGCCCCTTTAAGGGATTAGCCAAAATGTTGGCAACAACAATATCAAAGCGCTTACCTGCAAACGAGTCGGGAAGAGCAAATGAAGCTGCGACGTGATTTGTTTCGGCGTTGACCTTAGCGGCCTCCACTGCCTGCGGATCAATATCGACGCCTGCCACTTCGCTTGCCCCAAGTTTGGCAGCCGCAATGGCCAAAATCCCTGTGCCACACCCGAAGTCAAGCATGGACATCCCTGACTTACAGTGTTCATCAAGCCACATGAGGCAAAGCTTTGTTGTTGGGTGCGAGCCCGTCCCGAAGGCAACACCAGGATCTAGGCGAATATTGATGGCCTCAGGATTTGGTGGTTCATTCCAGCTTGGGACAATCCAAAGATTTTCGCTTACCTTTGTCGGGCCAAACTGCGCTTGCGTAACTTTGACCCAATCGGTTTCAGGAACTTCTTCTAAGGAATCCAAAGTGACAGGTTCTAACCGAAGAGCGGCAAACGCCTTTTTGACTACTTCATTGGCGTCAGCGTTTTCATCGACAAGAAAACTTAATTTCGAGCGCTTCCAGGCGCGAATCTCAGGCTCTAAGCCAGGCTCTCCATAAAGAGGTTCTTCTGCGTCATTGTCGGCATCAGCGTCAGCAAGCGAAACGCTTAAGGCGCCATTTTCCATTAACGCATCGCCTAGGCTTTCAGCAATTTTTTCAGAAACAAAAAGAGTCGCCTCACGCAACATCGCCTGCTTTCTCCTTACGACGCAATTGCCACTCGGCAAGTTTCTTTTCTAAGTAGTGAATGTTTTGTCCGCCCTGTGCGTAGCCCGTATCGGCAAGAATGGCACGCAAAAGCGCCGTGTTCGTGCTGATTCCTTCACAGGCAAGCTCAGTTAAAGCAACCTTCATACGAGCAAGAGCGACTTCGCGGTTCGGGCCATAGGCCACTAATTTCGCAATCAAACTGTCGTAAAAGGGCGGAACCGTGTAGCCTGAATAGAGGTGGCTTTCCATGCGAATCCCCGGTCCCCCTGGCACATGCCAGACAGAAACCTTTCCGGGGCTTGGTCGGAAGGTAAACGGGGTTTCTGCATTGATGCGGCATTCGATAGCAGCACCTCGGCACGAGATGTCTTTTTGCTTAATAGAAAGGCGCTCGCCAGAGGCAAGACGAATTTGTTCAGCGACAATGTCGATTCCTGTCACAAGCTCTGTGACAGGGTGTTCGACCTGAATGCGCGTATTCATCTCGATAAAGTAGAAGTTCTCGTTTTCGTACAAGAATTCGAAGGTCCCTGCGCCGCGGTAGCCAATTCTTCTGCAGGCTTCAACGCAGCGCTCGCCAAGGCGATCTAAAGCCTTACGGGGAATATTCAGCGCCGGGCTTTCTTCAATGAGTTTTTGGTTGCGTCGCTGCATGGAGCAGTCGCGCTCGCCTAAGTAAACCGCATTTTGAAAGTTATCTGAAAGAATCTGAATTTCAATGTGACGCGGATTCTCAAGATACTTCTCTAAATAGAGCTTGTCGGAACCAAAAGAGTTTTTCGCTTCTGACCGTAAGATAGAGATGGAATTGACTAAAGCGGCTTCGGTTCTTACAGCGCGCATACCGCGACCGCCGCCCCCAGCGCAAGCTTTGATGATAACGGGGTAGCCGATTTCTTTAGCGAGTTCTGCAATGCGCTTTGGGTCATCAGGCAGTTCAACCAAGGACCCAGGGACAATCGGGATGCCCGCTTTGGACATCGCACGCTTGGCGTTAATCTTATCTCCCATTAAGCGAATCGTATCGCCGCGAGGTCCGATGAAGGCAAAACCGCTTTTTTCAACACGGTCAGCAAAATCAGCGTTTTCCGAAAGAAATCCGTACCCTGGGTGAATCGCTTCGGCGTCAGTGACTTCCGCAGCAGAAATAATCGCTGGGATATTTAAGTAACTCATCGAAGGCGCCGGAGGCCCAATACAGACACTTTCATCGGCTAGACGCACGTGCATCGCATCGGCATCGGCTGTCGAGTGCACGGCAACTGTCTTGATGTTCATCGCGCGGCAGGCGCGAAGAATTCTCAAGGCGATTTCTCCGCGGTTGGCGATGAGGATTTTCCCAAACATAGCTTCTCGTCCGAGTCGGGTTAGCGACGAATCTCAAAAAGCGCCTGCCCGAATTCAACAGGATCGCCATTTTCGACGAGAATCTTCACAATCGTGCCATCGGTTTCTGCTTCAATCTCGTTTAAGAGCTTCATAGCTTCAATGATGCAGACGGTTTCCCCAGCGTGAACCGCTTGGCCAACGGAAACGAAAGGTTTGGCACCAGGCGAGGGGGCCCGATAAAAGGTCCCGACCATCGGCGCATTGATGGTTTCCGTTTCTTTTGCTGGAGCTGCGGGGTTTTCCGTAGGAGTGGAATGGGTCGATACAGTCAGAATCTCTTTTTCGCTTGCCGCGGTGGCTACGCCCTTAAGATCTGGGCCGTTAACGATTCTGACGCGGTCTTCGCCTTCTGTAAGTTCGATTTCGGAAACGCCACCTTCTTTCATCAGATCAATGATGCTTTTAAGTTTGCGCAAATCCATAGTGCTTTGGTCCTCGAGGGCATCTAGGCCCCAATCAAGGTTGATCTAACGGCGATTTTTGGCTGAAAAGACGGCAATTGTGTTTAATTTCGGTTAACTTCAGCGAAAGTGCGCCACTTATTTAGGCCGAATCATATACAAAAAAGCGCTCTCTGAAAACACAATTTTCAAGAAAATGGCCGCAAAAAGAGGGAAAAAGGGAACTTTTTATGGATTTCGCACTTTTTTAAAAGCGGGCACCATATAAAAAGGCGGCTTCGTCGCTTTGTGTGCCCGTGACTCGGTCGAAAACGGCCCCAAGGTCGTACTGCGCAAGACGCGTAAAACCATTTTTCTCGTAAAAACGCCAACCGCACCAAGTATCGGTCTGCAAAAGAATGGCCTTGCCGCTGTTATTTAACTGATGGCGCCTTTTGAATTCAGCGAAAAGTTTTGTCCCGATGCCGTGGCCTCGTGCCTTTTTACTCACCATAAATAAATCCATGTAGGAGGCCTCTTCGGATTCTTTTCCTAATTTTTTGTATTGCTCGGCATACCAAGCTTCTAGGCTAAGCCACTCGTCTTTCCAACGTTGGATTTCTTCTTCTTTCGCAACTTTTGACCAATCAGAAAGGATTTTCTCGTAACAGCCGTGAAGAAGCCAGGAGTGAATCCCAAGAGGGCGATTGGGGATTCTTCCAAGTAAGTAGCCCAAAAGGACGCCGTCTTTTTCAGCAACAATGGCTTCTGTTGCGCGGTGTGCGTGTTTAAGAAGATATTGTGCCTGACAGAGATAAAGGCCTTTTGGGTTAGCAAAGGCTCCGAAATCCCAGGTGTCTGCCAAGATTTCGACCATCTCATCAAGATCCATGGGAAACAAATCGCGTAAGAGAACGGAGGAAGAATCTAAAGTAGGCATAGCGAATCAAATAAAGGTTCACGAGTGGTGGCACTCTACTTTATTCGTTTCGATTTTGCGAAACTCACAAGGGCTAAAGAATCGTAAGCGTTCCTAGGCGCTGAAAGGACTCGCCTAATTGGTAGACGAAGTACAATGCCGAAGTTTAAGAAAACACAAGTTAGAAGCGCCCTTATGCACATTCATATTCTTGGGATTTGTGGCACCTTCATGGGTGGTGTCGCACAGTTAGCTATTGCCGCTGGTCACAAAGTGACGGGTTCGGATAAAAACGTCTATCCGCCAATGAGTGATCAATTGCAAATGGCAGGCGTTCGTATTGAAGAAGGTTACGACGCAAGTCAATTGGCCATTGCTCCCGATATGTGGATTGTCGGCAATGCCATCAGTCGCGGCAATCCCTTACTTGAGGCAATTTTGAATTCTGGCGCCCCCTATACGTCAGGTCCCCAATGGATGTGTGAAAACATTCTTCAAGGTCGTCACGTTTTAGCTGTGACTGGCACGCACGGCAAAACAACGACAACCTCGCTACTTGCGTGGATTTTAGAAAAAGCAGGTCTTAATCCTGGGTTTCTTGTCGGAGGCGTGCCAAGCAATTTCGGGCGTTCTGCGCATTTAGGAACGGGGCGCCCCTTTGTTATCGAAGGCGATGAGTACGACACGTGTTTTTGCGATAAGCGAAGTAAGTTTGTTCACTATCGGCCGCGCACGGTGATTTTGAATAACCTCGAATACGATCACGCCGATATCTTTGAAAATCTCGCTGCCATCGAAAAGCAGTTTCACCATCTTGTGCGCATTATTCCTTCTGACGGACTCGTGGTTTCTAACGCAAAGTGTGAAGCGCTTGACCGCGTTTTGTCGCGTGGCATCTGGAGCCGTTTAGAAAAATTCGATGATCCGAGCGGCTGGTTTATCACTGAAGACGGTGTTGTGAGTTTCAAGGGGAAAGAAGCAGGAGAACTCGACTTTGTTTTACCAGGGCGGCACAACCAATTAAATGCACTCGCTGCCATTGCCGCTGCGCACGATCTTGGAGTTGCTCCTGAAGAATCTCTTAAAGCCTTAAGGGAATTTCATGGCGTTAAGCGCCGCCTTGAAGTCAAAGGCTCCGTTCGTGGCATCACTGTCATTGATGACTTTGCGCATCACCCGACAGCGATTTTTGAAACGATTGCGGCACTTCGTAAAAAGATGGGAAACACAGGTCGCATCTTGGCTGTCTTTGAGCCTCGCAGTAACACGATGAAATTAGGCACGATGAAAGAAAGGCTTTCTCAAGCGCTTAGTGGCGCAGATCTTGTGTGGTGCTATAGCGGAAAAGGCGTTGATTGGGATGCTAATGCCGCGTTAGCTTCCTTAGGCGAAAAGGTGCAGTGTTTTAAAGACGCCATCGACCCGCTTGTGAATTCAGTGGTTTCTGAAGCGAAAGCCGGAGACACGATTCTTTGTATGAGTAATGGGGCCTTCTGCGGCATTCATGAAAAACTTCTTCATGCGCTTGGAGCCTAAAAGTGGTGCAAACGATTTTTTATTTGCACGGATTTCTCTCGTCACCGACGGGACCGAAGGCAACACTTGTTTCTCAAGAGTGTGCCAAGCGTGGAATTGATTTTGTCGCTCCCGATATGAACGAGGAACCGAAAGTTCTTTTTGAGAAACTTCAAGACGCACTCAAGGGAAAAGACCCAGAAAGCTTTGGCTTAATTGGCTCAAGCTTAGGAGGCTTTTACGCAACGCGATTAGCCTCTGAGTTTGGCTGCAAGACGGTTCTTATTAATCCAGCTACTGCGCCTTGGCTTACGATAAAGAACTTTCTTGGTAAGCAAGTGACGCGCGAGGGAAAAGTCGTCTTTGTTAAAGAAGCCTATGGCGCAGAACTTCAAGAACTCCAAGTGAAAGAAGTGAAGTATCCAGAAAGAATGCTTTTGGTACTCTCAATGGCTGACGAAGTTCTTAATTGGAAAGAAACCGAAAAGCGCTTTTCGATGGTAAAGACTCTAAAGTTACCTAATGAGGACCACGCTGTCAGTGGCTTCTCGAAAATCGTCTCTGAAGTTGTTGATTACTTAGTGCCGCAGAAAGGATAAGCACGATGCAATTGTTTTTTGAGGAAGATGGCACCCATAAAACGGGCCTTATCCTGCGTCACGAAGGTAACGCCTATCAGGTCGAACTCCCCACGGGGAAACGCAGCAAAGTCAAAGGCGGTCACGTTCTTTTTGAATTTGACTACAAAGGAGACTTTCTAAAAGACGCCCGAGAAAAGGCCTCAGAAATCGACCCGATGTTTCTTTGGGAAGTTGTTTCAGGCCGTGAGATCGATTACACCACTTTGGCTAAAGAATACTTTACAGCGCCAACGGATTTAGAGCGCGCTGCCATCTTTCTTGCGCTTCACGAGAACCCTGTTTACTTTTATAAAAAAGGGCACGGTGTTTTTAAACCCGCTCCCGAAGAAACATTAGAGCGAGCCCTGCAAGCAATCGAGCGGCGTAAGAAAGAAGAAGAAAAGAAAAAAGAGATGACCGCTCTTATGGTCTCAGGGACTGCGCCAGAAGAGATTCGCAAAGACGCTCTCGCTCTTATTATTAAGCCTGATAAGAATTCAATTGAGTGGAAGGCGTTAAATGACGCAGCAAGCGCGATGCGTATGACGCCTTTAAAGCTCCTGCTGCAATTGGGAGCAATCCGCAGTCCCTATCAGTGGCATACAGAAGCGTTTTATTTTGAAAACTTCCCGCAAGGAAAGGGTTTTTCTCGTACGCTCCCAGCGCCAGCCGAAATCGCAGAGCACCTTCCAGAGGCTTCTGTGAAAGCCTTCTCGATTGATGACTCGCAGACAACAGAAATTGACGACGCAACAAGTGTCTCGGAGTGGGGTCCAGGAAAACTTCGCATTGGTATTCACATTGCAGCACCCTCGCTTTTAATTGAACGCGACTCAGCGCTCGATAAAGTGGCGCGAGAAAGGCTCTCTACTGTCTATGGGCCAGGCATTAAAACCACGATGCTTCCTGAAAATTGGATTAGCGCAGCAAGCCTTGATGCGGGCAAAAGTAAGCCCTGTGTGTCTTTATATGCGGTTGTTGATAAAGAGACGATGGCTGTGCTTTCCACGGAAACTGTGGTTGAGTCTGTTGCGATTGCCGATAACTTACGCTACGACACGTTTGAAGACGAAGTAACAGAAGAAGCACTTCAAAACGGGACGCTTTCAGTTGCCTACGCCTCTGAGATGAGGCAGCTTTGGCAGTTTGCTAAGGCGCGTAAGGCCGTGCGTGAGGAAGTTAGAGGACGCCCTGAAATGCCAATGAGAAAAGAATGGTATTTCGTTCTCGAAGGCGAAGGGGAAGCCGCGCACGCTACGCTTAAAAGCCGCACACGAGGCGCTCCCATTGATCTTATTGTTTCAGAACTGATGATTTTCGCCAATGAAACCTGGGGTTTATGGCTTGAAGAGCATGGATTTGCGGGTATTTATCGTTCGCAGCGCTTAGGGCGCGTGAAGATGAGCGTGACGCCAGGCCCGCACGATGGTTTAGGTGTGAAGTGCTATGCCTGGTCAACTTCTCCTTTGCGTCGCTATGTCGATTTAGTCAATCAGCGGCAACTCCTGTGCGCCGCATTAGGACGCTCTCCTGCGTATGAAGCCAAAGACACAGATTTATATACGACAGTGAGTGCCTTTGAAGCCGCTTATGAGGCTTACAATGATTTCCAGCGTCGAATGGAGCGGTATTGGAGCTTACGTTGGATTGAGCAAGAAAAGAAAACGGAAGTGACCGCTCTTGTTGTGAAAGACGAACTCGTTCGCATCGAGGGACTCCCGATGATGCAGCGAATCCCGGGGTTACCCGAACTCGAGCGAGGCCAACGGATTCGCTTACAGGTCCTCGGGTGCGACTATTTGGAACTTGTCTTAGAGACGCGTTTAGTTGAGCTCTTGGATGTTCTCGGAGATGACTTCGAAGAAGAAACGACTTCTGAAGAAGCCTCAGAGTCCACAGCAAAAGAATCCGACACAGAAAACAAAACATCGGAAAAGGAGGGCATATGAGCCGACATTTCTATGTGATAGGTAACCCGATTGGACATTCTTTGTCTCCTGCAATTCACGCTGCGTTTGCCCGTGAAGTGGGTTTGGATATCGTCTATGAGACGCGATGTTTTGAAATTGGACACTTTGCTGAAGAATTAAAAGCGCTTGCGGCTAACGTCGATGTGATCGGCGCTAATGTCACGGTTCCTTTTAAGCTTGATGCAGCGCATTGCGCAGATTACTTAACGGAACGCGCCAAACGCGCCGGAGCCGTTAATACGCTTTGCCTAAAAACCGAAAAGGGCATTTTGGGCGATAACACCGATGGTATTGCGTTTGTCCACGAAATCGAAGGTCGTCAACATATGGACCTTACTGATGCTCGCATTCTTCTTTTAGGAGCTGGGGGAGCCGCACGTGGGTTATGCGCAGCATTAATTGAGAAAACCAAAAATATCACGATTGCCAATCGCACCTTTGAGAAGGCGCAAAAGTTGGCCGAGGATTTTGGCTTACAGGCCGAGGCCTTTGAGAGCCTTCACGAACCACTTTGGGATATTGTTGTGAACGCGACAAGCGCAAGCTTGCAAGGTAAGCTCCCAGCGATTGACGAAAAAGTCTATGCAGGTGCGAAGCTTTCTTTTGACCTCATGTATAGCGCCAAGCCAACAGTTTTTATGCAAAGGGCAAGCGCTCTTGGCTGCCCGAAGGTCGCTGACGGCCTCGGGATGCTCGTTGAGCAGGCCGCAGAAAGCTTTTACTTGTGGAATGGCATTCGGCCTTCAACAGACCCCGTTTACGAGCACTTAAGAAAAACTATCTAAAACATTGAGGCCAATTCGATACGAAATTAGGAGCGTTCGGGCTATAAATCCGCGCTCCTTTTTTTTTAGGGGTTCTCTCTTTTACCCATAAGTTTTGACTATAGGCAAAAGGCCATAGGAAAGAACCAATACTTTTATAGGCTCTCTGTAAAATCAATTCAGGAGGGGATGTTACTGTTTGTAAGAATTTAATTAAAACAGAACATTTCTATTTAGTTACAAGGACTTTAAAGCGTTTTTGTGATACCAGTTAAATTTTTAGTTTCGGGTATCTCGCAAATTAAAGGACCAAAGTAACGTTATCAAGGGAGGGAACATGAATAGTGTTGCTCTTAGAAAATGGGCAATTACTCTTGGCTTGGGCATAATCATTTGGTTGTTGCCTGTACCTGAGGGTCTGACGCCTGCTGCTTGGACAATGTTTGCCGTTTTCGTGGCAACAATTGCTGGCTTTATTCTTCAACCGATTCCGATGGGCGCTGTGGCTTTCTTAGGCCTTACGTTCTGCGCTTTCTTTGGAATTCTCAAAACCAAAGACGTCCTAATGGGATTTGGCAATGGCACGATTTGGCTTATCGTGTGCGCCTTCTTCCTTTCGCGCGGCTTTATTAAGACCGGTCTCGGTCGCCGTATCGCCTTCTGCATTATTAAGGCCATCGGTAAGAGCGCTGTGTCTTTGGGTTATTCGATTTGCTTATCAGAACTCATTATTAGTCCTGCTATGCCTAGCGCTACAGCGCGTGGCGGTGGCGTCTTTTACCCGATCGTGCAGTCGTTGAGTTCTGCGTTTGGCTCCGAACAGGGTCCAACAGCTGGAAGAATCGGTAAGTACCTCATGCAAGTGGGCTTTCATGCCGATGCCGTTACCTGCATGATGTTCTTAACATCGATGGCTGGTAACCCCTTGTGCGTGGGATTAGCTGCGAGCGCCGTGGGTGTTGAACTCACTTGGATGCAGTGGTGTATCGCCGCTATCGTTCCGGGTTTGGTTTGCTTGTTCCTTGTGCCGCTCGTTTTATTAAAGATTGCTCCCCCAGAGCTTCGTAGTATTCCGAACGCCCGTGAACTTGCTAGTGAAGAACTCGCGAAGATGGGTCCGATGACAAAAGACGAAAAGGTTTTGGCTTTTGTTTTCGTGATGTGCTTAATCTTGTGGGCCACGGGAAGCATCACCAAGTTAGGCGCAACGCCGATTGCGATGGTTGCTGTTTCCATTATGCTTATCGCTAACGTTCTTACTTGGAAAGATATCTTAAGTGAGAAAGGTGCGTGGGACGCCATGTTCTGGATGGGCGGCTTAATGTCCTTGGCAACAGCTTTGGCTAAGTGCGGCTTTATTAAGTGGGCTGCTGCCTTTATCGCTAGTGGCATTTCTTCAGCACACATGGGCTGGATTGCCTCCTTCGTGATTATTAGTTTGATTTACACCTATTCGCACTACTGCTTTGCGTCTGTGACAGCGCGTATTTCCGCGATGTATGCGGCGTTTACGGCTGTGGCAGTGGCTTGCGGTGCACCAGCTTTGATGGTTGCGGTCGCCTTCGGTATCTTCGCGAACTTACCGATTTCCTTGACCCACTACGGCAACGGTGCCGCTCCTGTGTACTTTGGCGCAGGCTACGTCTCCCAAGGCGAATGGTGGCGTAACGGCTTTATCATCTGCACGATCAATACCGTTGTGTGGCTTACCATCGGTATGGCTTGGTGGAAGGTGATTGGTCTTTACTAAACTGCAATTACTCCTAGTTGTTATTTAGTGCCAACGAAATCCCCGTAACCGACTTCGGTTGCGGGGATTTTCGACAGTTTTACGATAGAAAAAACAGGTAAGGACGTATAATCCCGCCCAAGAAATCCAATTTTGATTCAAGTTGCATTCTGCGCCAAACTTTTGCGCGGAAAGCCCTGTGTTTGTCTTCTCTTTCGGGGATGAGCGTTATATGCGCGAAACTGATCTCGAAAAAAATAAAACGAGTCTGCGAGAGCCCGAAACCGAGGAGAGCTCCGCGCTTGCGCCTGAGGAGGCGAGTCTTGCGCTCGGACAGATCACGCAGATTATCGAGCGCGAAGAAGACAACAATCCCAAGCTTCCGCCCGATCCCAAGCACCCTCTTGCAAAGCCTTTAAGTCAGGAGGCAAAGGATGCTTTACGCGCCATTCTTGCAGAGCTTCACCCTGCCGACGTTGCTTACGTTTTGGAGGCCTTGCCTCAGGACGATCGTTTAGCGGTTTGGCAACTCGTTGATGCCGAAGACGAAGGCGATATTCTCGTTGAAGTAAGCGACGCTGTTCGCGAAACGCTTATCGAGGCGATGACGCCCGATGAACTTGTCGACGCGGTCGAAACGCTCGATACCGACGAAATCGCCGATATCGTTGAAGACTTGCCGCCAGACGTTGTCGCTGAAGTCCAAGAGGGCCTCTCGCACGAAGAGCGTGCTCAGTTACGCGCGGCGATGAGTTACCCCGAAGAAAGCGTTGGCGCGCGCATGGACTTTGAGATGATTTCCGTGCGTGAAGACATCACGCTTGAAGCGGTGTTGACGTATCTACATAAATTTAAGAACCTGCCCGATCATACAGACCAACTCTTTGTTGTCGATCGCCAAGGAAAATTTAAGGGCGTTCTTCCCGTAAGCCAAATCCTAGTGCACGAAACGTTTGTCACAGTTGCAGACCTCGTTCAAACCGACATCCTCACATTAAATCCCTTGGATGATGCGGAAAACGCCGCGCACGCCTTCGAGCGTTATGACTTGGTAAGCGCCCCTGTTGTAGATGAGGCAGGACGCTTAGTTGGCCGCTTGACGGTTAACGATGTGCTCGATGTGATTCAAGAAAGCAATAACGATGATGTTCTCGCTAGCGTGGGTTTGAGCGATGAGCAGGATATCTTCGGTAGCGTCTGGCAAATCGCTAAGAGCCGCTGGCTGTGGTTAGGCGTGAATTTGTGCACAGCGTTTTTCGCCTCGCGCGTGATTAATGCTTTCGATGGCACAATCGAGCGCGTTGTCGCACTTGCCGCATTAATGCCAATTGTGGCAGGAATGGCGGGCAACTCAGGCAATCAAACCTTGACGCTTTTGGTACGCGCCATGGCGATGGGCCAAGTGACAAGCTCGAATGTTCACGATCTCATTCGAAAAGAAATCTGGACGGCCTTTACAAACGGTTTGATTTGGGGTGCGATTGCGGGATTTTTCGTTTGGGCGCTCTATCACGATAGTCCCTACGGGATGACCTTGGGATTTGTGATGTTTCTCGCGATGATTCTTAACTTTGTCTTGGGTGCATCCGTTGGCCTTGCGGTTCCCTTACTTTTAAAGCACTTCGGAAGAGACCCCGCGATGGGCGGATCTGTTCTTCTCACATTCTCCACGGACTCTGGGGGATTTTTGATTTTCTTGGGTCTAGCGACGTTGTTCTTTCACGGGTGAGGATTTGCCCTAAAGTGTCAAGGATTGTTAAGAAGTCTTTCTAAGCACAAAGAAAGGGCGCTTTGCTTTTTTTGTTGCGCTAAAGTCTCCATTAAGAGAAAAGAAAAGGCTTTTTCTCAAAAAATAAGGAAAAGGACATGAAAAAATTTGTACTTTGCTTAACAGCGACAAGCTTTCTTTTCTTAAGTGCTTGCCAGAGCACGGGCGATTCTTATCGCGCTGATACCTACTATGTTTCGGGCGTAAATCAAGCCCAAGAAGTCAAAACCGTTCAGATTATTGCGGTCATCCCTGCTCGCATTGCAATTCCCAATAACGCGCGCTCTCAAGCGCAGGCCGTGGGTGCTGTTCTTGGAGCAATTGCGGGTGTGGCAATCGGCAATCAGGTGCATCACGCGCGCACGGGTGACCGTGTTTTAGGCGGTATTGCAGGAGGCGTAGCAGGAGCGGCTATAGCTAATGCTGCCTCAGGCGACGAAACCCTTGTCGATGGCGTGCAGATTACATTCCGTTATGGCGACAAGCTCTATAACTCAGCGCAAGTGGGTCGAGTCTGTGAATTCAAAAACGGCACAGCCATTATGGTTTCTCCGAGCCCGAATGCCACACGCATTCAACCGAATAACCCAGGTGGATGCCCCAAGACAACAACGGTTCAGTAAGGAGGGCGAAAGATGAAAAAATCGATATTTGTGCTCTTGACTGTGTTTGCGGGCTCTTACGCCATGGCGCAAACAGGAACAGTTCCGCCAGATTATCCTGCGCAACTCGATCGCTCGATGGATTCTCAGATTGAAGCCGTGCGTCAGAATTATGAGGATGTGAAGGCCAAGACTGAGGCAAAACTTGCTGCAGAAAAAGCGGCAGCTGAAAAAGCCAAAGCCAAAGAGGCCGCGCGCAAGGCGGCTGCGGCAAGGAAACTTGCTGCCCAAAAAGCGGCTGAAAAGAAAAAGGCAGATGAGCGTGCTGCTAAGCTTGAAAAGAGAGCCGATGAGTCTGCCGAGCTTGACCTTGAATTAAAGCGCTTAAAGGTGCGCGAAGCCACCGCTGAGACGAAAGTCAAAGAGGCGGTTTCCGAAGAGCAAATTAAACGCGCAGGCGATATTGTTGACGCCAAACTAAAGGCAACGAAATAAGCCAATTAGTTTCCGAATAGGGAATTGAGCGCATCGAGATTGGAAGATTTCTTCTTTTCTGGTGCGCTTTTCTTTGCCTGCGCCGGATCGATCTCTCGCACGGGATACTCTTCTTCAATTTCATCACGTAAGTGCGAAAGCGGTCGATCGGAATTTAAAAAGCGTCGGGCGACTTCGCTATCAACTCCCTCGTAACGCAAAACGCGGTGTGTGTCGAATTCGACCTCAAGAGCTCGAGTTTTCTCGTCGTAGCCAGCAGAAAGGATTCCGCCACGGTGAATAGATTGGCGTCGCATCATCGTCTCCAAAAAAAGAGAAACTGCGACCATTATAGAAAGCTAAGGAGCTAAGGCGAAGAAATAAGGCGAGGCTTTTAGTGATTTTCTTAGTGCAGTCAAGGCGCTTTTTCGCATTTTGAGAATGAAGAAAACAACTCGTTATGAAAAAGTGCGATTTTTCTTTTGCTTAGTGCTCAAAAACCTCTGTTTTTCGCCCGTGCCGTCCGCAATCGAATGCGGGGCCGCATAACGAATTCATGCGGGCGCATGGGTAGTTGCTACTGACTCTTAGCAGAAATGAAAAAGTCCAAGTTCGCGACTCGGGCTTTAGAAAAGGAGATGTTCCAAGCTCTTATCTCGTTTCGTGTTCTATCCGAACACTTTAACGCGCTCTTCTCTCTTACTGACTTAACGCAAAAATCAATCTTGCCAAAGCGGAAAACGGGTAATCACTGCTCCTACAAAAGGTTTTGATTCGCCTCAAAGCCTGAGAATTGAGCAAAATCAGTGCAAAACAAGAAGCGAAAACTGTGGTAATGTTTCGCGTCCTAAAAAAAGAGCGTCTCTTTTATTAAGGAGGAGCTCAAGTTTTTCAGGATTTAAAAATCCAAGACTCATTCGCTATTCGACGCGTCTCTAGAGAAAGACAATCTTTCTTATGGAGTCGAGAAGAGGCTACTTTATGGCAAAGAAGAAGTTACTGACCGAGAAAGAAATTCTCGCGATGCCCAAAAAGGATTACATGAACGAGCGGCAGGTCGATTTTTTCCGTAATCGCCTGCAGATGATGGAAGCGCAGTTGCGTAGCAACGCCGATCAGACAACAGAGAATCTGCGTGAGACAAGCGTTGTTCCCGATCCGGCCGATCGCGCAACACTCGAAGAGGAAC
This sequence comes from Bacteroidaceae bacterium, assembly GCA_963652725.1. Lineage (GTDB taxonomy): Bacteria > Pseudomonadota > Gammaproteobacteria > Burkholderiales > Burkholderiaceae_F > Duodenibacillus. Next base: position 9,742 of record CAVJUW010000007.1, on the reverse strand, counting down.
GTACATTCGAATTGCGTACGCGCGACCGTGAAAGAAAGCTCTTAAAGAAAGTTCAAGCTGCGTTGCGCCGCATTGAAAACGGTGAATACGGTTGGTGCGAAGAAACGGGCGAACCTATCGGTGTGGCACGTCTTATCGCACGCCCGACAACGACGCTTTCTCTTGAAGCTCAAGAGCGACGCGAAATCCGCCAAAAGATGTACGGCGATTGATTGCGAGAAATCGACTCGGTAAGTGAAAAGGGAGGCTTTTAAAGCCTCCTTTTGCGACTTATAAGCGGGCATAATCTTTGGAACATGTTTGGATTAAACGATTTACGGGAATAAAAGGCATGGAACAGTTTCACGGAACCACTATTCTCTGTGTTCGTCGTGGCAACGTTGTCGCGATGGCTGGCGACGGGCAAGTCACTTTAGGTAATGTTGTTTTTAAGGGCTCGGCACGCAAAGTTCGTCGCGTCTATCACGACAAAGTTATTGTCGGATTCGCTGGCGCCACAGCCGACGCTTTTACGCTTGTTGAGAGATTTGAAGCGATGCTTGAAAAGCATTCGGGCAATTTAATGCGCGCGGCAATTGAATTGGCTAAGCAGTGGAGAACAGATAAAGCATTACGCCACCTTGAAGCGATGATGATCACGGCCGATGCTGAAACAACGTTGATCCTTTCTGGTAATGGCGACGTGATTGAACCAGAAAACGGCATCGCTGCGATTGGTTCAGGCGGCTCTTACGCATTAAGCGCAGCACGCGCCTTAGTTGAGCACACCGAAATGGACGCAGAAGCGATTGCGCGCGCCTCGCTAAAGATAGCCGGAGACCTTTGCATTTACACCAATAGCAATGTGCTTGTCGAGAAGATTACTCGGGGAGAATAAGAGTGAAAGACAAATCTATGATGACGCCTCGCGAGATTGTGAGCGAACTCGACAAATACATCGTCGGTCAGAACGCCGCGAAAAAAGCGGTGGCAATTGCCCTGAGAAATCGGTGGCGTCGCTCACGGGTGCCTGAACCTTTGCATTCAGAAATCACCCCGAAAAACATTCTCATGATTGGCCCCACGGGTGTGGGTAAAACAGAAATTGCGCGCCGCTTAGCCAAACTGACAGATGCGCCTTTTGTGAAAACAGAAGCAACAAAATTCACTGAAGTCGGTTACGTCGGACGCAATGTTGAATCGATTATCCGCGATTTGATGGAAGCGGGTATGAAGCTCATGCGTGAAGAGCAAAAGCGTCGAGTTCACGCCAAAGCCGAAGAGGCTGCAGAAAACCGCGTTCTTGATTTGTTGGTGCCGCCTACAACACAGGTGACAAATCCTGATGGAACGCCTGTGGCACCTGTCGAGGGCGTTGCAAGACGTCGCTTACGTGAAGACTTAAGAGCCGGGCGCTTAGACGATAAGATTGTCGAAGCTGAAGTCGTAGCCGATGGCCCTGTCTTTAACATGATTGCTCCCGAAGGCATGGACGATATGGAAAACCAGCTCCAAAGTGTCTTTGAGAAGTTGCAGCAGCAAAATAAAGAAAAGCGCCGTTTAAAAGTGAAAGACGTTCTTTCTATCTACACAGAAGAAGAGGCAGGAAAGCTCATCGACAAATCCGAATGCGTGCGCGATGCAATCGAAAATGTCGAAAATAACGGCATTGTCTTTATCGATGAAATCGACAAGATTGCGCACGGGGGTGAGGCCAACGGTGCTGATGTTTCTCGCGAAGGCGTGCAGCGTGACTTATTGCCTTTAATTGAAGGGACAACGGTTAAAACAAAATACGGTTGGGTAAAAACCGACCACATTCTTTTTATTGCTTCTGGCGCTTTCCACTTATCAAAGCCCTCGGACCTTGTTCCCGAGCTTCAAGGACGCCTTCCGATTCGTGTTGAATTAAATAGCCTCACAAGTGAAGATTTCGAGAGAATTCTCACCTCCACTGACGCCTCATTAGTAAAGCAATACGAAGCTCTTTTGGGTGCCGATGGGTGCACAGTTACCTTTGAGCCTGAAGCTATTAGCCTTATTGCCAAGTACGCCTTCGATGTCAATGAACACACAGAAAACATCGGAGCGAGACGCTTACACACTGTGATGGAAAAGCTCTTAGAGGATGCAAGCTTTGAGGCGGGCAATCGCGCAGAGTCTACGGTACGCATTGATGCCGAGTATGTGAAATCAAAGCTTGGCGATCTAGCGCAAGACGAAGACCTTTCTCGCTACGTGCTCTAGGGCCGAGCTGTGAGAAAAGAGCAAGAAACCATCGAGCCAATGGGAAAAACTCTTGCGGGAGTTTCCCTTTGGCTTTTTGATTTGGATAACACGCTCTACGACTCAACCGTACGAGCCTTCCCAGAAATTCATATGAGGATGGCTCACTACATTGCTAAGCACTTAAATCTTCCGTTAAAGGAAGCTGAAAACTTGCAGCACACCTACTGGCGTGAGTTCGGTGCCACCTTTTTAGGTTTAGAGCGCTTGCACGGCATTAATCCCGTGGATTTTTTCAAAGAAACGCACTCCTTTGATATCGAATCGGCCATCGCTCCTTGCGTGAGTTCCATGCTTTTAAGAAAGACTCTTACAGGTCTTCCTGGTCGTAAGGCGATTCTCACCAATGGCCCGCACGCTTATGCCGAGCGTGTTCTTCACGCTTTAGGTATTGCTGATATTTTTGAAGCGGTTTTGGCGCCAGAAGAAGTGAGGGTACTAGGCCAGTGGCGCTGTAAACCAGAAAAAGAAGCCTATATGCGTGCGGCCTCATTTTTGCATGCGCCACTATCTTCAACTGTGATGATCGATGACGGATTAAAGAACCTTAAAGCGGCAAAAGCTCTTCATATGAAAACCGTTTGGTGTGCCGGTCACGGAAAGCTTCTTTCGCCAAAGCGGCCTAGCTACGTTGACTATGTCGTGCGCGACGTTTCAGAACTTGCGAGAATAACAGGGCATCACTTTCAGCCATCGAAGGAGACGGTAATAAGCTATGTGGAAAACCGTTAAGAAATGGGTAAAGCGTATTTGGGGAGCGCTTGACTTTACGCGGCGCGCCATTGCGAACTTTCTTTTGCTTGCCATCGTTATCGGAGTTGGTGTTTTCCTTTTCTCGGGAAGCGCTGTGAGGATCGAAGAGAAGACAACGCTTGTTATTCCCATTTCAGGAAACCTTGTTGAGCAATCTTCGATGGGAAGCCGTGAAGCTTCTATTGCGTATGCTTTCTCGGGCGCAGACCCAGAGACTCGACTTCGTGACGTGATTCGGGCGATGGATCTCGCTTGCACAGACACGCGCATCGAAAATGTTCTCGTGCGAGTCGATGATTTAGGCAAAGCCGGTTTTGCTAGCTTACGAGAAATTGGCGAAGCGATGGATCGCTTAAAGAGCGCTGGGAAAAAGACCACAGTTTGGTCAAGCGCCTATTCTCAAAAACAGTACGCCATCGCTTCTCACGCAAGCGAAGTTTTCGTTCACCCGATGGGTAGCGTCCTCCTAACTGGTCTTGATAACACACGACTCTATTGGGGCGAGACCTTAAGAAAATTAGGCGTTAACGTTCACGTATTTAAAGCCGGTGCCTATAAGTCATTTCCCGAGACTTTTGTGCGTAAGGGCCCAAGTGAAGCCGCACTTCGCTCCGATCGCTTCTGGATGGATGATGTGTGGTCGCAATTTACAGAGGCAATCGAAGTCTCGCGTGGTTTAATGCCAGGCGCTGTCGGAAACCTTATCGATGGTTTTGAAGCGGAAGTCAATCGCGCAGACGGGAATATGAGTCAGGTCGCACTAAACGCCAACCTTGTCGATGGCGTCAGAGACGCTGATGCCGTGCGTGACATTCTTTTAGAGCGACAAGGCGGCAAAAAAGGCGTAGATGCCTTAAGACGCGTGGATTATCTCGATTACTTAGCGAGCAATCCCGAGACCAATCGCACAGGAAAAGGCATTGCGGTCTTAACGCTTGAAGGCGATATTCGTGATGGAGCAAGCGCTCTTGGTATGGTAGGGGCACGCACGGTAAGCGACTTAATTCAAGCCGCACGCAAAGACAAGAATGTTGCCGCTCTCGTTGTTCGTATCGATAGCCCAGGAGGAAGCGCTGTCGCTAGCGAAATGATTCGCCGTGAACTTGAACTTGTCCGCAAAAGCGGTAAACCCGTTGTTGTCAGCATGGGAGATATGGCAGCAAGCGGGGGTTACTGGGTGAGTCTTGCCGCCGACACAATTGTTGCCGATCCGATGACAATCACAGGTTCAGTTGGCGTCTTTGGGATGATGCCGACATTTGAAAATGTGCTCGAGAAATATTCTGTGGGTGTGGGTGGCGCCTACACCGAGTGGATGGCACGCGCCAAAAGCGCTGCGTTGCCGCTTGATTCTCGCTACGAAAGAATCTTATCTCGGACTGTTGAGCGCACATATCAAGATTTCTTAAAGCTTGTTTCTCAGTCTCGCCATATGCCGATTGCTCGTGTCGAGCCTTTGGCTCAGGGCCGTGTCTATACGGGCAGGCAGGCGCATCGCTTAGGGCTTGTCGATCAATTAGGTGGTATGTCTGAAGCGCAAAAAGAGGCGCGCCGCTTAGCTAAATTAGAAGAGAACACCCCCATTTATTGGTACGAAGAAAGCCCCGATACGGTTCGCACTTGGGTTGAGAAGCTCTTACTTTATGTGAAGGCTCCAACCAATCAAATCGAGGCAGCGATAAAGGAGCCGCTATCGGAAGCCGAAGGGCTTTTCGGTTTAGTAAAGACGCCTTTTGAGCCACTTGCTCACGCCCTCATTCGTAAAGATTAAAGGCGAAAATGGGGCGCACAGGGCGCCCCAAAATAGCAATCGCTATGTCACGGCCTTAGTAGTTATAGCCTTCGCGAATCCAACGCGCGACATCAATAGCGCAGTAAGTGAGAATGCCATCGGCTCCTGCGCGCTTAAAGCAAATCATCGACTCCATCGTGATGCGTTTTTCATCGATGCAGCCAGCGGCAGCTGCGCATTTAAGCATCGCGTATTCGCCTGAGACGTGATAGGCAAATGTCGGAGCTTTGAATTCGTCTTTCACGCGACGAATCACATCAAGGTAGGGAAGCCCTGGCTTTACCATCACCATATCGGCGCCTTCTGCTAAATCCAAGCCCACTTCCCAGAGTGCTTCGTTACTGTTAGCCGGGTCTTGCTGATAGACGTTTTTGTTGGATTTCCCAAGGTTTGCGCTCGAACCTACAGCATCGCGAAATGGCCCATAAAAGGCCGAGGCGTATTTAGCCGAATATGCCATGATGCGTGTGTGAATGAGGCCATTTTCTTCAAGTGCTTGTCGAATGGCACCGATGCGTCCGTCCATCATGTCGCTTGGTGCAACAACGTCAGCACCCGCTTTAGCTTGTGTTAGCGCCTGACGAATGAGCATCGCGACGGTTTCATCGTTCAAGATGTAGCCCGTTTCATCGATTAATCCGTCTTGACCGTGCGTGGTGTAGGGGTCAAGAGCCACATCGCACATCACACCCAATTGAGGGTACTTGGCTTTAATCATTTTGATAACGCGCGGAATAAGCCCATCAGGATTTGCCGCCTCAACGCCGTCGGCAGTTTTTAAAGAGGCGTCAATCACAGGAAAGAGCGCAACCATCGGGATGCCAAGTTCAACGCATTCGCCACAGGTCTTTAAGAGTTCGTCGGGCGTCTGACGGAAAACCCCAGGCATTGTGGGAACGGCTTCGCGCTCATTGCTGCCCTCTTTTACGAAAACAGGAAGAATTAAATCATTCGGAGTGATGACGTTTTCACGCATTAGGCGACGAGAAAAATCATCGTGGCGCATGCGGCGCATGCGAACTTGAGGAAATTGACCAAGTGTTTGCATAAATAATTCTCTTATTTTGTGGGCGTTGTTGTACGAAAACGCCCATCGGGATCGATCCAATTAAGGAGCGTTTCAGAAAGTGTGTCGCGCCCTTCCTTTTTTAATCCAGAAAATAGTTGCACAGAAATGTTTTCACCAAGCGCTTTTGCTCGGGTTTCAGCAATCCTTTGGGCTTTGATTCTCTCGGAGCGATTTAATTTATCGCATTTATTCAAAAGCCAAAGCTGTTTGACGTGCGCTTTTTGAGTAAAGAAATCGATAAGCCACTCGTCAGCAGGCATAAATGGGCGTCTTGCGTCCATGACGATGACAATCCCTACCAAAGACGGTCTCTCGTTTAAGTAGCCTGCCACGAGTTCTGTCCAGCCTGCACGTGTTTCAGGGGCGGCCTTTGAGTAGCCGTAGCCTGGGAGGTCAACGAGGAATCCCGCGTCATCGGCTCCAAAGCTAAGACGGAAAAAATTAATGAGCTGCGTTCTTCCCGGTGTTTTCGAGGCAAACGCTAAGTGTGAGTTATTGCTTAAGACATTAATCGTTGTGGATTTCCCAGCGTTCGAGCGCCCAGCAAAGGCAATTTCAGGCAATCCCGCAGCAGGAAGCTGCGAGAGCTTTGCCGCTGAAGTAAGAAATCGCGCTGAAGAAAAAAGCGTTACTGCCATAAGTGCGTTTCCAAAAAGAAAAGGGGTTAGCCTCTAAGTTTTACGGTATCAATAAAGCCGCCCCCGAGGCAAACATCGCCCGCATAAAGAACAGCACTTTGCCCTGGAGTCGGTGCCCACTGAGGGCTCGGGAAATGAAGCGCCATTGTTTCTTTGTCCATTGCAGAAATGATGCAACTGCCATCAGGGGCACGATAGCGGGTTTTCACTGTCACAGTCGTATCAACAGAGGGCGCCACGCCAGAAATCCAACTTGTTTTCGTTGCGGTTAAATCGTCTGCCGTAAGCCACGGGTGATCATGCCCTTGAACAACCCAAAGCGTATTGCTAGCAAGATCTTTTTTCGCGACAAACCAGGGTTCTCCAGTTCCTTCTTGCATCCCGCCGATACCAAGCCCTTTGCGTTGCCCTAAGGTATAAAAACTCAATCCAGTGTGTGTGCCGATGATTTTCCCATGTTCATCCTTGATGGGACCGGGTTTTGTTGGAAGGTAACGCGAAAGAAATTCTCTAAAGGGGCGTTCTCCGATAAAGCAGATACCTGTGGAATCTTTTTTTGTCGCTACAGGAAGCCCTATCTTTTTAGCGAGTGCACGAACGTCGCTCTTAACCATCCCGCCAACAGGAAAGATCGCTTTCGAGAGTTGCGCCTGTGTTAAACGGTGAAGAAAATAACTTTGGTCTTTTCCTGGGTCCGTGCCTCTAAGGAGTTCAAAGAGTCCATTGTTTTCTCTTACGCGGCAGTAGTGACCCGTGGCAATCATATCCGCGCCCATATTCATCGCATAATCCAAAAAGGCAGCAAACTTAATTTCTGAATTGCAAAGCACATCGGGATTTGGTGTGCGTCCCGCGGAATACTCGGATAAGAAATTTGAAAAGACGCGGTCTTTGTATTCTTTTGCAAAATTAACGGCTTCTAAGTCGATGCCAACAACATCAGCGGCGCTTGCCGCATCGATTAAATCTTGCCGACTTGAACAATATTCACTGTCGTCATCGTCTTCCCAGTTTTTCATAAAAAGACCAATAACATCAAAGCCCGCCTCTTTTAAGAGGTAGGCTGAGACGGCGCTATCGACGCCGCCACTCATCCCGATAACGACTTTTTTCATGGATTGTCCAAACAGTAGGAAAGTGGCCCGAATTATAAGTTCCCTTTCACAAATGCAAACGAAAAATTCCCTCACAAGACAAAAGCGCTTCGCTAAAATACTCAAGATTGGCTAATAGGGAAGAAGGGATTTCCTTTTTTCTCGTTAGTTTGGATTTTTCTTAATTTCGGAACGCTACCGTGAAGAGCCCTCTTCACACACATAGGAAAGGAGACAAAACTATGGCAGCAGCACCTGAATTTAAATATGCGCCCATGTTCCAGATTTCCAAGGATGATACGGAATATGAGTTAATCACAAAAGACTACGTGAGCACAACGACGTTCGAAGGCAAGCCCGTTTTGAAGGTTGCCCCCGAAGCGCTTACCGTGTTAATCCATACGGCTTTTCACAATGTGAACTTTATGCTGCGTCGTTCGCACAACGAATGCGTTGCCAAGATTTTGAAGGATCCTGAGAGTTCGGATAACGATAAGTACGTGGCTCTTACGATGTTGCGTAACGCCGAAATCGCCGCCAAGGGCATCCTCCCTGTTTGCCAGGATACGGGTACAGCCATTGTCCATGGTGAAAAAGGCCAGTATGTCTTCACGGGTTTTTGTGATGAAGAAGCAATCAGCAAGGGCGTTTATCAGACCTATACGGAAGATGCGTTGCGCTACTCGCAGAATGCGCCGTTAACGATGTACAAGGAAGTTAACACTAAGTGCAACCTCCCGGCTCAGATCGATATCGAAGCCACAGAAGGCAACGAATATAAGTTCCTCTGCGTTGTTAAGGGTGGCGGCTCTGCCAATAAGTCCTACCTCTATCAGAAGACAAAGGCGATTTTAAATCCCGATGCTTTGGTTCCTTTCTTAATCGAACAAATCAAAGATCTCGGAACCGCTGCTTGCCCACCGTATCACATCGCTGTTGTTGTCGGCGGCACGTCTGCTGAAAAGACAATGCTCACAGTGAAGTTGGCCTCCACGAAGTTCTATGACAATCTCCCGACAACGGGTGACGAAACAGGTCGTGCTTTCCGCGATCTCGAACTCGAGAAGGTTCTTCTTGATGCGGCCAATAACATTGGTCTTGGCGCTCAGTTTGGTGGTAAGTACTTGGCTCACGATGTGCGCGTTATTCGCTTACCGCGCCACGGCGCTTCCTGCCCGATTGGCATTGGCGTGAGCTGCTCGGCTGACCGTAACGTCAAATGCAAGATTAACGCTGAAGGTCTCTGGATTGAGAAGCTTGACTCCAACCCAGCAAGCCTTATTCCTGAAGAATTCTGCAAGGAAGGCGAAGGCAAGACCGTGAAGATCGATCTTTCGATGCCGATGGATCAGATCCGTGCCGAACTCTCCAAGTATCCGGTCTCCACACGCGTTTCCTTAACAGGAACGATCATTGTGGGTCGCGATATTGCGCACGCACGCTTGAAGGAACGTTTGGATAAGGGCGAAGGTCTTCCTGATTACATCAAGAATCACCCGATTCTTTACGCTGGTCCTGCGAAGACTCCGACTGGCTACGCTTGCGGCTCTATGGGCCCGACAACGGCTAACCGTATGGATCCGTACGCCGATCCCTTCATGGCAGCTGGTGGCTCCTATGTGATGATTGCGAAGGGCAATCGCACACAGGTTGTGACCGATGCCTGCAAGAAGCACGGTGGCTTCTATCTCGGAACAATCGGCGGCGTTGCTGCAGCCTTGTCTGAAGCTGCCATTAAGAGTATCGAATGCATTGAGTATCCGGAACTCGGCATGGAAGCGATCTACAAGATTGAAGTGGTTGATTTCCCGGCCTTCATCCTCGTTGATGATAAGGGCAACGACTTCTTCAAGCAGCTTAAGCCCCGTTGCTGCTGCAAGTGCGTCAAGTAATTTAGTCTCGCACTTTAAAACGTAACGTAAAAGAACTTTGAGGCCAATCTTAAGTTGCGACTTAGGGTTGGCCAAAGTGTTTCTGAGGCCCGTGAAACGCCTAGAGAGTTTGGAAGTTTCAAGAGGGAAAATCTCTAATTTTTCTTTTTGCATTAGGGCTTAATTGGGTTTTCGACTTTATCCGCTTGTGGATATTCTCGCCGTAAGCGGGCGAGGCAAGAGTTTGGAAGTTTCAAACG
>CAVJUW010000006.1:0-61255 GCA_963652725.1 Bacteroidaceae bacterium | reverse complement strand
AGGCTACTCCTTTTACCCCCGCGCTCTTAACCAGAGTTCGGGGGTTTTCTATTTTTGGCTTACAAAAGGGCGCGAGCTTAGTTTGAGATTGTTAAAATCCCGAGACATTCTTTAAGGAACCTACTTGATGATTGATGACTTGTTTGGAGCCAATGAGAACGAGGCTTTAATGCCAAAGCGTTCAGCACAAGCCAATCGAGATGAATCGATGCGGCCACTACCTGATCGGATGCGCCCCAAAACCATCGATGAAGTAATTGGCCAAAAAAAGCTTCTCGCCCCTGGTCAGCCCTTGCGCGTGGCTTTTGAAACTAAGCGGCCTCACTCCATGATTCTCTGGGGACCTCCTGGCGTAGGTAAAACAACCCTTGCCCGTTTGATGGCTAATGCTTTTGGTATTCCCTTTGTTGCGATATCTGCCGTACTAAGTGGCGTAAAAGAGATTCGTGAAGCCGTTGATCTTGCTAAATTACATATGGCAAATACGGGGAAACCCACTCTCGTTTTTGTCGATGAAGTGCACCGCTTTAATAAAAGTCAACAAGACGCTTTTTTGCCGCACGTTGAAAGTGGTCTATTTATCTTTGTGGGTGCGACAACAGAGAATCCTTCTTTTGAAGTCAATTCTGCTCTTTTAAGTCGCTCGGCGGTCTATGTGCTTGAAAGTCTCACGCACGAGGAATTATCTCAATTACTCGATAGAGCTCTTAAAACCGAAGTCAGTTTTGTCTCTGTCGATGAGAAAGCGCGGGAAATCCTGATTGATTTAGCCGATGGCGATGCAAGACGGTTACTTAATGCGCTCGATGTCGCAAGCGGCATGGCGCGCGATAGATCGATTAAGAAGCTCACAGCGGACTTTTTAAGAAAAACGCTTCCTGCCACACTGCGTCGCTTTGATAAGGGTGGAGAAAATTTCTACGATCAAATAAGTGCACTGCATAAGAGTGTTCGAGGGTCAAATCCTGATGCAGCGCTTTATTGGCTTACCCGTATGTTAGATGGTGGTTGCGATCCTCGGTATGTTGCGCGTCGTGTTATTCGGATGGCCATTGAAGATATTTCGCTTGCTGACCCTCGGGCAACAGAACTTGCGCTCAATGCGGCCGATGCTTACGAGCGCTTAGGAAGTCCAGAAGGCGAATTAGCCATTGCTCAGGCCGTTGTCTATTTAGCTGTAGCACCAAAGAGCAACGCGGTTTACACGGCCTTTAATGCAGCACGAGCTTTCGTGAAAGAAGACGGCACGCGTCCTGTCCCAATGCACCTAAGAAATGCGCCTACGAAACTGATGAAGCAATTGGGTTATCACAAGGGATATCGCTACGCTCACGATGAGGAAGGAGCGTACGCAGCAGGAGAAACCTATCTACCCGAAGGGTTAGAAGCGGTGCAGTGGTATGAGCCCACCGACCGAGGGCTCGAAATTAAAATTTCCGAAAAACTCGCTCGTCTTCGTGCCTTAGACGAAAAGGCACGGGCTCAAGCCAAAAAATAACAGGAAGAAGATTTTCATTTTCGAGAAAACGCAAATGTTTTGATTTGCAGTTACTCGTTAAAGAGACGAAAATAACGAAATTTAGTTTTTTCGAGAGGGTGAGCAATCGCAAGCGTAGCGCTTGCCCTTAAAAACCCTATTTTGGAGAATAAACAGAATGCTCGATATCAATCTACTTCGAAAGAATTTGCCTGAAGTTATCGCTCGTTTAGCGACGCGTTCTTTCGAGTTCCCAGAAAAAGAATTCAATGCCTTAGAAGACGAACGCAAAGCCGTGCAGACAAAAACTGAAGAACTGCAAGCTGAACGCAATAGCCTTTCAAAGAAAATTGGGCAGGCTAAGAAAGCCGGAGAAGATGCCACAGAATTCATGCAAAAGGCCGCGGCAATTCCTGAGCAATTAGCGAAACTCGAAGCCGAGCTTTCTGATGTGCGCACTCGTTTAACCAACCTTATGATGCGCATTCCTAACTTACCAGATCCTTCTGTTCCTGTTGGTCGCGACGATCGCGAGAACGTCGAGCAGCGTCGTTGGGGAGAACCGAGAAAGTTTGACTTCCCTGTGAAAGATCACGTTGACGTTGGTGCGCCTTTGGGTCTTGACTTTGATGTGGCTGCGAAACTTTCTGGGGCTCGTTTCTGCTTTATGAAAGGACAAGTGGCGCGCCTACATCGCGCGATTGCGCAATTTATGCTCGATACCCATACGCAAGAAAATGGCTACACAGAGTGCTATACGCCCTACATCGTGACAGCCGATACGATGCGTGGTACGGGGCAATTACCGAAGTTTGAAGAAGATCTCTTTGCAGCGAAAAAAGGCGGTCAAGAAGGTAAAGGCGATTTGCTTTATCTTATCCCGACAGCAGAAGTTCCTCTGACGAATTCCGTTTCTGGCATGATGCTTAAAGAAACAGATCTCCCGATTAAAGTCACAGCGCATACTCCATGCTTTAGATCGGAAGCCGGTGCCTATGGTCGTGACACACGCGGCATGATTCGCCAACACCAGTTCGATAAGGTCGAGATGGTGCGCATTGCTCCTGAGCACAATAGCTACTTACACCTCGAACATATGACGCAGAACGCTGAGATGATTTTGCAGCGTTTGGGTCTACCGTATCGCGTTGTCCTGCTTTGCACGGGCGATATGGGATTTAGTTCAGCAAAGACTTATGATCTAGAGGTTTGGCTTCCTGCGCAAAACACCTACCGCGAGATTAGTTCTTGCTCAAACTGCGAAGCCTTCCAAGCGCGTCGCATGGGAACGCGTTACAAGGACGCACAAGGGAAAACGCACTATGTTCACACCTTAAATGGTTCTGGTCTTGCCGTGGGTCGTACGCTTGTGGCAATTCTTGAGAATTACCAAAATGAAGATGGCTCTGTGACAGTTCCCGAAGCCTTACGTCCCTATATGGGAGGCCTTGAAAAGTTAACGCCAAAGAAGGCTTAAAACCATCGCGGGTTTCTTGCAAAAACGCTAGCGAATTCGAGTGTTGCCTGCTAAAATAGCAGGTAACATTTCGAGTTGGGGAAACCCAAGCCAACCTACCCTCCCCGGGCAAGGTGGATGGTTCAGAGAAAAGAACCGATGAGATCTTCGAAGTTTTGAAGATAACGCAGTACGGGGAAGATGAACACCTGATCGAAATGGACGTCAGGTGTTTTTTTATGGCGAAGATTTTCTTTGCTTTTGGTGGATTTAACCGAAATTGCCGACCTTGAACGTAATGCAAGTTACGAACAAAACCGGCTAAAGAGGAGCATTGCGATGAGCAACCAACTAACAATTAAAGGACAGGTCACAATTCCAAAAGAAATTCGCGAGCATCTCGGTCTTCAATCGGGAAGAAGTGCCGTTGAGTTTGTGATTTCCAAAGACGGTAACGTCTATCTTGAGAAAGCGCAAAGTAAGCATGAGCTAGCTCCGGCGAACCCAGAGTTTTGCAAGCACCTTCTCGGGCTTCTTGCCGGTCAGGTCGTTTAACTGAGATTGGTTTGCCCTTTGCCTTTCTTTTCTACTGTAAGCGTGCATCAAGATGCAAAAGAAGCGTCTTAGCGAGCGTAGTTAAAAGGCGTTTGGCTTCATCCTTTCTCTCGCTAGAAAGAGAAAAGAGAACAGTGGGGATGTGATTGGCCTCGAATCCAGCGAACTCGGAATCGATAAAGCGTGTGCTAATAAAAGAATCTTTTGGCGAATCGACTCCAAGAGCTACGGTCCAATCGCTTAAGACGGGAAGTTTTTCAGTGTCTCCTGCGTAAGGCGTCTGTGCGTTGTTTTTGGGTAAAAGAAGCGTCACAGTTGACTTTCCTTTAGCAGAAGGAATCGAGCGATTAAAGCTTTTCAATTCTTTGAGGGCTACCGTTACGAGCGCTTCATTTCTCTCAGAAAGAGCGGCTCGACTGCGAGAACTTACTGTCGCTGTAAAGCGGCAGGTATTGCGCACAGAAGACAAATACGACTTTTCGCAAGAAACGGGGCTAATCTTTGTTTTCGCCCAAGGCGATTGTTTGTCGTTTTCCCAGCTGTGACGCAAGCTCTGCATGGATTGTGTGATTTTGTGGCTTGCGTCACTTGCCGCATTTGTGTCCTTTTTTAACCAGCTCCAGGCCTTATCGCGGATAACAAACTCGGTGGTTTCTTTTCCAAGAAAGTTCACATAGGCTTTGTTGCTTTGTCCTTCAAGTACGATTCTTGAGGCAAAGGGAGAGCGAGTAGGATTTTTCCCGAGCAGTTCTTTGGTTGATTGCTTTGTCGGCTGCGTTTGAGCACAGACCCAAAGCCCTTTTTCTGTTTCAATGTGAAAGGCTTGTAGGAGTTTCGCGAGTCCAAAAGCAGCCGCCGTTGTCTTTGTATCACGTAATTTCGTACTGAGAAGCACAGGCTTAATTTTCTTTTTCGCTGGATGCTTACTTTGGATGACGACACAGACGGAATGTTTAAGTCGTCTATCAAAGCGGGGTGTTGCTTGATCGGAAATGAGATCAAAGGCTTCAAAGCCCTCTTTCAGTAAGAGACGACGAAATTCAGTCAAGGCCTCACTTTCTTTTTTTGCTAGGGAGGCGATTTCTTTTTCTCGGGCAAGTGTCTCGCTAAAGAAACTCTCGGAAGCTAAGCGTTCAAGCAGCGTTGAGCCCTCCACGGAGGATTCAATGTATGTGAGTGTTTGAGTTTTTTCCTCATTGAAAGGAACAAAGCTTGCGGCACTATTTAAGCGACTTTCGATTGCATAGCTCGCATTGCCAAGCGTGTAGGCAAGGCAAGCAAAAAGGAAAGTGACTTTTGCGTGTTTCAATTGAGCATTGCCTTTGAAGGAAGTGTTTGTCCTTCGACAAGCACAGTAAGTTCAAAAAGCGCGTTCACACGGTCTCCTACGCGAAGCACTTTTTTACTTAAAAGTGTCTCGGGAATGAAAAGCGTAAAAAGAGCTGAACCAAAGTTGCGTGCAATAAACGCGTCGACCGTTATGCGAGCAAAAGAAACGGAGAAGACCTCTGTGTAATCTCTTTCAACAGAACGAATTGTTGAGTCGATACGATAAAGCGCTTGCTCGGCATCCTCGGCTGTGACTCCCACAATGTTTTCAATCTCAGCGTGTTGACTACGAATTTTCTGAATGTGCTCGATTACATCTATTGGCATGGCTTCATAGGGACTCTTGCCGAATTTGACCGATTGCACAAGACCATAGAGAGTTCCTCGGTAGCACACGTTTGTTCGATAGCTTCTTTTTAAGGCAGGCCACAGAGGGTCAAACGCGCGAAATTTTCTAGCCGGACCAGCGGTGTCGGAAAAGGGCGTTACTTCGAGCACGCCGCAGTCATAACTCGATTCCTCAGAAGCGCCCGTAAGATATAGCGTCACGGGCGAGCCACCATGGAAAATCGGATAAACAGAAGGCATATTCCACGGAGCAGAGCGATAGTCCTCTGGATCTCCTTTGGCGTAAAGGAGCATCGAGCGATCGAAATTTAAAGGGCCTTCTGGCAGGCCATAGCCATAAAGGACATTCGAAGATTTTGGTTTGCCTTCGCCCTCTTTCTCTGACTTTAAATGCACAGGCTGAGAGTTATCGACAATAAAGGAAATAAGCTGCCTAATTTTTTCGGTCGGCTCCTCTTTGTAGCTACTATCAAGCGCCTGTAAAAAGGCGACGTGAAAAAGCAACGGCGCAGGTAAAAGCGGAGTAGCAATCTTTTTAATTGATACGCTGTCAGCGGGTTTATTTATGCCAAGTTCTTTCCAGAGTTCGAAAAACTGCAGTTGCGATCTTTCTTCAAAGCTTAGATGCTTTTCTAATTTTTCACGAAGTCGTTTTGCCTCGTAGTCGTGGAGTGTTTTTTCTGTTTCTCGAAAAAGTGAGTAGGCAAGAAGTCGAGCCTTGGGATTGTCAGAGTCTCCGTATTGGTAATAAAGACCTAAAAGCACCAAGGCATAGGGAATCCCTGTTGCTGCAAAGGATTTAAAGCTTGCTTCTTTTTCGTGCTCGGGCATCGTAAAGAAGTTTTCATGAAATCGAGAAAAGCCAGCAAGCCAGTAACTCGCAGGATCTATTCCGTTATGTAAGGCGCCTTCTAAAACGATTTGCGCAATTTCTAGACTTTGTGTGATACCGAGACCCAAAGCATGAGCCTTCGCGAGTAAGAAATTTGCCTCGGCAACACCATGCGCAGCACTTTGCACAAGCCAGGCTGTTTCTGCAATTCCTTCGATGCTTTCTCCTTGACGAAGCGGGAAGGTTTGGTTGGCTTTGTAGTAGGCAAGTTGAGCTTTCGGGTCATCGAATTCGCTAGCAAGTATTCGTAAAAGTTCAATCTTGATATCTTCAGGGACAAAATCGTCTCCCGCTTTCGTTAGCGCTAAAAATTGCAAGGCAGGTAGATAACTTTGAACGGCGGCCTTAGCAATCCTATGGGTTGCTTTAATCCCTGATTCTTCAAAAAGCTCAGGACCGAAAAGCGTTGAAGTCGCGGCTAGCAAGAGAGCAGGAGCCAAATTTAAATTGGCTGCTCGCTCTAAAAGACTTCGTCTCAGGCGTCTAAAGTAAGCCGAACGCGGTTTCATTGTGATAGCGCGAAGGAATTCGGATGTCCCCGCAACTCTTAAGGGCACCGTGCAAAAATAACGCTTGGCCGCTAAGGGGGTTTCGGTGCGAAACAGCATGGCATGCAATGTGAGATCATGCAAGTCCTCAATAAATTCACCGACAATGAAAAACCCATCAAAGCTTAGCTTATCTCCACGATTGAAAGGCTCTTGGGGTAGATAACGCTTCGGGATGGTGATAAGAAGAGGACCGAGTTTTGTCGAACATTTCATCGTGACAAAATCAATGCCAGCAGCGCTATAAGTTTTCTCGACTTTTTGATATTTCGCCTTTAGTGTGACAAAGGGGAAGCTCGTATCAGAACTTGGCCGTGTGCGCTTTTCTTTTTCTTCTGTTGCTCTTACCGATTGAGCCCAGAAAGAAAGCTCAATATCGTATTGAGTGTTGGTTTTAAGGCGTGTTGCTTGCATCGCCCAAAGCGAATGAAGAGCACGGATTTTTCCCGTGTGTCCTTCAAGGGTAAGTTCAATGACTGCCCAATCCGAGCGCTTGGAAACTTCAACGCGCGTAATTTCTCCAGTCTTTCCAATCGGGCGAGAAAGGTAGGGAACAATGGCGGCAAAGTCAATTTCTTTATAAGGAAAATCTGTGATGCAGTTTCGAATGATGTTAAGGCGCGAGCGCTTAGGGTCTTGAATCATTCTCGGATTTAAGCGAGCCAAGGGACGAAGCGACAAGTTCGAGAGAAAGTGATAGCCATCGTAGGGGCTAAAAGTGACGCTGTCGTCAACATTTTGCGCAAAAGCTGAGGGAAGTCCTGGTATGCGAGACGGAGGCATTAAGGTGAGCTTATCGTAAAAGGGAAAGCCCTGAATGCGGCTTGCGTGAGCGCCGGCGAAAAGAACGCGCACTGTCGGCAACTCGTAAGGAGCGATGCGAACCACAGCATTAAGTGGCATCGCGCTTTGAGAGCGAGTAATTTTTATCTCATGGCTAGGAGGTGCTTTTGGCTCACCGAGTGGATGACGCATATTTTCGATAGCCATGTCGACCAAACGATTTAAGGGTCGTTTGGAATAGTCCGTTTTGGAGAATTCGGATTGATAAAGGCCATCAATGTGTTGCAAAAAGCGATAAAAGAGGTGGTCACGGCCTTGGCTTCTTAAAAAAGGCGAATCAAAGTGTTCACGGATTGTGGCAGCGACGTTGGATTTAGAAAAATCGTCATAAATCCAACTAGAGGCCTTTTTCGTCTGAATTTTGATTGAAGTTTTTTCTAGATGAGCAAAAAATCCAGCCTCTGCAATAAGGCGAGCAAGAAAGCCTTTTTTCTCGACGCCGTCGAGTGCAATGTAAAGCGTGGCATCTTCGTAGCTGTAAATCGAGTACGGTGGCAAAAAAGCGGTGTAGCTAAGTTCTCGAATTGCATCAGGAAAAGCCTCGCGTGAGGCGTAAAGGGCGACGTGCGGGTCTTTAAGAAAGCGAGAGGCTTCCTTTTCGCCTAAGAGCTTGGCGAGCTTTTGCTTTAATTTTTCGTAATTTTTCTTGTAGCTCAGGCTCGAGTTGGCAAGTTCGTATCCTGGGATGTTCGAAAGAGTGCAAGACATAGAGAGAATCGCTTATACGCAAAGGTGCAAATGACTATAAAAACGCTGTAAAGTAAGAGTTACAAAATGAACACAAGCAATTATGGAGTAGTTTTATGAGAATTGTTCGCGTTGGTCTTGCTGGTCTTGGAACTGTGGGGCTCGGGACCTACCGTGTTTTAACGGAAAACGAGAAGCTGATTTCGGCTCGAAGTGGCGTAAAAATTGAAGTCGCCAAAGCCGTTGTTCGTAATGTTGAGAAGGCACGGGCAAAAACGGGAGGAGCTCTTGAAATCGCAACCGACTTTTCTGCGATTTTGGATGACCCAACAATTGATATCGCGGTCGAACTAATGGGTGGCGTTGAAGCAGCGCGCACATTTGTTCTAGAAGCCATCAAGCGTGGCAAACACGTTGTCACAGCAAACAAACATCTCATTGCCACGCACGGGGAAGAAATCCTTCGTGCCGCGCAAGCGCATGGCGTTGCTGTCGCCTATGAAGCCGCTGTCGCAGGCGGTATCCCTATTATCAAAGCGTTGCGCGAAGGCTTAGTTGGAGATGCCATCGAATCGGTAGCAGGTATTCTTAATGGAACCTGCAACTACATCATGACGAAGATGCTTGAAGGCAGTTCCTATCAAGAGACGCTTTCTCAAGCCCAAAAGTTAGGTTATGCCGAAGCCGATCCTACCTTTGACGTTGAAGGGATTGACACAGCGCATAAGATTACGATTCTCTCGGCTCTTGCTTTTGGTACTCCCTTTAGTTTCGAGGCCGCTCACATTGAAGGGATTTCTTCTGTAACAGCCAAAGATGTCGCAGCCGCCAAGCTTGTTAACGCCAAAGTAAAACTCATTGCCCAAGCAAAGAAAACCGCCTCTGGTATTGAAATGAGTGTTGCTCCTCGCGTTGCTCGAGACGAATCGCTTTTTTATAAAATCGATGATGTGATGAATGCTGTTGAGGTTGTCGCTGGAGGGCTTGGCCCGACTTTTTATAGTGGGCGAGGGGCAGGAGAACGCCCAACGGCATCTGCCGTCGTCTCAGACATTGTCGATATTGCACGCACGCTCGATGCGGATTTGGCAGAGCGTGTTCCTTTTGCTGGCGTGTGGCCAGAGGCGCGTGAAGCGCTTGAATATGTCCCGTACGAAATGCAGAGCAGTTGCTTTGTTATTCGAGTAAGCGCTGCAGAGGCAGAACAAACCAAAGCCACATTGGATCAATGCGCGATTGCGTCTTCTCTTAAAGCGAAAGATGATTCGTTAGCTGTCTTTTTCACGAAAGAGACGACAGAAGAAAAAATCGATCAGGCCATTGCTTTGCTACGTAGCCAATCGACGGCAAGCGAGGAGAATCGTCCCACGAAACTGCACTTATTCGGGGAGTTCTAATTCGAGGAGGGTGCTATGAAATACATTTCAACAAGAGGCCGCGCTCCAACGGTTGACTTCTCTCAGATTGTTCTTGAGGGACTCGCAAGCGACGGGGGTTTATATGTTCCTGAAGTCTATCCGAAGTTT
Organism: Bacteroidaceae bacterium; assembly: GCA_963652725.1. Classification (GTDB taxonomy): domain Bacteria; phylum Pseudomonadota; class Gammaproteobacteria; order Burkholderiales; family Burkholderiaceae_F; genus Duodenibacillus. The sequence continues at coordinate 51,594 of CAVJUW010000006.1, read as the reverse complement.
GGCAGAGAAGAACTTTGGGCGATGCGCTCAAAGCCTTATGCCGAAGTCGCTTTTGAAGTTTTAAAGCGCTTTGCCACAGATATTCCCGAAGAGGATTTAAAGAAGATTCTTCAATCGACGTATCGGCCTGAAGTTTATTGCCATACGCGAGATGGGTCAGATGCCAAGCGCATCGCGCCCGTAAGAAAGATGAGCAATGAGCTCTATCTTCTTGAGCTTTCTAACGGTCCCACATTGGCCTTTAAAGATATGGCCATGCAATTTTTAGGGGCACTTTTTGAGTATCTTTTACTTCGTAATGGAAAAGAACTCAATATCCTTGGTGCAACTTCAGGTGACACGGGGTCTGCTGCCGAATACGCTATGCGTTCAAGAAAGGGAATTCGCGTTTTTATGCTAAGTCCTCATGGGCGTATGAGTGACTTTCAACGCGCCCAAATGTATTCGCTTTCGGATAAAAACATCTTCAATATCGCCATCGATGGTGTTTTTGATGATTGCCAGGATATCGTCAAAGAAATCGGACAGGACGCTACTTTTAAAGCGAAGTATTCTATTGGTACGGTAAATTCGATTAACTGGGCACGCGTTGCCGCGCAAGTGGTTTACTACGTCACAGGATGGCTTTCTATTAGCGAATCCGAAGACGAAGCAGTTGATGTGACCGTTCCCACTGGCAATTTCGGAAACGTTCTTGCCGCCTGGATTGCTAAGCAAATGGGAGTTCCTTTTTCTCAGATTGTTGTGGCAACCAATGAAAACGACGTTTTAGACGAATTCTTTAATACGGGCGTCTATCGCGTAAGAGACGGTGCTCACACCTATCAAACAAGCTCGCCTTCGATGGACATTTCAAAGGCAAGCAATTTCGAGCGCTTTATCTTCGATGTTATTGGAAGAAACTCTTTGCGGCTTTGTTCATTGTGGGAAGAACTCTCTAGATCAGGTCGTTTTTCTATCACGGGAGAAGATTTTGAAGCGGTAAAACGCTCAGGGTTCGTTTCTGGTAAAAGCGTACACGCCGATCGGCTTTCTGCTATTCGCTCTGTCTTAAAGTCCGAGGGCTTCTTCATTGACCCGCATACGGCAGACGCTATGAAGGTGGCAGTAGAAAGAAAGCGCCCAGCAGTAAAAATGCTAGTGGCAGAAACCGCGCAGCCTGCGAAGTTTGCTGCAACGATTCAGGAGGCAACAGGAAAACTCCCCATTGTTCCCGCAGGCTTTGAAGACTTGGAAAAAAGACCACAGCACGTGGATGTTTTGCCAAATGAGGCCGCGTTGGTTCGAGACTACATTTCTCAAAAGCTAGCAGGCTAAGGTTTGAAGCTGGGCGCTTTCTTAAGAAGGGCCCAACTTAAAAGACAAATCAAATCGTTTCGCACTCAGATGTCGCATCGCCACAAAGGTGCGACATTTTGCTTATAGCGTAAAGGGAACATTTCATTAGAATGCGCGCCCGTCTTGCCTTCAAACCTCTTTTTTTTCATGAAAGTGGTTTTAGTTGGCTGTTGTTTTCGTTATGCAAGCAAATAGCAATACGCCAGAAATTACCTCTTGGGTCCCAGTGATCTGTTTAGCCTTTGCGGCTTTTGTTTTTAACACATCGGAATTTCTTCCTGTCGGGCTCTTACCAGACATTGCCTCGCACTTAGGGGAAACAGTTTCGTTTACGGGCCTCATTATCACGGGTTACGCTTGGGTTGTCGCCATCGTTTCGTTGCCGCTTACAGCGCTAACAGCACGAATTGAGCGTCGCAAGCTACTGCTATTTTTGATTTTCTTTTTTGCTATTGCTCATGTCATTATTCTTTGGGTCAATAGCTTTGCCACCCTTTTAGCTGCTCGTGTTGTTGTGGCTCTGACACACTCGGTTTTCTGGGCCATTATGACTCCCTTGGCTGCTCGCATGGCGCCTCGCGGCAAATACGCTATCGGTCTTGCCGCCGTGATGGGCGGATCGATTGTCGCAACCGTTTTAGGTGTGCCAATTGGCACAAAACTCGGTCAGATGACAAGCTGGCAAGAGACGTTTTGCTTAATCGGTATCATCGCCTTTGTTTTAATGCTTTGCATTGCAAAGTTTTTGCCGCAGTGTCCAGCGACCACAGCGGGTTCTTTAAAGAGCTTACCGATGCTTTTAAAGCGACCTGCTCTTATTCAGTTGTACTTTCTCACTGTCGTAACGGTGCTTGGCCACTTTACAGCCTATAGCTTTATTTCACCGATTCTTCAGAAGGTCGGTGGCTTTACTCCCTCGGCAGTTGTCGTTTTCCTTTTTATCTTTGGTATCTCGGGCATTGTGGGAACGGTGATAACAACGCGCTTTGTCGATCAACACATTTCTCCTGTGATGATTGGGGCCCTTTCTTTAATTGCCTGCGGAATCTTCTCGATTTATTTTGCGCGAGGCTCGTACGTCTTTACCACGGCCGTTCTCTTTTTCTGGGGTGCGGCAATGACCTCTGTGATGCTCGCTTTTCATTCGCTACTGATTCGGATTGCTCCTGACGCGACAGATATTGCCACCTCAATTTACTCAGGCATATTTAACGTGGGAATCGGTGGGGGAGCGTTCTTAGGAAGCATTCTCTCTGAGAGACTAGGCTTTGCTTATCTTTCTTTAGTCGGATGCTCTCTTGTCGTTCTTACGGCAAGCCTTTGCATTTTCTTTTATGTGAAAACGGGTTGCGCTATTTATGGCTTTAAACCGACAAAGCAAAGTTAAGCGCTTTAGAAGTAGTTCATTTTTAAAGCTATCTCTAAAGTAAAGGCACTTCTGCTAGAGTACGCGCGTTTTTTAGCTTCGGAATCACGGTAATGACCATCCTTCTCATGAAACTTGTTGGAGCACCGCTCTTTCTTGTGCTTGCTACTCTTGCGGCTCGTCGCTGGGGAGAAACAGTCGGGGGTTTAATCATTGCCTTGCCGTGTGTTTCGGGTCCCATCTCGGTTTTTCTTGCTATCGAAAATGGTGCAGCGTTTGCTGTGAATTCAGGCTATGGGTCCTTGGCTGGGACAATGGCACTCACATTTTTCGGAATGACCTACGCTCTCGTTTGCCCGAAGGGACGAATTCTCGCGGTTGCGCTCGGGCTTTCTAGTTTTGCGATTGTTTCATCTGTTGTAGCGAAGTTGGAATTGACGCTTTGGCCACTTTTTATTCTGACGGCCTTTTGTATTGTCTTTTTCGGTTGGAAGTTACCTGTCGCTAAGAACACCGGAACTAAGGCGGCCCCTGTAAAGCACGATCTTTTACTGCGCGCGCTTTTTATGATTGTTCTCACATTGGCTGTTACGTTTTCGGCGCCTTACATAGGACCGGCGGCTAGCGGCATTCTTTCGTCACTACCATTGATGGCGCTTACGATGGCGCTTTTTGCTCAGCGCGGCGGCAAGAACGCCTCTGAAGCGCAAAAGGTGATGAAAGGGCTTGTTAGCGGCCTGATGAGTACAGCGGTGTTTTATCTTGTTTTGCCGTACGTCTTACGTGACGGCGCACTTTTTTTAGGCTATACAGAAGCGGTTATTGCGAGCCTATTAACGCAGTGCGTTGTTCTTCTTTTTATGCGCCATAAGCATCTTTTCTAAGGTGCTGCTTCAGCACAAAGAAGCGTTTTAGAGATGCCCTCTTAAATGGGGACGAGCTTCTCAAAATCCAAGTGGGATTTTTCCCAATACGGCTCCTTACATTGAACCCCATATAGGTTCTAAGAAGGAAGGCAACGAAAACCTTCCAAGAGAGTTTTAAGGAGAGTAACTATGACAAACAGACTTCCACAACTTTTCGCTGATGCGTTTTTCCCAGCTTTTGTGACAGATCCATTCGAGGGCGAAGTCTTTCATAGCCCGTCGGTTTTTGGTCGTCACGCCGATCGCGTGATGAAGACAGATATTCGTGAAACCGATACAAGCTACGAGCTTGCTATTGACCTTCCTGGTTTTAAGAAAGAAGAGGTTGAAGCCGAGCTTAAAGATGGGTATCTCACGATTTCTGCTCATAAGGCAGTGGCTAAGGAAGAAAAGACTACCGAAGGCCGTGTGATTCGTTCTGAACGTACAACAGGCGCTTGCTCACGTAGTTTCTATGTCGGTAAAGAAGTGAAAGAGGGCGAATGCAAAGCAAGCTTCGAGGATGGCGTCTTGCACGTGAGTGTTCCGAAGGTTAACGAAAATGCTGAACCCGCACGTCGCCTCATTAACATCGGCTAATACACTCGAACCGATGCGAGGCACGATGCTTCGCAGGTAATCAACAAAGCCCAGAGCCAACCACTTTGGGCTTTTTCTTCGGTTCTGAATGATTGTTTCAGAGGAACTTACAGCGTCACAGACAAAGACACATTGATTGAGCCCATGAAATAAAAGTGCCCGCACATCTGGGGGCTTGTCGATTTGGACTCGCGATGAAGGTGAGCCGTTATCTTGCTTGCATCGCAAGACTCGCGATATACGATGACCTTGACTCCCCTCGCTTAGCTGCGAGACTGTCAATTCTGCGAACAACTTTAGAAGGAAGGCAAATATTTAGCCGTATGGTCTTTCCTGTTATTTTGGACAGGTCAATATCGACAAAGCCAAGAATCCATCCTTTCCAATCTTTATTTTCCAAAACCTTTTCAAAAGTAGAAGGGGAGGGTATGTCTCTGCCATCTTCTATTTCCTCTTCCAGCCACAAGACCGCCGCTTCTTTTGCGCTTCTGAGAGCATCGTCTAATGAGGCTCCTGTTGCATAGCACCCTGTCAGGTCAGGAAAAATAACGCCATACTCAGCCTTGCCATTGCTTGGCTCTATGACGCATGGATATCTCATAATAGGTACTCCTCGTTACAGAGAGATTGCTAATCAGTTTTTTTCAGGGCGTTAGGAGAAAGCTGTCGCTTTCTTTCTTAACACTGACTTGAGTTTGAGTCCTTTTTTTTCGCTGGACATCTTTCACTAGCCCGACTTGGCGATCCTTAACAGGATGTGTCACTACGAGGTTAAATCGGAAATTAGGATTCTTAAAAACATGGTGGTCTCCTTTTATTCGTGCGAGGAACCATCCGTTCTTCTCAAGCGTGTTAATTTGGTTTTGAGCCCAATCGAGCCCTGTTTCAATTAACACACTAACACTATACACACCGTTGTGTAATAGTGAGTCATCAGTTAACAACACCACTAAGCCTAGTGGCTACAAGCTCAAACCGAAGGACTATTTTGGACAACAAAAAAGCTCGGGAATCCGAGCTTCAGAAGCACTTAACCTTTGAAAATAAAGGAAATTATGGTGCCGGTGAGAGGAATCGAACCACCGACCTTCGCATTACGAATGCGCTGCTCTACCAGCTGAGCTACACCGGCAACCAAAGTCTTCACGCATTGCTTTGCGTGAAGGAGCGCATTGTATCGGAAAGCTCTTGAAAAAAGCAATACCCGAAAAGACTCGCGAAGTAGGAAAGGGGCCGCAAAACCCATTCAAAAATTTGAATTATTCGTTATGCGCAGTTAAAATCCCAAACTTTCTAATCCTTGCCACACCGAAATAGACGCTCGGGTGGTTTTTTCCGTAAGGAGGAATAATGCGTCACTATGAATTGTGCGTCATCGTGCACCCGGATCAGTCCGAACAAGTGCCTTCGATGATCGATCGTTATAAGAGCCTCATTCTTGAGCAGGGCGGCAAAGTCCACCGCGTTGAGAACTGGGGTCGTCGTCAACTCGCCTATCCGATTGATAAGCTCGTTAAGGCACACTATGTGCTCTTAAACATTGAGTGCACGAGCGAAACATTGGCAGAAATTGAAAACGGTTTCCGTTTCAACGATGCCATTTTGCGTCACCTCACAGTCAAGATGAAGAAGGCCCCCACGGGAGCCTCAGTCATGATGAAGGCTGTGGAAAAGGAAGAGGCTCGTAAGTCTCAGGCTGCTCCTGAAGCCGCAAGCGAAGAAGCGCCCCAAGAGGAAGTTGCCTCTGAGCAGGCCCCGGCTGAGTAAAGGACAGCGAGCGACTGATTAGTAACGTGGGAGAAACGAATAACACGATCCGAATGAGTGCGGTACTGCTTGAAAAAAATGCATTGCGTTTTACTCCAGCAGGAATTGCAGTCTTAGAAGGAAAGTTCCGGCACGAAAGTGAAGTTTATGAGGCTGGAGCAATGCGAAAACTTGAATTTGACTTTTTGGCTGTGGCTTTTGCCGATGTGGCGATTAAGTTAGATAAAGTCCAACTTCCTTCCAAGATTAATCTCGTTGGATTTCTTGCTCCTCGTTCGATGAAGACAACAAAATTGGTCGTTCATATCACGGAATTTGAAATTTAGGAGTTGACAAAATGGCTTTTGGTGCAAAAGCAAAGGGTAAACCCCATCGTAGCAACCAACAGAATGCGCTTTTTAAGCGTAAGAAGTTCTGCCGTTTCACGGTCGAACATGTTGAACAAATCGACTACAAGGATATCGAAACCTTGCGCGATTTCATTCAGGACAACGGCAAGATTATGCCCGCACGTCTTACCGGGACAAAGGCGCACTATCAGCGCCAGCTCGATACGGCCATTAAGCGCGCGCGTTTCCTTGCGCTACTTCCGTACACGGATAACCAGGGGGCTCGATAATCATGCAAGTTATTCTTCTTGAAAAGATTCATCACTTAGGCGAGCTCGGTGCCATCGTTAAAGTTAAAGATGGTTATGCTCGTAACTTCCTGATCCCGCAGGGTCATGCCAAGCGCGCGACAAAGGCAGCAATTGCTGAATTTGAAGCCCGCCGTGCAGAACTTGAAAAGGCTCAGGCAGATCGTATCGCTGCGGCTCAGGCTCTTGCCGACAAACTCAACGGTCAGGTCGTTGAGATTGCTAGCAAGGTCGGCGTCGATGGCCGACTCTTTGGGTCAGTCACAAATGCCGATATCGCTGAGGCTCTTAATAAGCTTGGCTTTGAAATCAAAAAGAGCCAGGTTCGTACGCCGCTTGGTGCCATTAAGGCCGTTGGTGATTTCACCATCACAATCGGTTTGATGACAGAAATTACTGCTGATATCGTCGTGAAGGTTGTTCCCGAGGCGTAATCGCAGTTTTGCTTTAAGTCAAGAAGCCGGCAAGAGAGAAATCCTTGCCGGTTTTTTTGCGTCCCAGCCTTGGTAAGAGCCCTCTCTTGCTCGTTCTATCGATTTCCTTTGGAAAAATTTGTGTCGTCGCTTCGATTAACTACCAAAGCCAAAATCTAGGGTTTACCCTTAGGTTCTAAGCCAAAACTTAGTAAAAGTCCCTAGTCCATAAGGCTAGGTGTTCGCTTTAAATCAAACATTCTCAATCTTAGTATTGAGTCTTTGTTATGAGTTTTTTAAATTCCCCTATGTCCTTTTTACCAATTCCGGAGGGGAAATATATGGAAATTGGAATTGACTTTTGGCTAGAACTATTGGTATTGCTAGCTTGCTTGTTCTACGCTGCACCGCGCGGTGGTTTCACACTCGGTATGATCGGTGGCGTAGGTTTGATTATCTTTATCTTCGGCTTCCATTTGAAGCCAGGTAAACCACCCGTTGATGTCATTCTCACGATTTTGGCCGTGGTCTGCGCATCAGCAACACTCCAAGCCTGTGGCGGTTTGGATTGCTTATTGCAGATTGCAGAAAGGCTACTGCGCAAACATCCTCGCTATGTTTGCTATTTGGCTCCCTACATTTGCTGGTTCTTGACATTCCTTTGCGGCACGGGTCATACGGTTTACACGATGCTCCCGATTATTTATGACGTCGCTATCAAGAACGGTGTGCGTCCAGAGCGTCCGATGGCAGCATCAACGATTGCTGCTCAGATGGGTGTTATCTGCTCGCCAGCGGCTGTGGCGTTTGTCTCGATGGTCGGCTTCATGGAAAAAGGTCAATACCTCATCGCAGGTCAGCCCTTTAACATGTTCCACTTGGGCTTCATCGTTTGGCCAGCTGCTATCGTTGGTTTGTTCTGCGTGGGCACATACTCGATGTTCCGCGGTAAAGACCTCGATAAGGATGAGAAGTTCCAGGCCTTGATCGCTGATCCCGAACAAAAGAAATACGTCTACGGTGAAACGACAACGCTTATCGGCGTGAAGTTTGATAAGAAGAATTGGTATAGCCTCTACATCTTCTTGATTGCCGTGGCTTTAGTCGCCCTTTTAGGCGCTATGCCCACATTGCGTCCGCTCTTTGGCGCAAAACGTCTCTCGATGACATTGGTCATTCAGATGTTCATGATTACAGCGGCCTTCATGATGCTTCTTATCTGCAAGCCCAAGAAGAAGGTTAGCCTCACACCGGTGTTTATCGCTGGTATGGTCGCTATCGTTTCTGTGTACGGCGTGGCTTGGATGGCCGATACCATGTTCTCGAACCACTTACCGGCCTTGAAGGCGGAATTAACAGAGTGGGTGAGAGCGGCTCCGTGGGCCTTCGGTATCGTGCTCTTGCTCGTATCTAAGTTGGTGAACTCTCAGGCTGCGGCTATCGCGATTGTCGTGCCGGTTGCCTTACAGATTGGTACACCTCCTGGAATCGTGCTTGCGATGGCTTCTGCCGCGTACGGCTACTACATTCTTCCGACTTACCCGTCTGACCTCGCGGCCCTTACGTTCGACCGCTCTGGTACGACACACATTGGTAAGTTCGTGATTAACCACTCGTTCATCGTTCCGGGGTTGATCGGTGTGGGTGTCGCCACGTGCTTCGGTTACTTCCTTGGCATGTGCTACGGCTACATCTAATAATTCGCGGTAAATAAGGACAGTCGAGCCCGCCTCCGTTTAAGGATGGCGGGCTTAGCTTTTCTGGATATCGGAAAACGCAAAATTTCGCATCGTTTGCTTTATGTCAAAGGGAACCGAAAACAGGATTTCCTTTCGTTTTTTATCTAGGTACTATTGCCTAGAGGGAGTAGTAAAGGACCTCTTTCAAAAAGGAAAACTGCTATGAAAAAAACGACAGTTCTAGTTTTATCTGCTTTGGCTTCAACCGTGCTCGCATCGAGTGCCTACGCTGGATACCCGTTGGGAAAAATGAATCCAAAATTGATTATTGCGCACCGCGGTGCAAGTGCCTATTTGCCAGAACACACCTTGGAATCCAAGGCTTTGGCTTTTGCGATGGGCGCTGACTATCTTGAGCAAGATCTTGCAATGACAAAAGACGATAAGCTCGTTGTCATTCACGATCACTTCTTAGATGGGCTAACTGACGTTGATAAGAAGTTCCCAGGTCGCGCCCGTGCTGACGGCCGCTACTACGTGATGGACTTTACGTATGCGGAACTGCAGACGCTTAACATGACGGAAAACTTCAAGACCGTCGATGGTAAGCAAGAAGCTGTCTACCCGAAGCGCTTCCCGCTTTGGAAGAGCCACTTTAAGATTCATACGTTTGAAGACGAAATCGAATTTATTCAGGGTCTAGAAAAGAGTACGGGCCAAAAGGTCGGTATCTATCCGGAAATCAAAGCGCCGTGGTTACACCATCAAGCCGGAAAAGACATCGCTCTTGAAACGCTTAAAGTCTTAAAGAAGTACGGCTACACGACAAAAGATTCGCGCATTTACTTCCAGACCTTTGACTTCAACGAATTAAAACGCGTGAAGACCGAGCTGCTACCTAAGCTTGGTATGGATCTGAAGCTTGTGCAGTTAATCGCTTACACCGATTGGCATGAGACAGAAGAAAAAGACGCCACAGGTAAATGGGTTAACTATAGCTACGACTGGATGTTTAAACCGGGCGCGATGAAAGAAATCGCCAAGTACGCCGATGGCGTGGGACCAGGCTGGTACATGCTCCTAGATGAAGAAGCGAGCAAACCCGGTAAGCTCGTGATGAAGCCGATGGCAAAAGAAATCCATCAGGCAGGTCTCGAGAACCACCCGTACACCATCCGCAAAGATGCTCTCCCGAAGTGCTGCAAGACAGTCGATGAACTTTATGCGGCAATGTTCAAAAAGGGCTATGCCACGGGTCTTTTCACGGACTTCCCAGACCTCGGTGTTCGCTATGTCCAGAAAAACTACAAGAAGGGCACAAAGTAGCTGTTCTTGAAGTCAAGCAATCTTAGTTGCGATTAATGTAAAGAAAGCCCGGATTCCTTTACGAAGGGGATTCGGGTTTTTCAGTCCTTTTTAGACAAAGTTTTTCAAAAAAAGCCGAAAGTGCTCCTGCAAATCGGCTATAGTAACTTTCCTTTGGTCTACAAGATAGAAGGGCCCTTCGAGAAGGGCCTAATTTGCGACTTATGATAGATTCGATTCCAGATTTCTCAGCTCCTATAAAGGATGATGCCGTTGCAGCCGTGAGGCGTCCGCCACATTCGCTTGAAAGCGAACAAAGTATCTTAGGCGGCTTAATGCTCGATACGAATGCCTTTGAGATTGTCTCCGATATTTTGAGTGTGGACGATTTTTATCGTCGTGAGCATCAGATTATCTATGAGGCAATTGAGCGGTTAGCGAGCAATGCCAAACCCGTTGATGCGGTCACGGTTCTTGGGGAATTGCAAGCGATAGGGAAAGTCCAAGACGTAGGCGGCATGCAGTACTTAGATGCCTTGGTGCATTCGACACCGTCTGCGGCCAATATTCGTCGCTATGCCGAAATCGTGCGCGAGCGCTCAATTCTGCGTCAATTAATTAGCGCAGGAGATGAAATCGTTTCTTTGGCGTATTCGCCAGAAGCAGCCGACGTTTCGCAACTTCTCGATCAGATTCAAACGAAGATTTTCGCTATCGATGAAAATAGCAATCGTGGCAAAAAGGGCTTTGTTCGCTTGCCAGAGGTAGCCGCTGATGTGACAAAAGAAGTGCAGGCGCTTTACGAGCAGCACAGTAACGATGATGTCACGGGACTACCCACAGGCTTTATTAAGCTCGATCGCATGTTAACGGGCCTACATCCGAGCGATTTGGTGATTGTCGCAGGCCGCCCCTCAATGGGTAAGACCTCGTTTGCGTTAAATATTGTCGAATACGTCGGTATTGTTTTGCAGTTACCTGTTGCCATCTTCTCGATGGAAATGAGTGCCGACCAACTTGCCAAACGCTTTATTAGCTCCACAGGGCGGGTGGACGCACAAAAGATTCGTCGAGCCCGCTTAGACAATACGGATTGGCAGCACTTTACCGATGCCGTAGCGAAAATGTCTAAGGCGCCGATTTATATTGATGATTCTTCCGCCCTTACTGTTAACGAAGTAAGAGCCCGCGCAAGACGCCTTGCGCGTAAGAGTGGACCGCTTTCTTTGATTGTGGTTGACTACTTGCAGCTCATGTCTGGTGGCGCTCGTGCAGGAGCCTCGGCGGAAAACCGCGCCACAGAAATTAGTGAAATCTCTCGTGGTCTAAAAAATCTAGCCAAAGAAATGAACGCACCCGTGATTGCACTTTCGCAGTTAAATCGTGCAGTCGAGTCCCGTGGCGATAGACGCCCGATGATGAGCGATATTCGCGAGTCAGGCGCTATCGAGCAAGACGCGGACGTGATTATGTTTATCTACCGCGATGTGGTCTATAACAAAGAGAGCGCAGAACCCAACAAGGCAGAAATCATCATCGGTAAACAACGTAACGGTCCAATTGGAACGGTCAATTTACGCTTTGATGGCGAATTTACACGCTTTGATAATTTAGCTGAGGAAACTGAACTCCCACCCGAATTACGTAACTAGGAGTAAGCCCCAATGATTGAGATGATGACAACGATGGATTGGGCCTCCTTTGGCCTATGGTGGGTGGTGTTTGCCTTAGCCATTATTGGTTTAGCAGGAACCGTGGTCCCTGCTGTCCCTGGACTGCCGCTTATTTTTGCAGCCTGTTTACTTGCCGCCTGGCTTTGTGACTTTGAAGCCATCGGTTTTCTGAAACTCATTTTTTTAGGGGCTCTAACACTAATTGGCGTCGCTGTCGATTGGCTTGCGCAAGTGTTGGGCGCCAAAAAAACAGGGGCTTCTCCTTATGGCATCGCAGGCGCTCTCGTTGGCACCGTTATCGGTCTCTTTTTTGGTCTCGTGGGAATTCTCTTTTTCCCGTTAATCGGAGCAATTGTTGGTGAACTTATCGCCAAAAAGGGCCTACTTGCAGCAAGCGGCGTGGGATTGGGAACGTGGCTAGGGATGCTTGTTGGCGCCGTAGTTAAAGTCGTTTTGGGACTTATCATGATTGGCATCCTCGCCATGAGCCTCATGGCTCACTTTAGCGAGGTGCCCGAAGATATTACGCCTAAGGCCGATACACCAGCGGAAATGAGCTTTTAAAGCGACTCGCTTGCCCACTGCGCTAAGCGACTGCGTTCGCCACGCTCAAGCGTGATGTGACCTGCGTGAGCCCAGCCCATCAAGCGATCGACAAGATAAGTTAATCCCGAGGAGCCCTCTGTTAGGTAGGGGGTGTCGATTTGTGCGATGTTTCCGAGGCAAACGATCTTCGTTCCAGGGCCTGCGCGCGTCACAAGCGTTTTCATTTGCTTAGGCGACAGGTTCTGCGCCTCATCGATGATTACGTATTTATTTAAGAACGTACGGCCTCGCATAAAGCTCATCGATTTAATACGGATGCGGCTTTTGATAATGTCAAGCGTTGCTGCGCTTCGCCAATTACCGTTGCTGCGATCTGTTTTTAGGAGCACTTCCAAATTGTCTTCGAGAGCGCCCATCCACGGGGTCATTTTTTCTTCTTCGGTTCCTGGGAGAAATCCAATATCTTCTCCGACGCTTACCGTGGCTCGGGTAAAGACAATTTCCGAGTAGCGGTGATCGTCAAGCGTTTGAGAAAGAGCCGCAGCAAGCGTTAAAAGCGTCTTACCCGTGCCCGCAGGTCCTAATAGCGTTACCAAATCAATCTCAGGATTGGTTAAGAGGTTGAGGGCAAAAGACTGCTCTAAGTTTCTTGCATGAATGCCCCAGAGCGCATTTTTGGCTTGCGTAAAGTCACGCACGGTGCGAAGCGTGGCTTCTTTGGCACTCACTTTTGTGACTTGAGCAACAAAACTCGCATCAGCCGTGTGAACGAATTCATTGAGGTGAAGATTGGCAACAATCGGGCCTCTAATGCGATAGTAGGCGTAGCCGTCGGCTTGCCAGCTCTCTAAATTCTTCCCGTGCTCTTCCCAGAACGTTTCAGGTAAAAGCGTGCGCCCCGAATAAATCAGTTCTGCGTCATCGATTGTCTTATCGTTAAAGTAATCTTCCGCATTAAGTCCCAAGGCCGCAGCCTTGATGCGCATGTTGATGTCTTTACTAACGAGGACAACATCTTTTTCTGGGGTTTCTTTTTGGAGCGCTCTCACAACAAGCAAAATCGCATTATCGGCTTTGGCCTGAAGGAAGGTTTCATCGATCGATTCTGAGGCGCTTTGCGTTTGGAAAAATAATCGCCCTGTGGCTTCTTTATTTCCAATGCCATTTAAAGGGCAACCATTGGAAATCGCCCCTGATGAGGCTTCGATTAGCCGATCGATTGAGCGACTGACTTCACGGGCATTGCGTGCAATGTCTGTTGTCCCGTTTTTGTGATTGTCTAATTCCTCAAGAGTCGTCATCGGCAAAAAGACATCGTGCTCTTCAAAACGAAAAAGAGAAGTCGGGTCATGCAAAAGCACATTCGTATCGAGTACGAAAAGGCAAGCTTTGTCTTTGGGTCGGCGCGAACTTGTGGGGCGATTTTCTTTGGGTTTTGTTTGAGTGGAAATCTTTTCTAACGCGACTTCTTTACTAGCCTTCGCTTTCTTTGCTGCAGTGTTAGAAGCCGATTTTTTTGTTAAAGTTTTCTTTTGCTTTGTCTCTTTTTCTCGAGAGTGAGAAGGTAGTCCTGTATCTTTAAGTAATGCGGCTGTTTGTTTCGTTTTCTTTTTTAAAGAAGGCTTTTCGTTTTTCACCTGAACCGTATCGGCCATTTTTTTGGGAGCAGAAGGTAGTGGCATAGCAAGATGCTCCTTAGCTTAGTTTCAGTAATGAGGGATCTTTCTTCACAGCACAGAGAATGCCCTTATAAATTGCGTTAGCAAATTTCTTTTGTTCAGTTTTGTTGGTTAGGCGCTTTTCGTCTTTGGGATTGCTGATAAAGGCAGTTTCTACCAAAATCGACGGCACGCCTTGCGCTTTTAATACCGCAAACTCAGCGTACTCGACTGTGGACTTATGCAAAGGACCAAGCCTCGAAAGTTCTTCAAGGACAGCATCTCCTAATTGAATGCCATAGCGCAATTTGGTTTCTGCAAGCATATCGACAACCGTGCTTCGCGCCTCTTTAGCAACATCGCGAAAATCCATGCCGCCAATTTCATCGGACTTATTCTGCGTTTGCGCAAGCCAGCGCGCCTGTAGTGACGAAGCTCCGTGCGTGCTAAGCGTAAAAACCGATGAGCCATTAGCCCGAGGTGTGGTCCAAGCATCGGCGTGAACACTGATAAAAAGATGGGCGTGGTGCGTTATGGCTAGAGCGGCGCGTTTGTGTAGCGGCAAGAAAACATCGTTTCGACGCGTGAGATACGCCTTCATCCCTTTTGTCGCATTAATGCGGGAGGCTAACTGCTGAGCAATGGCAAGAACAACGGTCTTTTCTTTTGTTTTGTTGCGACCGACAGCCCCAGGGTCTGCCCCGCCGTGACCGGCATCGACAACAACGACAAGCGTTTCTGGTGTCTTCTTTTTTGCAATAGGCTTTTTCTTTTGAGGAGTCGGTTTCGCGACTTCTTTTTTTGGGGTAGGTTTTGGCTCTTCGTTAAGAATCTTTTCTAAAGGGTCGTGCGCGAGAGCAGCACTAGCTAGCGCTGGGTTATTCAGTGTCACCGTCAGACGCTTTGTGGCGCCCACTGTGGGGCTTTTTGCATCGGCATTGACTTTGTCGGCTAAGTCAATGACAAGGCGGACAGTGTTTTCTTTAAATTGTCCGACGCGTAGCGCGCGGGCAAAGTCATTGTCAACTTTGAAGTTTGCGACGCTGCTCTTTAGCGACTCTGTGAGCACCATCGGCTCAAGGTCGATGACAAAACGGCGATTTTCTGAAAATCCTAAATAGTAGGTGCGGTAACGGACATCGGAAGCGATATCGATTGTAAGCGTAAGATCCTTTGCCGCTTTCTTTGAGCTAAAGCGTATGGGGCTTTCTGCAGGAGCTGCCAACAAAGGAGAGGCTGCCGCCAAACCTAAACCCACACCAGAAAAGAGTAAAACGCGTCGTGAGGTATTCATACGTGGGTCTTTCTAAGAGTCTCAAGAAGAGTCAATCCAGCATCCGTGCCGCTAGCGAGAGTAGCGTTGCGAGCTAAGCCGTCAATCGTTAATGTCATCTCTATGTCGGCATGAGGTAAAAAGCCTGCTGCTTTATTGCTCCACTCTGTAACGCAAATCGCTCCCGCACCAAAAAGGTCACGAAATCCAGCTTCTTCAAATTCGATTGGGCTTTCGAAGCGATAGAAATCAAAGTGGCGCAAAGTGATCGTTTCAAGGACACTATATTCGTTTAGCAGTTCAAAGGTGGGACTTTTAACGCGACCAGCAAACCCTAAGGCTCGCAGTAGCGCTCGAGTAAATGTGGTTTTCCCAGCGCCTAAGTCTCCCGTAAGCCGTAGATTAAAGCCCGAATGCGAAATCGGTTCTTTTAAATCATTGAAAGCCTTGGCAAAAAGCTTGGCCAAATTACCCGTTTGCGCTTCGTTCTCTAAACGAAGTTTCAGTGTGTTTGGGGAATCTAAAACGCTCGACATGCTCGAAGTTTAGAGGATTTAAGAGGGGCTGTCTTTAGAGAGGAAGGTTAAGTTTTGTTTGCAAAAAGAATGATGAGGGGAGGAGATGCAAATTTTCTAAAAAGCGAACAAACCTAGGGAAATTACTTACTTGGGTTTTGAGCGATTTTTTGCACGCAAAAAACACTTAAAAATCAAAAATGGGCTTTTTCGCCAACCACAATATGTTGTGAGTGTTGCGCTAGTGCACCACAATATCAAGCATTTTAGTGGTTGATTTTCGAAAAGGCTTTTGCTAGGGTATGCATCTACAACAACCTCAAAGAGGAAGGGATTTTTCCCTCGAAATATATTCTTAAGGGCTAAAGGAGAAAAACAACAATGTCCTGCACACCGAAGCATCTAATTAAGCGTGACGGGTCGATCAAAGACTTCGATTCCGTGAAGATTCAAAACGCCATCGAAAAGGCGGGTAAAGCCACAGGCGAATTTGGTGCAGCGATTGCCGCTGAAATCACCGAAAGCCGTGTGATGCCCAAGCTTTGCGCACTTAACGTGATGACCCCGCACATCGAGCAGGTGCAGGATGCCGTCGAACAAGCGCTTTTTGAAGCCGGATTCTTCACAACGCTTCGCGCCTACATTGTCTATCGCGAACAGCGCGCTAAGACCCGTGATGCGAAAAAGACATGGATTAATGTCGAAAGTTCGATTAACGAATATCTCGACCAAAGCGATTGGCGTGTCAATGCCAACGCCAATCAGGGCTATAGCTTAGGCGGCATGATTTTGAATGTTTCAGGTAAAGTCGTTGCCAATTACTGGCTTAACTTTGTTTACCCTTCTGAAGTTGGTAAGTGCCACCGCGAGGCCGATTTCCATATTCATGACTTGGATATGTTATCTGGCTATTGCGCAGGCTGGTCTTTGAGAACGGTGCTCACAGAAGGCTTTAACGGTGTGCCTGGCAAAGTCGAAGCCGCCGCTCCTAAGCACTTATCTTCTGCGTGCGGACAAATCGTCAATTTCTTAGGCACGATGCAAAATGAATGGGCAGGCGCTCAGGCCTTCTCTTCTTTTGATACCTACATGGCGCCCTTTATTCGTAAAGACAACGTCCCGTATAGCGAGGTTGTTCAGTGCATTCAGGAAATGATTTATAACTTGAATGTGCCGAGTCGTTGGGGTACACAGACACCCTTTACGAACCTCACATTCGACTGGACTTGCCCGCAGGATTTAATCCCGCAGCACCCGATTATTGGTGGTGAGGAAATGCCCTTTACCTATGGGGACTTGCAGCCTGAGATGGACATGATCAATCGCGCCTACATCGAAGTGATGACCCGCGGTGACAGTAAGGGTCGTGTCTTCACGTTCCCGATTCCCACTTATAACATCACGCCCGACTTCGATTGGGAAGGCCCGAACGTCAAACTTTTGTTTGATATGACAGCGCGCTATGGCTTGCCGTATTTCCAGAACTTTATTAATTCGGAATTAAAGCCCAACATGATTCGCTCGATGTGCTGCCGCCTGCAGCTTGATTTGCGCGAACTCTTAAAGCGCGGTAACGGCTTATTTGGTTCTGCCGAACAAACGGGTAGCTTAGGCGTTGTGACGATTAACTGCGCTCGCTTGGGTTACCTTTACCCAGGAGACAAAGAGGCTCTCTACGCGCGCCTTGACCACCTCTTAGATCTTGCCAAAGAATCCCTTGAGATTAAGCGTAAGGTCATTCAGCGCCATATTGACCAAGGTCTTTTCCCGTACACCAAGCGCTACCTTGGCACACTCCGCAATCACTTCTCCACCATTGGTGTCAATGGCATCAACGAGATGATTCGTAATTTCACGGGCGACAGAATCAATATCGCAAGCGACGAAGGTCACGCGATGGCAATCGAATTCCTCGATCATGTGCGTGAACGCCTCGTGCAATTCCAAAGCGAAACCGATCACATGTATAACTTGGAAGCGACTCCCGCGGAAGGGACAACGTATCGCTTCGCAAAAGAAGACCGTAAGCGCTTCCCAGGCATTATTCAGGCAGGTACCCCGCAAAATCCGTACTACACGAACTCTTCGCAGCTTCCTGTCGGGTTCACAGACGATCCCTTTGAAGCGCTTGAGATGCAAGAAGACTTACAAAAGAAGTATACGGGCGGTACCGTGCTTCACCTCTATATGAATGAAGCGATTAGTACGGCTGAGGCTTGCCGCGATTTGGTGCGTAAGACGCTCACGCGTTTCCGCTTACCGTACATTACTGTGACGCCGACCTTCTCGATTTGCCCGAAGCATGGCTACCTCTCTGGGCGCCACGACTTCTGCCCGAAGTGCGACGCAGAGCTTATTGCCCGCAAGAAGGCGCGCCAGGCACGAGAAGCCGCCAAAAGCGCCTAATGCGAAAAAAAGAACATTCCTTTTTAAGGAGATAGAAAAATGACAGAAGAAAAGAAAACTGAAGAAATCACATTAAAAGATAGCGAACGTCAACCTTGCGAAGTTTGGACTCGTGTGATGGGATATCACCGTCCGGTGCAGTCCTTTAACATCGGCAAGAAAGGCGAATTCAACGAACGTAAATACTTCGTTGAAAGTAAGTGCGGCTTAAATAAGTGCGCTTAAATTAACGCTGATGTAAACGCGAAACAAAGAATGGCCAAAACGATTGCCATACACGCCGGGGACGCCCCCGGCGTCGCT
Organism: Bacteroidaceae bacterium; assembly: GCA_963652725.1. Taxonomy (GTDB): domain Bacteria; phylum Pseudomonadota; class Gammaproteobacteria; order Burkholderiales; family Burkholderiaceae_F; genus Duodenibacillus. Next base: position 33,210 of record CAVJUW010000006.1, on the reverse strand, counting down.
ATCAAAGGCGCTGACGAACTTCGTATTGCCGCGATTACGCCTTTTACGACGATTGATTTCCCTGGGCTCTTAAGTGCGGTTGTCTTTATCCAGGGTTGCCCTTGGAGGTGTCCGTATTGCCAGAACGCTTGGATGCAATCGCGAGAGAGGGTGGAGGGCGGAGAAATCGTGACGTGGGACTCGGTTCGCACCTTATTAAAAAAGCGTCGAGGCCTTCTTGATGGCGTGGTTTTTTCGGGTGGTGAACCCTGTATCGACCCAGCGTTAGCTACCGCAATAAAGGAAGTGAAAGCGCTATCGATGAAAGTGGGGCTACATACCTCAGGGGCGTACCCGAGACACTTAAAAGAAGTTCTACCTTATCTTGATTGGATAGGTCTTGATGTGAAGGGGCCGCCAGAGGCGCCAGAAGTTTTCGATCGCGCCGCAGGTCGAGAAAAAGCGCAACTTTCGTTTCTAGAAAGCTTTGAAGCCATCAAAGCCGCAGGCGTCTCTTATGAAGCGCGTACTACAGCGCACCCTGATTTGTTGAGTGCAGAGGATATTCTGAGCGCGGCTTTGTGGCTTAAAAAGAATGGGTGCACGACGTATGCCCTACAGATTTATCGTGCACCCCCTGGTATTGAAGCTCCTCTTAATCCAGTTGGATCGGATTATCCAGGAGACGCGCTCATAGAAAAACTCAAAGCGCTTTTCCCGAGTTTTACACTACGACGCGCTTAGTCTTGCTTAAAGCGCATCAGGCGCAAGGCCCACGCAACAACAAGTAAACACACACCAGTATCTGCAAAGACTGCCATCCACATTGTTGCGTACCCTGTGACTGCAGCAAGAGCAAAAAGCGCTTTAACTCCCAATGCGAAAGTGATGTTTTGTGCAATCGTGCGATGCGTGGCTTGAGAAAGGCGCTTAAGCCACGCGACGCGCCCGATATCATCATTCATTAAAACAACATCAGCCGATTCAATGGCCGTGTCCGCGCCCATCGCGCCCATCGCAATACCAAGGCGGGAGCGAGCAAGCGCTGGCGCATCATTGATACCGTCACCAATCATCGCCGTGGGCGCCTTGGCATCTAATTGGGAAATGATTGTGAGTTTATCTTGAGGAAGAAGTTTGGCACGAACGTGATCAATGCCAGCAAAGCGAGCAATTGCCGAGGCACTTTTTTCATTGTCTCCCGTTAAGAGCCATACATCAACCCCTTCTTTTTTAAGGGCGGCAATGCTTTTGTCAACACCAGCTTTGGGTGTGTCGCTAAAGGCAAAGACTGCGATAGCCCCGAAAACATCGCTTAGGGCAAGAGCGGTGTGCCCCGCATTTTCTAGTGCATCAAATGCGCAGTTGGCCTCATCGCTTAAAAGATTCTTCTCTTTAAGCCAGGAGCGATTCGTTAAGTAAAAAAGAGCGCCGTGGACTCGCGCTTGAACGCCGTACCCAGGTAAGTTATGTAAGTCAGAAGCCTTTGGAATTAAGAGAGCCGTATCGCACGCTTTAGCGAGTGCTTGACTTAGCGGGTGCTTATTGGCTTTGGCAAGAGCCGTGGCGATTGTCCAGGCTCGTGTTTCTGAATTCTCTCCTAAGACGCGAATCGCTTTGAAAATGGGTTTCCCAACAGTAAGCGTTCCCGTCTTATCAAAGACGGCAGTTTTGAGCGTTGCTGCAGCTTCCATCGGAACACTGCCGCGCACGAACACGCCGTTGCGACTTGCCACAGTCATCGCCGCAAGGAGAGCCACTGGAGTGGAAATCACCAAAGCACACGGGCAGCCGATAACAAGAAGTACGAGAGAACGGTAGACCGTTTCTTTATCGAAGACGCCCGTGATAAGGTAAGAGGCAAGACCCAAAAGGAGACTTGCAGCAAAAATCGCTGGCGTGTAGTAGCGCGCAAAGCGATCGATAAAGCGCTCGATTTTGGCTTTTTTCTGCTGAGCCGATTCGATAGCGCGCGTGATGCGAGCGGCAGTCGAGTCGCTTGCGGCGCACGTGGCGCAAATGGTAAGCGTTCCATCGAGCGCAATGGTTCCAGAACGAACTTCTGAATCTTTAAGCGCAGTCTCAGGAATCGATTCTCCTGTTAGGCTTGAAACGTCGATGGCGCTCACTCCTTCAAGGACTACGCCATCGGCAACGAGCATTTGGCCTGGTAGTACACGGTAAATGGTTCCGACTTGAATGGATTCGGCGCCTGTTTTAATCCACGTGCCATTGACAAGAACCTCAATAACGCTTGGTGCTTTCTCCAATAGATTGCGAATGCTCCTTTGCGCGCGAGCTAATGTGCGATCTTCGATTTCTTCGCCAATCTCATAGAGCACCATCACCATGGCCGCTTCTGGGTACTGCCCGATGATTACAGCACCGAAGACAGCTACTGCCATCAAGGTGTTCATGTTAAAGGTAAGGTGCAAGAGATTGATCGCACCGCGATAAAGCGTTTTGATGCCGCTTAGTGCAATGGCAAGAAGAGAAAGTGTGAGGATGATGCCTTCGGAAGAAAAACCTCGAATTTCTAAAATTTCGCTTGCTGCCGCAAAAATAAAAGCAACACCAAGAATCAGGATGTGTTTGAAATTGGATTCATGGCTAACGTGGGGTGTTTTCTTTTCTTTTGAGAGAATCTCGCCAGGAAGCCCAAGTTTTTCTAGTTTAGCTAAGAGTCGTTTTTCATCGGCCTCTTTTTCTTTGGCGATAAAACGCACTGTGCGGTGCGGCATATCAAAGCTTACGATGGCAAAGAGCAAATCTTTTTCAAACGCAGCTTCGATTTGAGCTCGCTCGACAGGACAATCCATTTCTTCTACATAAATGAGAAATTCTCGAGCACTTGACGCTTCTTCTCCAAGGCGCTTTGCAGGAAACCCCGCTTTTTCTAATTTTTGAAAAAGATCTTTTTCGTGGGCGTCCTTACTAAGAACCTCAAAAGTCATTTCGCGAGTAAGGCTATTGCTTTCGATAATCCGAAAGTCTTTGTCCTCTTTAAAGAGAGACTTAATTTCTGAAACCTCAGAAGCGCAATCCATCGCATCGATATGTAAGCGTAAAAGTTTGTTTTTCGCCATAGGGACCATCCTTATCCCGAAACTTATGACAGAGTGGATTTAAAACCCTGAAGTTGCTACAGTGTCAAATCGTTCAAAACGATTTAAACAAAAAGCGAGTAAGCCATGCGTATTGGAGAACTCTCAAGCCGAAGTGGTGTGCGTGTTGAAGCGATTCGTTTCTATGAAAAAGAAGGGTTGCTCTCGGCTCCATCACGCCTAGAAAACAATTACCGCGCGTACACACATAAGCACTTAGATCAATTAAATTTCATTTGCCATTGTCGCTCACTTGATATGTCGCTTGCCGATATCAAGACATTACTGCATTCGGATGCAACAGATAGTGCACAGGCCAGTCTTGTCCATGCGCTCATTCAAAAGCAAGTGAAACTTGTCGATGAGAGAATTGCCAATCTTAAGGCGCTTAAATCGCACTTAAAGGCGCTTGCTTCACGTTGCTCAGGTAAACACGGCACCGAGCCCTGCGGCATTCTTGTTGGCTTAAATGAAGACGCTCACGAGGGGCATTGTCATTGTGAAGACGCTCATGAAGGAGGGCATAAATAATGTCGCAAATCCTATCGATTGCTCTTTTACTCGCTTGCGTGTTTCTTATCATTGCTGTACCGACATTGATGCTCTATCGCCAAGGAAAACGCACGCCTCCCAAATTGCACTCTGAGGCCTACCAAAGTGGTTTTGGCGGCCCTATGGTCTTTTTCCTGTTGATTGAAGTCGCTTTTATTGAGCGCCTTCTTTGGCAGGGTTACTTAATGGTAAGCACTGTGAATTGGGAAACTGTTGGTACGGGATTGGACCGCTTTGCAGTCATTGTTGCCGTGGGACCGAATTGGATTCAGGCTTCTCTCGGCATCTTGATGCTTGCCATTCTTTTAAAGGGAAGAAGTCCTGCGGCGCTTTCTGCGACTGTAATCCTTCTTTGGTTGATGGGACCTGTGGCGTTTTTAGTTGAGAGTTGGTACTTTAGTCTAAAGACGCCAGCGATTGGTCTCGTTGAAATCTTTGCTTGGTCGATTTTTTGGACAGCGTATTTCGTTCTTTCGCCACGAGTGGCGCTCACATATGGCACAGCTCGTGGCCTAAGGCTCTCAAAGGAAAAGAAGCCTCAAAACGAGACGTGATCGGGGTCAAGCCCAGAAAAGCACGAAAGCGGGAGTTCATCAATTTCCTTCATCTCCCGCACATTTAAGCGAAAACCAAAGAGTTCTTTGTAGTTTGCAAGATCTGCGGCGCTTAATGTTCTTGGAAGAGCAGATACCCCGTGCTGTAAGCACCAACGTAGTGCTACCTGCGCTTCACTGACATCGTGTTTACGAGCAATCTTTTGTAGCACTGGGTCAGGTAAAACATCGCGCCGACCAAGTGGATCCCAAGCCGAGACGTGAATCCTGTGCTTTTGGCAATACTCGAGCGTCGATTTTTGCCAATAGCCAGGGTGAAACTCAAGCTGATTGACCATCGGGCAAATTTCTGCGCGCGTCATAATTGGCACAAGGTGGTGCGTGAGAAAGTTACAGACCCCGATGGCGCGGACTTTGCCTGAGTTGTAGATTTTTTCCATCGCTCTCCAGGTCCCTGTGTTGACGCTTTGCCAGAGAATGGAATCTCCGTGCGTTTCGGGCCAATGGATAAGATAGAGATCCAAATAGTCGAGTTTTAAAGCCTCAAGCGTCTTATCAAACGCAGAGAGCACTTCGTTGTAATTGCGATCGGTGACCCAGAGTTTGCTCGAAACAAAAAATTCTGATCTTTTTATGCCTGAACTTGTCAGAACCTTCCCAAGGTTGGCTTCATTGCCGTAGGCACTTGCCGTATCAAAACGACGATAACCCAATTCAATGGCTTTCTCGAGTGTTTCTTCTAAGGCAGATGTCGGTTGCAACTGACGTGTTTCAAGCCCCAAGCAAGGAATGAAAACGTTGTTACTTAATACAAATCCGTCAGCAATTGTTGGCATAGCAAGGCACTCCATTTTTTCCGAAGTGATGCTACCCAAGGCTTGATTTTGTGTGTTTGACAGGACTCAAGAATTTGTAAAATTTTGCCGCTACTCTAGGCTTATCCTATGTCAAACCAATGTCAATTTTTCGTTTGTCTTAGAAAGAGTCATACAATTTCAGCTGAAAAACCAATCCTCGCAAGGAAGGGAAAAGAAAATGGCAAGCACAAAAAATCGTGAATTAAGAAGAAAAGAAAGAGCGCTCAACGAAGAAGAAGCCTTCGAAGTGATTGCCGCTTCTGACTATGCTGTTATCAGTACGGCTGACGCTGAAGGCGTTCCATATGGCGTTGCAATTAGTCCGGTTTTTTACGAGAGAGCGTTCTATTTTCATACAACTGATGCCCCCGACTCTCGCCGTAACGAAAATATGCTTACCAATCCTGAGGTAAGTCTCTTCTTTGTCTCTAAGGCAATTACATTGCCAGAGATGTATTCCGTGGACTTTGCAAGTGTCGTTGTTACGGGACGTGCCTCGTTAGTAAAAGACCCAGCGCTTCGTGTGCGAGCCATGATGGCCCTGGTCAAGCGCTACGCCCCCGCTAATAGCGACGAACGAAATGCCACACAAATGGGCGAGCGGTTTTCTGGAGCGCAAATCTGGAAAGTGGAAATCGATCACCTTCAAGGGAAGGCACGCGCTGCCTCGCATTGGGTTAAGGGTAAGACGGTGACCGAAAAGACCGATACGGGTGTCTCCCCGTGGCTTGTAGGCGTCAAATAATGCTTTAGAGCGGCTTCATCTTTTTCATAGCACGCGCAAGTTCTGCTTCCTCAGGGGCCAAGTAGCGGCTTGTTGTCCCAATCGAGGCATGCCCCATTGCCGTTTGCACGATGTTGATGTCCATGGACTTTAAGGCGCTCATTGCAAAGGTGTGACGTAACCAGTGCGTGGAACTCGCGCGCAGTTTTTCTGCGTCTGCTGGGCTCTTTTTTTCAACTGTTAGGGCGACTTCAGAAAAGAAGGACGTGAGCGCTTTGTAAAGTCCCGAACGGGAGAGATTGCCTGTGGCGGTTTTCTTATTTCCTCCGAGGCTTACTAAAAGGGGCGTATTTGAGGCACACTGAAACACGTTCTGAAGTCCGCGTCTAGCTAGATAGCGATTGATTGCCGCAATCGCTTCTTTCGATAGCGGAAGCCGTCGCACCTTATCGCCCTTACCAACAATCTCAATAACGGGAATTTCTTCGTCGCCAATGCGCTTTTCGGCAATCCAACCTGTTCGTGCCTGAATCATTTCAGAAGCGCGCATCCCAAGCCCTTTCCCAAGATGCAAAATCACCCGCATGCGCGATTTGGCGATGCTCTCAGGCATGGCCTCTAAGTGCTCCAAAATCTCATCCCATTGCCTCGAACTTAAAGACCGATCGGCAAAAGCCTTTGGGGCTCCTTCGCCCGATAAGAGTCGAATCTTTGAAGAGACTTGATCAAAAGGGTTGCTACGTAAGTAATTGGTTTTCGTAAGAAAGCTAAAAAGAAGTCGCACCGCTGTTGTTGCTGCCTTGCGGCTTGCAGGACTGAGTGGGCCATTAAAGGGTTTCCAAGTCTCGCTGAGTCTCGGTGCATTTTTGGGACCAATCCATGTTGCTTGTGGGAGTTTCCAATGGCCCTCCCACGTCTTATCATCGGCTCGTCCGAGCTCTTCAAGCCAACGGTAGTAGGCGGAGGCGTCTTCAGCTAACGCGGAACTTAAGGCTTTGTTTCGCTCCATCGTTATCCAAAGAAGGAAGCGTTCGGCTTCTTTTTTGTATTGCGAGCGCGTATTGGCATTCGCAGCACGGGCCGTGAGCCAGGAGCCAATGGCCTCTAAATCGTTTTGCGCATCAATGGAACTCGGCAAATCGGCGCGATTTGTCCCAAAGGCGCCAGAAAGCGTTTCAGGAAGAGCTGCAAGCGTAGGAGAGAACTCTTCTTTTTCTTTAGTTGAGCCCTGCGCTGGAAGAAGCTCTTTTTTTGGGTAAAAGGCGGGGAGTATTTCCCCAACAAGAGGAGCGTTTTCTTTTAGCCAATTGAGTATCTGGATGGCTTCAGACTCCGTTAATCCTTGAATTGAATAAAACCAAGCACCTTTTTGATAGGCAATATGCTCGTAGAGGTCTTCAAGCGTTGTATCGCCATAGATTTCGAGCGCACGAATCGTCGTCTCGGGAAAGTCCCGAGAAAGGGCGTCTCGAATAAGTGTTTGGCCTTCGTATTTCACAGCGGTTTCTTTAAACGAATTGACCTAAAGAACGCTAAAATGCGTCGTTCGTTCATGCAATTTTAGGAGAGAAAGAATGGCTTTGGCCGTTTTTGATGTTTCATTTAAAGGATTGCTTAAATCTGGAGCTACTGCCGATGACCACTATGTCGCAGAAGCAGTCGTTGGTATTGATACCGTGCTGACGGCTTCAGCTCAGGAGTTGTATGGGCGAATCGTGGACCCAGAAATCGATATCCGCAGGGCTCCTGGATCGGATTTATTTGAAGTTGATTTTGGGTTCGGTATCAATTTGGGGATGTCGCGGCGCGCCTTTTTAGCTCAGGACGAGCACCTGATGTACCCAGAGCCGATGTTGGTTGTTGATGCGTTAGGGCTTCGCCCAAGAGACTTAGCCGATCCCCTTCCGAGCGAAGATGAAGATGGCGACGTCGATGGTCTTTTTCAGCTTCTTCTTGCTTTGGGGGGCCGAGAAATCGATCGCGTCAACCTACTAGGAGATGTTGTGGACGTGAGCTGCGGGGACGATGTGTATCACGTAAGCTATTGCACGTATCGACTCCTTAGAAACCGTTCGGTGCGTCGCTCGATTGCCGCTTTGGCCGATTCTCTTAAGAATAAAGATCTTCAACGCATTGTTTTCACAAGTCGCGCAACAGGAGAAGTCATTTTAGAACTCGATAGCCGCCACATTGTGGCCCTTTCGATGCCCTCAGAGCACGATGTGCTTCTTATCGATGAAGTAAGGACCATGGCGCTCTCACTTTTGGCTCCAGTATATGGACGCGAGGCGGCGTGGACATTTTCCACGGGCTCTCAAACACTACAAATCAAGATGTGTGATGAGCACTTCACCTCACTTGTGGATAACGGTGTTTTCTCCTTATACCCGGGAGATATTTTGATTGCCAACGTTCGCATCACGACCATGCAGACGGCGAAAGGTTTAGTTAGCGAATACGCCGTCTTAAAAGTTGTGGATATGCGTTGGCCCAATCGCCACATTGCACTTGCTGGGGCTTAAAGAACATGCGAGCCATTGCGAAAAAAGCAATGCGCACGGCGCAAAGAATTCTTTTTTGCGCCGCTCTTTTCATCCCAAGTTTTTCCTACGCTGTTTTACTCGATTCTCCGAATCTACCCGAGCAGCTCGAACAAAAACGCGAAGCCGTACCATTTGTTGTTGCCATCCAAACCGATGTGGACATGAAGCCCTATGAAAAGGCTCTGAAGGCAACAGTTAAGGCACTTAGCGATCAATTCGGCGCAAGGCGCCTTGTCTTGCAACATTTATCAGAAGACGAACTGCGCCAAGAGCTAGAAGAATCGAAGTTCGATTTTCTTTTAACAACGGCAGACTTCTTTAGCCGATCGAATTCAAAAGAAACGCAACTTTATCCCATTGCTTCGTTGTGGCCGCGGTATTCTTCGAGCCCTTCTGAGGTTGAAGGCGCTCTTTACTTTACAAGAGCCTCGAATCGCTCGACGCGTTCTGTTGAAGATTTAAGTAGAAAAAGCTTAGCTCTCACTTCGACAAGAAGTTTTCCAGGATACCTTGTTGCAAGGCGCGATATTTTGCGTCGTGGAATCGATCCAAAACAGTTTTTTGAAAACGTCACTTTTTTTGGCGACGACCCACTTGATGTCGTACAAGCGGTTGCACAAAACCAAGCCTTCGCAGGCATTCTGCCTATGGGAGCTTTTGAGCACTTAGCTCAGGAAGGAAAAATCAACGCCTCAGACTTTCGCTTAATCGGTGTTAAACAATTCGGTACGCGTACCTACGCCTATTCAACAGAACTTTATCCGTCGCTTTATTTTTCTCGCACACTCAAAGTCAGTCAAAGAAGAGCGAATTTGGTTTTGGAGGTTTTACGCTCCAATAAGGTAGTCGCCTCTGGTTTTCGTTGGGGGCCACCAGCCTCAGATCGCGTCATCCAAGACCTTTTCTATGATTTGCGTATCGGACCTTATGAGAAACTCGGTCGCTGGTCCTTTGAAACCTTCATGAAGGAAAACAAGCTTGAGTTTTCCATTGCTGCAAGCGCCGTACTGCTAATCATCCTTTACTCGATGATTGTTTCTTATGCGGTTCGCAAAAGAACGCGCGAGTTGCGTTTAGCACTTCGAGAGCGCGAGAGAATCGAGCGCGACGCTAACGCAAGTCGTGATCGCATCGCAAGCCTTGAACGAGCAGGGATGATTGGTCAAATGTCTACAATGATTGCCCATGAACTAAAGCAACCCATTGGGGCAATCACAAACTTTGCGCACGGTATGCTTCGTCGCGCAAAGCGTGGAGAAATCGACACCGAAGTGCTTATTAATGTGCTCGAAGAAATTGTCGATCAGGGAACACGTGCGAGCGAAATCGTCAATCGTGTTCGCTCCTACGCCAAGCAAAAAACGCCGAAGCTCGTGACAGCTGATTTAAGTGTTTCCGTTGAACGTGCCGTTGAAAACTTCAAACGCTCTCGTCGCAGTAAAGCGAAAATCGAAAAGGATATCTCGCCTTATTTATGGGCAGAGATTGACGATTGGGAAATCGAATTGGCGGTCTTAAATCTCTTAAAGAACGCCGATGACGCCATCAAAGAGATCGACGATGGCATCATTCGGGTTCGCATCTTTCAAATCGAGCAGTTTTGGCGCATTGAAGTTAGCGATAACGGCCCCGCTACTAAGCAAGAGCAGGTCGATCAATTCATGATGCTTTTCATGACAACAAAAGAGTCTGGATTGGGTCTTGGCCTTTCGCTTGTTTCAACAATCGCTGAGCGCCATAAGGGACGCCTTATTGGGCGAGCCAATCCGACCCGTGGCGTCACATTAAGTCTCGATGTGCCTCGCTCGGGGTATCGAGCCAGAAGACGTTTAGTCCCCCTTTAAGACCTATAAAAAATATTTTTATCGCTTTTTTTGGTAAAAAAAGGGCTATTTTTGCCATTTTTAGTCATTTTCAACTAGTTAGTGCAAGTTAGTCGAAAATATCGACAGAAAGCGACGAAATACGCAAAGTTAGCCGAATTTAGCGGAAAATAGGTGCAATTTCTTACTTCGTAGTGCAATTTTGCAAGAAATTCGTTCTTTTTCGCGTAAGAACACAGAGAATTCTCCGCAATTAGGCGCTCCCGCCTATAATCCGACACATGTTTTTTTTGTAATCAGGTGAAAAAAGATGTCTCAGACGATTTTGCAGTCCGTCCCTGTTGGGAAAAAGGTCGGTATCGCGTTTTCTGGCGGCTTGGATACAAGTGCAGCCTTGCGTTGGATGAAAAATAAGGGTGCTTTTCCCTATGCCTATACAGCCAATTTAGGCCAGCCCGATGAAAGCGATTACGAAGCCATTCCTCGTCGTGCGATGGAATATGGTGCTGAGAAGGCGCGCCTTGTCGATTGCCGTCATCAGCTCGTTGCAGAAGGGATTGCTGCGATTCAATCCAATGCTTTTCACATTGCCACAGCTGGTCTTCCTTACTTTAATACAACACCACTAGGACGCGCTGTCACGGGAACAATGCTCGTTTCTGCGATGCGTGAAGATGGCGTAGACATTTGGGGCGATGGCTCGACCTATAAGGGTAACGACATCGAGCGTTTCTATCGCTATGGCTTGCTTGTGAATCCAAATTTGAAGATTTATAAGCCTTGGCTTGATACGCTCTTTATTTCTGAATTGGGTGGACGAGCTGAGATGTCTGCGTTTTTGAACGCCGAAGGTTTTTCCTATCGTATGAAAGCCGAGAAGGCCTATTCGACTGACTCGAATATGCTTGGCGCAACACACGAAGCCAAAGACCTTGAGCAGTTAAGCACCTCGATGAAGATTGTCGAACCGATTATGGGTGTGGCCTTCTGGAATGAGGCGGTGAAGATTGAACCCGAAGAAGTCACAGTTCGCTTTGAAGAGGGGCAGCCCGTTGCCTTAAACGGTAAAGAATTCGAAGATTCTGTTGAGCTGATGATCGAAGCCAACCGTATTGGCGGACGTCACGGCTTAGGTATGAGCGATCAAATCGAAAACCGCATCATTGAAGCGAAGAGCCGCGGCGTTTATGAGGCTCCGGGTATGGCGCTTCTTTACATTGCTTATGAGCGTTTGGTCTCTGGTATTCATAACGAAGACACGATTGAGCAGTATCACATCAACGGACGTCGCTTGGGTCGCTTACTTTATCAGGGTCGTTGGTTTGATAGCCAAGCAATCATGCTTCGCGAAAGCGCCATGCGTTGGGTTGCTCGCCCCATTACGGGCGAAGTGGTTCTTGAACTGCGTCGTGGCAATGACTTCACAATCCTTGATACGAAGTCGCCGAACCTAACATATGAACCGTCGCGCTTAACGATGGAAAAGGGCGATTCGATGTTTACTGCTGTTGACCGTATTGGACAGCTCACGATGCGAAATCTCGATATCACCGATACGCGTGAGAAGCTTCGTACGTATGCGAAGACGGGCCTTTTGAGTTCGGACGCATCAACCATCGTTCCGATGTTGGGTGATTCGCATAAAGAAGAGAAATAAGCCACTACTCATAAAAGTAGTTTAATGAAGTCACCAGAGCCTTAAATGCGGCCTGGTGATTTTTTTTGTCGTTTTTGATAACGTTAGTTTTGTTAAAGGCCTTGCTCTGTAAGCTAATCAGAGCCCCTAGTCGATTGAAAAAATTTCTTTCTTATAAGGTAAGGAGAAAGCCATGTCAGATCTCTCGCAATACGCTAACGAAGCCGTCGCTATTCGTCGCACGATTCATAAACGCCCCGAAGAAGGATGGACCGAATTTGAAACAACATATCTTGTTGTAAGTACCCTAGAAAAGTTAGGCTACACCGTTCGTTGCGGTAGAGAGGTTATTGAGCCCAAGGCAGTGTTAGGCCGAAATGAGGCACTCGTTGAAAAAGCGCAAAAGAGAGCGCTCGAACACGGAGTCCCAAAAGAGTTTCTTGACCGCTTACAGGGCTACACAGGAGCTGTTGCAGAGCTTGACACCGGGCGAAAAGGCGCTGTGACGGGTTTTCGCTTTGATATGGACTGCGTTTTGGTAACTGAATCAAAAGAACCAAGTCATGTTCCAGCCAAAGAGGGGTTTGCCTCAGAAATCCCAGGGCTCATGCATGCCTGCGGCCACGATTCGCACACGGCAAGTGGATTGGCTTTTGCGCATTGGCTTAAAGATCATGCCTCAGAACTATCAGGAAAAGTCCGCTTAATCTTTCAACCAGCGGAAGAAGGTACGCGCGGAGGCGGAGCTATGGCCGCTGCTGGTGCTGCCGATGGCTTGGATTGGCTCTTTGGCGCACACGTGGGTGTTTCCTGTAAGTCTGGAGAGATTGGCATTATTCGTCACGGCTTCTTGGCGACAACGAAAGTGGATATCGAATTCGATGGCGTCGCTTCTCACGCCGGATCTGACCCAGAAAAAGGCCGCAGCGCACTAATGGCTGCTGTCTCGTGCGCCATGATGCTTCAGGGATTGCCGCGCCACTCCGCAGGCGACAGCCGAGTGGCTATCGGGACGCTTCACGCTGGCGAAGGCCGTAATGTGACTCCGACACACGCGAAAATGCAAATTGAGGTGCGTGGAGAAAACGATGAGGTCAATGCTTGGCTATTCGAACGTATGAAGTCGATCGTTGAAGGTGCGGCAACGGCCTACGAAGTTAAGGGCCGCTGGATTAAAGCCGGAGAGGCTTTAGTGATTCACTCAGATGCTGAAGCCTATCGCTTTATCGAAAACGCCACAAAGAAAGAAGGACTCAAACTCACGTACTTCGATAAGATGGGAGGTAGCGAAGATTGCTCGCTCTTAATTACCCGTGCGCAAAGCTTGGGAACGAAAGCCGCGTTCTTTTATTGGGGTTGTAATCACAACGGTCACCACCGCTCTGATTTTGACATTCAGGATACGGAAAACCTTCCACGAGCCTTGGCTATCCTTAGCGACATTGTTAAAGAGACCAATGCCATTAAGTAGTGAGCTTTATCCTTGATTTGCCTTATTGTGCGAAAAATTGTGCTAAAAGTTAGCACGATTCGCACAATAGGGATTTTTTCGAATAAATTTCTCATAAAATCCTTAAAAAACAGATTTGTGCTAAAATTGTGCTAATTTCGCACAATTTAGGGCTTTTTGAGATGGAAAATGTTCTTTTGCCCGAGTCTTTGCAACTCGAATACAAAAGAGAAATCAATCTTGCTTCTGAGAAAAAAAGATACTTAAGAACAGTGATTGCTTTCGCTAACGGCAAAGGCGGGAAAATCCTTTTTGGCGTTGATGATAAAACGCGCACTGTTGTGGGCTTTTCTGAAGACAGTAACCTTTCGAGGTTAGCCGATGCCATAACCAATTCGATTATGGACAACTGCTCGCCACAGATATCGCATCGCGTTGGCGTTGAGGAAATCGAAGGTAAGTCCGTAATTGCTCTAGAGGTGTTTCCAGGCAATTTCACACCGTACTACTTAAAAGCACTAGGCCCTAAAGAGGGCACTTTTGTGCGAATTGGTGCAACAACGCGTAAAGCTGATGACACACTCTTAGAAGAACTTCGATTTCGTGGAGCAAGAAGAAGTCTCGATACAACACTCGCGGCTGGTGCCAAGGCGATTTCCGAGGCCCGCTTAACGAAATTTCTTTCTTTGCTAGAAAGCGAAGCGAATGCAAACAATCAAAGTAAGGGGATACTAGCGAGGCCACTTACAAAGCAAAAGCTCCTTGAATGGAACTTAATTACGCAAGCCTCTAATAAGGTTTATCCAAATTATGGGTTCGAGCTCTTAGAAGGAACGTGTCGCACAATTTCTGCAGCCAAGATTCAGTGTGGACTCTTTCTTGGGAAAGACCGTAGTGACATTCGGGATACGAAGATCTTCGATGGAGCACTTTTTAATCAAATCCATGAGGCGGAGGCTTGGGTTGCCTCAAAGCTTGAACACAGAAGCTTCATTGATCATCTCAATCGAATCGATGTAATGGAATTGCCTAGCGTTGCCTTGCGTGAACTTATTGTCAATGCAGTGTGCCATCGGAGTTTTTTTGAGCGTGAGGAGGCCATTCTCATTGCTTTATATCGCGATAGGCTTGAGATTACGTCTCCTGGATCATTGCCAGGGGCCATGACCGTTGATCAAGCGATTCAGGGCTACACGTTTTATCGTAATCCGGCAATTGCCAATGTTTTTAATTACGTACACCTTATGGAAAAATGGGCAAGCGGCCTGCCGCGTGTTTTTCATTGGGTCAAACTTTTTGGCTTGCAAGCGCCAGAGCTTGTTGATGTGGGCAACGCTGTGCGTATCACGCTTTATCGACCAAGCGTCGATTGGCCAAGCCCTAAGCAAGAAAGAGAAATTGTTGCTGCTTTAACGGGAGTCCCCATCACTGAAGCGAAGCTAGGCGAGCCGATTTCAAGCCGAGCCGAGAGGATTCTCGAAGTGATTAAGTCAGACGACACGGTCACTCTTGAAACTCTTGCCAAGAAGCTTCAACTGCATAAATCGCAAGTGCGCTATGAGCTCCTTAAGCTCAAGAGAAAAGGTCTTGTGAGTCGCGAAGGCACCTTGGGCGGACGATGGAAGTTGCTGCTCTAACGAAATGCACTTGTAAAAAGCCGATTTTTTCACAAAGACAGTTTAAAATTCGCCCACACTTAAACTTTGGGTATTGCAACTCGCAGGCAGTGTGCGCTGCGAAGTTGCTCGCGACATGCAAGAAATTCTGATTAACTGTTCCCCACGTGAGACGCGGGTGGCTCAACTCGAGCAGGGAGTGCTCGAGGAGCTTCATATTGAACGCGTCGCTGTACGTGGTCTCGTTGGCAATATCTATATGGGTCGCGTTTTGCGCGTGCTCCCAGGAATGCAATCGGCCTTTCTCGATATTGGCTTAGAAAGAAGTGCCTTCTTACACATTATCGATATTGAGCAACACATCAAAGAAGGTGAAGAGCCCCTTAGCATCGAAAAGCTTCTAACCGAAGGCCAAAGCCTTATGGTTCAGGTCTCTAAAGACCCCATTGGCACAAAGGGTGCTCGCCTAACTACAACGATTTCTCTTGCTGGACGTAAGCTTGTTTATTTGCCTGGGGACGCACACGTTGGTGTAAGCCAACGCATTGAAGACGAAGAGCGACGAGAACAGTTACGTAGCCAAGTGCAGCGATTGCGCGATGCCAATGAAAAGGGTGGCTACATCGTACGAACTTCCGCAGAAAGAGCAACAGAAGACGCTGAGTTCTTACGCGATATGGAGTACCTAGGGCGCCTTTGGAAAGAGATTACCGAGAAGGCACAGCACCGCTCTGCTCCTTGTTTACTTTACGAAGATCTCTCTCTTGCACAACGCGTTCTTCGCGATATGGCGCAGATGGAAACCGATGTTATCTTTGTCGATAATCCTGAGGTCTATGAATCCCTGAGGCTTTTTGCCAAACGCTTTGTGCCTGGCGCATTAAAGCGTCTTAGTTTGTATGAAAACGAGCGCCCATTATTTGAAGTGCGCGGTATCGACCAAGAGATTTCCAAAGCACTTAACCGTCGTGTCGATTTAACCTCGGGCGGCTACTTAGTGTTCGATCAAACCGAGGCGATGACGACAATCGATGTCAATACGGGAGCTTTTGTCGGAAAACGCGATTTCTCAGAAACGGTTTTTAAAACCAATTTGGAAGCAGCTCAAACAATTGCTCGTCAGTTAAGAATCCGTAATCTCGGTGGCATCATCATTATCGATTTTATCGATATGGCTAGCGACGAGAATCGTGCCGCCGTTTTAGCCGAATTGCGCCGCGCCGTGCAGCGCGACCACACAAAACTCACTGTCTCTGAATTCACAGAGTTGGGTCTTGTGGAGATGACACGCAAAAGAACGCGTGAGTCCTTAGCTCACGTGCTTTGCGAGTGTTGCCCAGTCTGTGGCGGTCGTGGGGAAATCAAAACAGCGCGCACGATTTGCTACGAGATTATGCGTGAAACCTTGCGTGAATATCGTCAGTATCGTGACGCCAAGAGCTTTAAGATTCTCGCCTCGCAAAGCGTGATTGATTTCTTTTTGGAAGATGAATCCGCTGCGCTTGATTTACTGCAAGAGATGATGGGAAAAGTTGTCACTTTGGAGGTCGAACCCTCCTATAGCCAAGAGCAGTACGACGTGGTTATTTTGTGAGCTCTGTTGTCTTACTTGGCTTGTCTTTTAGTAAGAAAGCACCGAGCGCGCAAAGCGTGGCAATCGCTACAAGAATCAAGAAAACGAGATCTAAAGAATAGGTATCGGCAACTTTCCCAAGTATGGGAACGACCATGCCGCCTACGCTAAAAGAAAGCCCCAAAGTCACTCCTGAGGCAAAGCCAATGTTTTTGGCAAGATACGTTTGTCCTAAGACGACAAATGCGGGGTACGTCGCGTTAATACCAAAACTTAACACAATCAAAACGACATACATCCATGCGATATTCGGGCACAAAAGAATGAGCGCAACGCTAGGGACGAGCACAATCGATCCAAAGCGAAGCGTTGGAATCAAACCGAAGCGATCTCCTAACCAGCCTCCGACAAGGGTCATTACCGTGCAACCAAAGGCAAGGACCGCAAGAGTTGTTCCAGCAAGCGCCTCAGTAATTCCAAAGGTCTTAATGCAGTAAAGCGGTAAGAAGGCTGAGGCCGTGCAGTAAACAACGGAGCGCCCGATAATAACGAGCGTGAGTTTCATAAAGGAGTGCCAGTCGTTTTTCCCTTCTGGCGTGGCGCTCTTTTCCTCCTTGAGTTCTGCGTTGTGAAGCGCTGCGGCTTCCCTTTGAAGTTTGGGCCCTAAAAATAAAAGTGTCACACCAAAGATTAGGCTTAGCGCTGCAAAAAGCGTTACTCCTTTTAGTCCCCAAAGGCTTACAGCCCAAACGGCTAGCAAAGGACCAATGCCAAAGCCTGCGTTGCCACCGACGGAAAATAGGCCAATGCCCGTACTCTTTTTCTTACCTGAGATAAAGTTCACATAGCGCGCTGCTTGTGGGTGAAAGATCGATGAGCCCGTTCCCATCAGAACAACAGCCCAAAAAATAAGCCAGTAGTCCGATACCCATCCTGTCGCACCAAGGGCAATGCCTGTGAGTAAGACACCAAATCCAATAAACCAACTTTGATTGGATTTATCGGCCATCAATCCGAAAACCGGTTGCACGGCTGAAGATAGGCAAGAACTCGCAAAGACGAGGCCGGCGATTTCTGTGTAGCTTAACCCGTAGTGAAGCGCAAAAAATGGTAGTAGTGCAGGCAGTGCGCCAGGGGATAAATCCGCAACGGCGTGCGAAGCAGAAAGAAAATAAATAAAACCGTGGCGCATTGCTTTCTTATGACATTGTTGTAAAGGCTTTGTAGAGCATGTAGCAAGCAATGATAAGGAGGTTGCACGCAAAAATCCGTTTTAAGGGCTTTGTGTTGATGCTGTGCGCAACTTTCGCTCCGAGTGGAGCAATTAAGAAACTTGCGCCTGCGCATAAGAAAAGCGCGGGTAAATGAATAAAGCCCAACGTGATAGGAAACCCTGGGAGAGCGGCTACATTAAGCCCTGTCCAGATGTAACCGATACTTCCAAAAAGAGCGATCGGGAAACCTAACGCAGCAGAGGTTCCAACGGCTTGTTGCATACGCACGTTGCAGTAAAGCATCAAAGGCACTGAGATAAAGCCGCCACCAGCACCGACGAACGCGCTCACGCAACCAATGAGAACGCCAGCGGCAAAGAGTCCAACAAGACCAGGCAATTCTCGGTTGGGTGAAGGCTTTGCGTCAACAAACATCTTTAAAGCCGAGAACCCGACAAAAATCGCAAAGATAAAGGCGATGACAGAAGTCGACAAAAGGCTTGAAATTTTGGCGCCTAAGATAGCGCCAACCAAAATGCCTGGGGCCACACTAAAGACAACACGCCAAAGCACGGCGCCTCGTTTGTTGTGCGCTCTCATCGATGAGATTGATGTGAAAACGATGGTTCCCAAGGACGTTGCAATCGCCACGTGAACAACGACGCTATCGCTAATGCCTGTCATCGGCAGGAGAAACGTGAAAAACGGCGTCAAAATCATTCCGCCGCCAATGCCCAAAAGGCCAGCGAGAAATCCAACAAAAGCGCCTAAACCCACAAGACCAATAACAAAAACCAAAGACATAGATTCTTCTTTCGAATTAAATCAATCAAAAACTAAAACCGTGAAAGGACGCATTTTCTCACACTTAAAAAGCGCTAGTTTGAAAAAAGCGCTGAATTCTTAGTGCGCGAGTCCAATCAAAACAACACCGAGAACCATGCATATGACGCCTAGGATACGTTTTACTGTCAGTTTCTCTTTAAGAAGCATTGCGCCCACAACGACGCCTACCATCATTCCGACTTCACGGCCTGGCGCCACATAGGAAAGTGGCGCAAAGGTCATTGCGAAAAGTACGAGGATGTAGGCCCCAGGAGAACCGATACTCGTACAAAGCACAGCCTTACGCTGCACGGGATCGGTAAGCGTTTCTTTAAGGTGCTTTTTCCAATCTGTGGTAAAAAGCATAATTGGCCACAAAATAACGCAGCGTAAAGTCAAAGCAGGAAAGTAAAACGTTAAGGGAGTGAGCCCCGTTTCTTGCTGTACGGCCCATGCATCACAAAACGAGTATCCGGCGATACAAACGCCAGTCAAAGTTCCCCAGAGAAGGCCTTTTAGTACCTTGCGATTTCCTGTGGTATCGGTGTTGCTAGCCTTAGAGGCAATAAAAAGAATGCCTAAAAGAATCGAGAAAATGCCAGCAAGTCCCATAAGGCTCGGCCTTTCTCCCAAAATGACGATGGCAGCAAGAACAGTGAGCATAGGTCCCGTGCCGCGTGCCGTGGGGTAAACGACAGAATAGTCCGATTGCTTATAGCCATATTGCAGGATGTAGGCGTAGGCAATGTGGACGGGAGCCGATAGAGAAATCACGACCCAACCCGCAGGCTTAATCTCTGAGAAAAGCGACGGGTTGTAAATAAGGAGAATGGGTAAGCAAATCGTGAGAGTTATGAGATAGCTTACGGGCCAAAATAAAAGCGAAGGGTTCGCTTTTTTTAGTTGATAGTTCCATGTCGCATGCAAAAAAGCAGCAGCTAAAACAAGAAGTAGCGCAGTGCTCGACATAGTCTTTTTTTAGGGCAAAAGTATTAACCCAAAACTATAATCCAACCTTACAACGATGTCCTAAAAAAGGGGCTTAAACGATGCAACGCATAACGATTTCTGTTGACGATCAATTAGCCAAAGACTTTGAGCGACTCTTAAAAGAGCGCCATTACAAGAATCGCTCTGAGGCGTTTCGTGATTTTGTGCGCCGAGAGCTTACGAACGATGCAACACGCGACACCAAGGGTAACTGCGTTGCGGTCGTCAGTTACGCCTACGACCATCACGCTCGGGTGCTTTCCAATCGTATGGTCGAACATCAGCACCAACACACGAGCCTTGTGATTTCAAGTATGCACGTGCATTTAGATCACGAGCATTGCCTAGAGGCTGTTGTGATGCGCGGGAAAGTGAAAGAAGTCAAGCACTTAGCCGAGACGATGCTAGCTGAAACCGGTGTTGAAAACGGTTCGATTCACATCATTGCAACGGGAAAAACAAAGGCGTAAGAAAAAGCTTGTGGCGTCCCCACGGGGAGTCGAACCCCGGTTCTAACCGTGAGAGGGTCATGTCCTAGGCCACTAGACGATGGGGACCTCTTTTAAAGAAGAGCCCGAATCTTACACGTAACTTCGGGTTTTCGCAAAAGAGAGCGAAGCGCTTAAGAGCTCTAATGTTTTGCGGAGCACTCCTAAAGTTTTCTTATCTTTTCCTCAAGCCTACGAAACAAAGCTTCAATCCTCCTTTCGCACACATTTCGAAACACAAATACGCGAAGATGCGTAGTTCAATTTACGTATAGGGTTTTAAGATTTTCCTATTTAAAATCACGCGTTAATTAAACGCCTAGCGTTTTTTGCTAGATACGAGAAAAACGAAAGCTGGCAAACAAGAGGTGGTTTGCCAAAAAGATTAAGGAATACTTAACAGTGACAAAACTTTTAGATCCTCAGCAATTGGAAATTCTTCGCTCGAAAAAGGGCTACCTCTGTGATATGGATGGTGTGATTTATCACGGTAATGTCCTTTTGCCTGGCGTTTCTGAATTTGTTGGCTGGTTAAAGAAAGAAGGTAAGCGCTTTTTATTTTTAACCAATTCCAGTGAACGTAGCCCCAAAGAGTTACAGCAAAAACTCGCGCGTATGGGTCTTGATGTGGGAGAAGAACACTTTTACACGAGCGCCCTTGCGATGGCAAAGTTCTTAAAGGAACAAAGCCCAGGATGCAGTGCTTATGTCTTGGGTGCTCCAGGACTAGTAAAGGCGCTCTATGACGTTGGCATCACAATGAACGATGTTGATCCGCAGTATGTTGTTGTCGGCGAAACCGATAACTACAACTACAACATGATCACAAAGGCCATCGATTTGGTTCGCCAAGGCGCAAGGCTTGTGGGTACCAATCCCGATAGTACGTGTCCAACAGAAAAGGGCATTATTCCAGCGTGTCGTGCTCTGATGGCGCCTATTGAGATTGCCACAGGAAAGGTGCCGTACTACGTGGGTAAACCCAATGCGCTGATGCTTCGCACAGGGCTTCATCTTCTTGAAGCGCACTCAGCGGAGGCGGCAATCATTGGTGACAGAATGGATACCGATATTATTGCGGGCCTTGAAGGTGGGATGATGACCGCTCTAGTTTTAAGCGGCATTAGCACCATTCCGATGGTCCGTCAGTTCTCTTATAGACCATCAGTGATTTTAAATGGCGTAGGCGATATCCCGCCTGCGGCCTCATAAAAAGATTAGCGGCGCACAGTGCGCCGCAAAACTTATTTAGCCTCGAAAACTTCCGGCTACTAAGTCAAATCGGAAGAATCGGCACTCCAATGGGCCGTTGAAAAGCGGAATCTTTCGTGACTCTGAAAGTCGCATTTGTCGCGGAAGGTTTCTGTCGCTAGTTAAAAACCACGCTGTGGTTCCTGCCCAGTTGCGTTTTAAGTTATCGGCAACGTCTTTCATCATTGAGGCAACCGACGCGGACTTCGGATTGGATTGTTCTCCGTAAGGCGGGTTGCTAATTAAAAAGCCCGCATCCTTTTTCGGTGTTGCCACGCGAGCATCACTCACGGTAAAACTAAGGGCTCCTGATTCAATAAGTGGAGCAAGGCCAGCGCCCAAAGCATTGGCTTGGGCTTTCCCGACAACAATTGAACTAATGTCAGAGGCTTGAATCGAAATCGCTGCGTATGGATTAATCGCTGCTTTGGCGTCTTCTCGAATCTCAGAAAAACGCTCCTTATCAAAATTCGGAAATCGCTCGAAAAGAAAGTGACGATTGAGTCCTGGCGCCGTTTCCGTTGCCATTAATGCGGCTTCAATGGCAATGGTTCCTGAGCCACAGAAGATATCGGCTAAGGGCACCTCAGGCCTCCACCCACTTAAGGCTAAAAGACCCGCTGCGAGATTTTCCTTTAAGGGAGCCTCTCCTTTTTCTCGTCTCCAACCGCGTTTAAAAAGTGCTTCACCACACAAATCCAAATAGAAAGTGCAACGCGACTGGTCAACGTGCGCAAAGATACGTACGTCTGGGCGTAAGCGATCGACATTGGGGCGTGTGCCTTCAAAGTGTTGGAATCTATCGCAGATGCCGTCTTTAATGCGAAGAAGTGTGAAATCTAAGGACTGCAAGGGCGCACGATGCGCTGTGATATCGATGCGAAAGCTCTTATCAGAACTAAAGTAGTTTTCCCAACGCGTGCGGCATGCAAAGTTATAGATATCTTCTTCGTCGTAGTAGTCGGTGTCACCCAAACTTAAAAGAATGCGGCTAGCAAAGTGACTTTTTAAGCACGCTTCCTGTGCCTCAGACTCTGAGGCATAAAAGTGAACACCAGAGTGGGAGACTTTGTTTTTTTCGACTCCAATTGTTTGAAGCTCTTTGCCTAAGAGTTCTTCAAGCCCCAAGGGGCACAAGGCGTAATAGGTATTTTTTTTCATAACTTAGTGGCGGCCTTCACCGTGACCGAAGACCACGAATTTTTGTGAGGTAAGACCTTCAAGACCCACAGGGCCTCGTGCATGGAGTTTTCCTGTGCTAATGCCGATTTCAGCGCCAAGTCCGTAAACAAAGCCATCGGCTAGGCGCGTTGAGCAGTTATGCATGACGCTACCTGAGTCGACCTCGCGCAAAAAGCGGCGAGCGCTTTCCTGATTTTCCGTGATGATGGCATCGGTGTGTTTGGAGCCATAGCGATTAATAAAGTCAATAGCTTCACCCAAACTATCCACGGTCTTAATCGAGATAATCGGTGCGTTGTACTCGGTTCGCCAATCGATTTCACTCGCGGGAACATGCGGGATTCCCGTTTTATCGAAGATGGCTCCGACTTCAGGAGTAACGCGCATTTGAACGGCTTTATCTTGAAAAATTTTCCCAATTAATGGAAGAAAAATTTCGGCCACATCGCGATGCACAAGAAGCGTTTCTGTGGCATTACAGGGCGCGTAGCGCTGCGTTTTGGCGTTATCTGTGACGCTAACGGCCATTGCAATATCCGCATCCTTATCAACATAGGTGTGGCAGATGCCGTCTAGGTGCTTGAGCATCGGGATGCGGGAATCGGCCTCTAAGCGTGAGATAAGTTTTTTCCCGCCACGGGGAATTAAAACGTCGATGTATTGCGTGGCTTTAATGAGCTCACCAACAAAGTCGTGGTCGGCAGTGGCAACCACTTGAATGGCATCCTCAGGAAGCCCCGTTTTTAAGAGAGCGGCTTTAACGAGGCTACCAAGCATAACGTTACTTTCAAGCGCTTCTTTACCACCGCGCAGGATTGCAGCATTTCCTGACTTAATCGAAAGGGCTGCAGCATCAACCGTCACATTCGGGCGCGATTCAAAAATAATCGCTAAGACGCCTAATGGAACACGCATACGCGCCACATCGATGCCAGAGGCCTGATGTCGTCGCTCAGTGATTTCTCCAATCGGATCGGGGAGGGCAGCGATTTGTTCGCAACCCAAGGCCATCGTTTCGATAATGGGATCTGTGAGCGTTAAGCGATCGATGAAGGCGGCTGGGTAATTGTTTTCCTTAGCTCGTTCTAAGTCTTTGGCGTTGGCTTTAACAATATCGGCCTTTTTCTCGCGAATAAGGGTTGCCAAAGTTAAAAGTGCATCGTTGCGTTCCTTTGTCGTTGTCGCACCCATACGGGCGCTTGCGGCTTTAGCCGCTTTTCCCATATTTTCGACAAGTTCATGCATAGAATTGATTGAATTTTCCATAATAGACTCCATTATGGCTTACGCAAAAATGAGGCAAGACTTGCGATTTCTAACCACGGGTCAGCGTCGCGGCTTGCGACAACAAGGCCCTTACCAATCCGGTCAATATCGCCAATGAGACAGAGTGCGGATTGAAGCTTTTTCTCGCTTGCTCGCAAAGCAAGCGCTCTGACGCGATTGGTCTTATCAGGTCCAAAGACTGCTGCAATTCGCAATGCCGATTGCATCGATTGGCCTTGAGCCACAAGGGAGGCGACACGGGCCGCAGCGCGAATCTCGTCAGCAAGCATCCACATCACATTCGGGATTGTTTCACCTTCTGCTTTAAGAGAATCAAGAATCTTTAAGGCTCGGGTGGCATCCCCCTTCATCACAGCATCAATGAGCGTTGTAGCATCAAAGCGAGAGACATCTCCCACGGCTTCGCGAACCATGTCCGCGGTAATTCGAGTTCCTTTCGGGTATTGGTAGGCCAATTTAAGAAGCTCTTGGCGAGCGGCCAAAAGATTTCCTTCACAACGCGCACTTAAAAGTTCGCAAGCTTCCGGCTCAGCTTCTTGACCCTGAAGTTTGAAACGATTGGCAAACCAACCTGGGAGCTCTTTAATGCCAACAAGGGCGCATTCAACAAATTGCGCTGCAGAAGAAAGGGCTTTAAACCACGCAAGTTTTTTCACAGACCAGTCATAAGGCATCGAAACGATGACAACGACGTTTTCTAGCGGCATCTCGGCTAAGTCACTGAGTGCCTTTGCGCCCTTTACGCCAGGCCGAAAGGAGGCAAGGCGTAGTTCGATCACTTTCTGAGGAGAGAAGAGCCCAATCTCGCGGCACGCGCTTTCAAGCTGCGACCAATCCCAGGTCGCAGAGGCATTTAAAACTTCGCGCTCGTTAAAGCCTAAATTTTTGGCGTGCTCGCGAATCGCATCAGCCGCCTCAATCATCAGCAAGGGTTCTTCCCCCGTGATAAACCACAGAGGGGCAATTGAGCCTTTAGTGAGATGTTTAGCTAAATCATCAACGCGCAAGGGTCTTTTCCTTTAGCGCTTGGCAATGGGTTTCGCAGCGCGTTCAATGCGACGAATCATCTGGTTGATTAAATCGTTTTGCATTTCCGATTTAATCATCGCTTCTTCGGAGTCGCGACTTAAATAATCACTGTCATCGTACGTAATATCGCGTGTGGCAGTAAGCGTCGTAGGCGACATGTATTCACTTCCATCGGGAGCGGTCACTGTAAAGGTGATGACGTTTTTCAATTGGAATTCTCGTGCGCGACCCGATGTGCTGTAAGAGAGTACATCGCGGCTTGACGTGTTTTGTGTAATACGAAGAATGGCCTCAGCTTCCTTCGGGTCAGAAACTAAACGTACGTTACTCGATGCCCGTAAGAGTCTCGTTAATGTGGCAGCAAACCGTGAGTTTGTTTCCATATCAAGGTAAAGAGTCTCAAAGGGCAGGGTAAAGCTGTTTCGAAGGTGAAAACCACAACCCGTGAGAAAACTCGCAGGAATCGCACATAAAAGAAGACGTCTAGAAATCGCCATAAAAAACTCACTTCAAACAAAATAAATGCAGTACGTGCATTATAAAGAGCGCACCGCTTTCGATTGGTGCGTTTTGAAAGGGAATTTTTCGTTTTTTTATTTCAAGTGGCCAAGGCTTTTTTGGGGAAGACAAAGAAAACTGTAACCAAGCGCTTCGAGCGACGCTCGTCTTATTTGGGAAGAATAAAATTTTTGCCGATTTGTTTTTTTTAGGAGAAAAAAAGATGAGTAAAGAGCAGTTTGATCGTGAAAATGTTTTCGGCAAAGGCCAAGAAAATACGGCCTACGCCAAGTACTTTGTGGGTCGCTCCTTTCTTAACCCGTTAACCAACCCTAAGGAAGATCCCCTTTTTCTTGCCAATGTCACTTTTGAGCCTGGGTGCCGCAACAACTGGCACACTCACCACGCAAAGAGCGGTGGCGGTCAGCTTCTTATCTGTGTGGCAGGCGAAGGTTGGTACCAAGAAAAAGGCAAAGAACCCGTCTCGCTTACACCTGGCACGGTGATTACGATTCCTGCAGGAGTCTGCCACTGGCACGGCGCGAAAAAGGACAGCTGGTTTTCACACATCGCTCTGGAGATTCCTGGAAAGGAGTGCCACACCGAATGGTTCGAGCCTGTAGCTGACGCTGAGTACAACGCACTCTAAAAATTTTGAGCCTTCTTGATTTTCGTTTTGTTACGAAAGTAGAAGGCTCTTTGCAAAAGAGTCGGGCACTGTGCTTATAGAATGCGAGTGTTCTGTTCTTTTGGTTTAAAAGGTTGTTACATGGCAAAAAGCCTTGCGCTATCTATCTTTGTTTTTCTATTTGCTACGAGTTCGGCATTTGCCGCCGATGATCCCGTTGGTGAGTGCTATCGCACCATGACAAAGAAAGAGGATTTGCGCGACTGTCTAACGCTCGAATTAAAAGAAGTGCAAGCCCAATACAACAGCGTCTTAGAGAGGATGCAAGCCAAAACGCGAACCTTTGATCGCACGAACAAAAAGAAGAACGCCTCAAAAGACCTTGCTGATGCCAATCGCAATTTCAACGCTTTTATGAAAAGCGAGTGCGAACTGCGGGGCGCCATTAAGGGCGCAGAAAACGGTGAAACCGAAGTCACTCTCGCTTGCCGCATCAATATGATGCGAGAAAGAAAGAGTGCCCTTGAAACCGATTTACTGAATGCCGAATAGCTAAAAGAAAAGCACGAGACCTGCGGCGGCAATAAGAACAATCGTAATGATGGCCATTGCCAGACCATATCGGAATAAGTAGCTCGGGCTTAATCCATAGGCAATGGGAATCGCACGAATCGATGTCGGGAACATAAAGCCTGTGTTGAAAGCTGCTGCCGTAATATAAACGTAGGCAACAGGGTCGACACCGAGTTCGCTAGCAATGCCGATTGCCATGGGAACGGCAATTGCGGCAGCGGCCGTGTTACTTGCGACTTCCACAAAGACCATTGTGACAGCCACAATGACAATAAGCAGTAAGAGCCCTTCACCAAGATGTAAAGACGTAATGGCCGCGGCAATTGTCTTTGTCGCCCCTGAGCTTGTGAGCAAATGTCCGAGCGCTAAGCCGCCTGCGAAAAGTAAAAGAAGGTTCCACTCGATTTTTGGATTAACGAGTTTCCACGTGGCAAAGGCTTTTCCGTCTTTGCCGCTAAGAACAAAGCAGAGAATGCCGCAGATTAAAAAGAGCTGCGCGGGCTTTAATCCTGGTAGCCACGCTGCATAGAGTTCACGCGCAAAGGAAAGAATAAGTGGTGCAATAAAAAGCACGAGTGCGAGCTTTTCGTCGTAACTCATTTTCGGTAGTTTCGCGTATTGAGCCACAATAAAGCCGCGAGTTTTCCCAAGTGCGAGGTTTTTCGGGCGAATGAAAAAAAGAAAGATAAGCGTTGCGAGAACAAGTAAGAGCATCATGGGCATCATCTTGATGACCCATTCCATATAAAAGTACTCGTGTCCAGTGAGTTGCTCGAGATAACTGACAGCAACAAGGTTCATCGCTCCGCCTAAAGGTGTGCCAAGACCTCCGAGACCACAGCCCCAAGCAATAGCCATCAGTAAGACAAACAGAAGTGGCTTCATCGAGTCACTGTTTTCTCCTGCTAAAAAGTGAATCATCGCCACGCACACTGGAACCATCAGTGCGCAAACGACGGCATTCGGTAAGACGCTAGAAAGTACAACAGAAGCGAGGAACCACACAGCAATATGCGTTTTGACCGATGGCCCAAGAAGCATCAGGGAAGAAATGGCAATACGGCGATCGAGCCCTGTGATTTCCCAAGTGGCAGAAATCACGCTTGCTCCCAAAAGCAAAACAACAATATCGGAAAAATAAAGACTTGTAACCGATTCCATGGGTACAAGTCCAAAAAGAGCGTTTAAGGCAATCGGGATAAGAGCGGTTACCGCTGGGTCTACTGGCATTGCCACCCACCACCATCCCATCCATAGCATGGCACCAATTGAGATGCGGGCACCAAAGGAAAGGGAAGTTTCAGGTAAAAGCCAAAGGCAAAGGAGAAATAATGCTGGACCACACAGGAGATGGAGAAGCCGTCTGTCTTTTATGGAGGGCATAGGTTAAAAGCACTACTTTTAGGATTTTGATAACCTGAAACTTTAGGCTCATAAAAGGCCAAAATCAACCGAATTTCGTTTATACGCAAGGGTTTTGGATAAAGAAAAAGCCGAAGCATTTATTTTCTCTTCGGCTTTCAAGTCACTTTTCTCCGATTCTTATCGAAGTGTTTCTTCGCGTTTTCTATTTTTATTGAATTCAATCACACGGCGCATATCTTTTTCTAAATCCGTGAGGTTTAATTCGTGATAGCAATTGGCCATCAATTCCATGGCTTCGTCGCTTACGCTCGTTAACTGGAAGTCTGTGAGAATGACCTTCGCGCGATTGAGAGCCGCAACATAGGCCTTTCTTTCATAGTAGAACTTTGCTGTGTTTAACTGATGGCGCGCTTGAGCCAAAACCAACTCATGCATCTTACGGGTGGATATTTTGGCATAGCGAGAATCGGGGAATCGCCCAACGAGCTCTTTGAAAATATCGAAGGCGTCTCGCGCGGCTTGTGCATCACGCTCGGAGATATCTTGCCGAATCATGGAACTAATTAATCCATCGCGCTCATTTAATGTGGCTAGCCCTTTTAAGTAAAGCGCGTAGTCACTATTGGGGTGATTCGGGTAGGCGCGAAGGAAGCGATCGAGTTGCTCGATAGCCGTGGCAGCCTCATCGTCTTTGTAGTAAACGTAGGCAAGCTCAATCTGCGCTTGTTGCGCATATGTACCAAATGGGTAGCGCGCCTCAAGCTTAGTGTAGTAATCTTTTGCCACTGACCAATTCGAGTCGTTCATGGCATCACGCGCTTCGGAATAGAGCTTTTGTGCCGTCCAATCGCGTGTGGGGTCGATTTCGAGATTTTGAAACCAACTACAACCGCTTGTAGCAAGAAGGGCAGAAAGCGCTAACGCACATCCAAGAGTGCGCATTGAAAAGGTGGACTTAGGATTCATGGTTACCAAGTTAAAAAAATGTCCCGACGATTATAGAGAGGAAATTGCCTCGGTTACAGACCAAAAAGATGACGACTTGTATCTTGAGGGGTTTTCTTGCGAGAAAACAAACCTAGAAAAGCGTCATTTTGAGGTTTCAGTGGATGCTTTAACCGATAGACTCGATAAGGTTCTCGCCGGGTTTATGCCAGAAGTAAGCCGTGCTCGCATCCAAGAGTGGATAAAAAAGGGAGCGGTCTCCTTAAATGGCGAAGTTGTAAGCGACGTTCGCGCGAAGACGGGAGCCGCGGATTCAATTGATCTCACGCCACTTCCATCAGAGGAAGACCTTGCCTTTGAGCCGCAAAGCGGCATCGATTTTGACGTTCTTTATGAAGATGAGGCTTTAATTGTCATCGATAAGCCCGCAGGATTGGTTGTGCACCCAGCTGCCGGTCATTGGAGAGGAACGTTACTAAATGGCCTTTTGTTTCGCTATCCCGAATTAAAGAAGGTTTCTCGCGCAGGCATTGTTCACCGACTAGACCGTGAAACCTCTGGATTGATGGTTGTCGCGAGAACCGAAGTCTCTCGCACATCTCTTATTCGGCAGCTTCAAGCAAGAACGGTATGCCGAGAATACTGGGCCATTGTTTTAGGTCTCGCTCCAGAAATGGGGTTTGTCGATACACCGATTGGCCGAGACCCCCGCAATCCGATTCGCTTTGCTTGTCGTGGGATTGCAGCGAAACCGGCGAAAACCCGAGTTCGCTTAGTTCAGAGAACGATGGTGGCCAACCGTGCGATAAGCTGGGTGGCCTGCCGCTTAGAAACAGGGCGCACCCATCAGATTCGTGTGCATTTAACGAGTGTGGATTTGCCGCTTTTGGGCGATCCCCTTTATCGGACGAATGCTTCGAAAATGCCCGATGCCGCAGGGCTTGCTGCAACGTTTTCTCGGCAAGCGCTACACGCCTCACGCCTTAAGTTAGTGCATCCCGTGACAGGGAAAACGATGAGTTGGTTTACAGCGCCCCCCAAAGATATGTGTGAGCTGATGGATTTTTTGGGATTTGGCCCCACGAATGAGCCTGTTTGCGTATTCGACTAAAATCGCACGCAAAAATTTTTGAGGACTTAAAAAACATGTCGCAATACAAAGAAGCCATTGAAGCGATTACACCGAAACTTGTCGATGGCGTTGGAGCACTTTTTACGGAACGCATCGGTGGCGTTTCTTCTGGTCCCTGGGGTGGAGTCGATGGTATTCAGGGAATGAATGTGGGAACACACGTCGGGGACAATGCGGCGTGCGTGCGGATGAATCGCTCGATTTTGGCGCAGCTCTTACCGAGCGCTCCTCGTTGGATGAGGCAGGTACACGGCACACGTGTTTTGGACGCAGAATCGATTAGCGACGATGAGATTGAGGCAGATGCCTCCACAAGTCTCACACCAGGCGTGGTGTGCGTAGCCCAAGTTGCTGACTGCCTACCTGTTCTTCTTGCTGAAAAACACGCCAAAGGCGTTGCTGCGATTCACGCTGGTTGGAAAGGACTAAGCCAAGGCGTAATCGAAGCGGGGGTTCTTCGCTTAAAAGAACGCCTTCAAAACCCGAATGCTGAGCTTGTGGCGTGGTTGGGACCAAGGATTGGTTTTGATGATTTTGAGTGTGGAGATGATGTGCTTACCTGCTATCGGGCGCGTTACCCAGATTTACCCGATGGCTTAGTGGCACTAGGAAACGGGAAATACCGCTTGAGTCTTGCAGCCTACGCACGTTACGCCTTAAAGAGCGTTGGCGTGACAGAGGTAATCGATTGTGGTCTTTCCACAGTAGCTGACGCTAAACGCTTTTATAGCTTTAGGCGCGATGGCGCACAAAGTGGTCGCCACGCTGCTTTAATCTGGATTGAGGACAAACACGCGTGAAAACCAAAAAGACGCCAAGCGTGGGCTTTGTGAGCCTTGGATGCCCGAAGGCACTTGTTGACACAGAAAAACTTGTAACGCAACTTAAGATTGCGGGCTACGAAATCGCCTCGGACTATCGCAGTGCCGATCTCGTTGTCGTGAATACCTGTGCCTTTATCGATGCCGCTGTTCAAGAGAGCCTCGATGCCATCGATGAGGCGATGCGAGAAAATGGTCACGTCTTAGTGATCGGCTGCCTTGGCGGAAAAAAGGATAACGAGGGGAGAAAGTGGCTCCAAAGTCGTTTTGATAATCTTGTTGGGATTGTGGGACCTGATGCAATCGATGAGGCGATGGCGCTTATTAAGAAGGCGCTTCCTTCAGAGTTACACGCACACAAAGAACTCGATACCCCGGCAGGAATTAAGTTAACGCCCGAACACTATGCTTATCTCAAGATTAGCGAAGGTTGTTCGCATCATTGCACGTTTTGCATCATTCCCGATTTGCGTGGTCCCCTTGTGAGTCGCCCAATTGGCGACGTGCTTCGTGAGGCAGAATCTCTGGTGACTCGTGGAGTGAAAGAGCTTCTCGTCATTAGCCAAGATACCGCTGCCTACGGGTTAGATACCCACTACAAAACAGGCTTTGTCGGTACGCGACCAGTGAAGACACGATTTTTCGAATTGGCCCAAGAGCTCTCTCAGTTAGATTGCTGGACACGCTTTCACTACGTCTATCCGTACCCGAGTGTGGATGCCGTTCTTCCTTTGATGAGTCAAGGAAAGATTCTTCCTTATCTGGATGTGCCTTTTCAGCATGCGCATCCGCGCGTTTTAAAGGCGATGAAGCGACCGGCGAGCGCCGAGAAAAACTTAGAGCGTATCGCCTGTTGGCGTAGCGTTTGCCCAGATGTGGCGATTCGCTCGACATTTATCGTGGGATTTCCTGGGGAAACCGAAGCAGAGTTTGAATATCTTTTGGACTTCTTGCGTGAAGCCCGCTTAGATCGCGTTGGGTGTTTTTCCTATAGCCCTGTGGAAGGTGCAAAGGCAAACGAACT
This sequence comes from Bacteroidaceae bacterium, assembly GCA_963652725.1. Lineage (GTDB taxonomy): Bacteria > Pseudomonadota > Gammaproteobacteria > Burkholderiales > Burkholderiaceae_F > Duodenibacillus. Next base: position 1,547 of record CAVJUW010000006.1, on the reverse strand, counting down.
TCCCAATCCAGTGCCCGAGGCCGTGAAAGAAGAGCGGCGGCGTCGCTTTATGGAGGTGCAAGCCGAGATTTCTTCTGAAAACCTCAAGAGGCGCATTGGCAAGGTTGAGACGATTCTTATCGATGAGCCAACGGATGGCGAGGGTTTTGCGATTGGTCGTAGCCGCTATGAAGCGCCCGATATTGATGGGATTATTCGAGTGAAAAGCGCAAGGCGTCTTTATCCTGGTGAATTCGTCACTGCGAAAATTACAGCAAGTAGCGAGCACGACTTAGAAGCCGTGCTCGAAGAGTAAAGACTTTTTCCTACTTACCTAAGAGGGCGTTAAGTTGACGAATGAGTTCGTAGCTTGCGCCCTTGGCGTTTGAAGTGAGTTTCCCGTTTTTGTAGACAACGCCCGAGATACTGACGTGGTCGATATCGGTTGTTTTAATCTTTTCGCCCGTTTTCTTGTTACCGAAGGCACTGACTAGGTCGCCAATAAAATTCGTAACGTCTTTGTTGATGCCTGTTGCCTTACGAATGCCAAGGTCGGCTTCGAGTCGAGCAATTGAGAAGGAAAGGGGGTCAAGAGATGTGAGTTTGGCAGATATCATACGAATCGAATCTGCGCCAAAGATTTTCTTCCCGCTCTTTTCTACAGAAAGGTTACTTACGAGAGCGTTGGCTGTGCCTTTCGCGGAACCCTTCTTGTAGTTACCAGAGAGAGATAGATCAAGCGTGCCATTTTTGAGTGCCGAACCTGAGGCTCGTTCAACCCAGGGGCTCGCAAGAGCTAGGTTTGCGGCCTTTACTGTGGCGTTAATACTAGCGTCTTCGTCTTTGGCAGCAAAAGACCCATTTGCGTTAAGTGACCCATTAAGCGCTTTGGCTTTCACGGTAAAGGGTGTTTTTCCTAGGTCACTCGTGATGGTTTTCACATCAACGTTTAGCGCTGTAAGCCCAATGGTTTTGGGTTGGGTAAAGCCCGTATCTTTCAGTAGAACTTCGCCATCCGTAAGAGAAACTGATGCAACGGACCATTTCCAAGCATCGCCTTCTTGAGACGCAGTTTTGGCTTTTTCCTTTGTTTGAATCTTTCGTGGCGAGGAAGTTTTCTTACTTAGGTTTTTGATGTAAGTGACCTGAGGCTTCGCAATCAAAACCGGGGCGATTGCAACAGAGCGATTCGAGAGAGAAAACGTGTCAACGCCAGTTCTAACGCTTTTAACCGCAAAATCGATAGCTGCATCATCAAGAGCATAGTTTTTGATTTCTAAGCCTTCGAGACTCACAGCCAAACTAAAGGGGTTAAACGAAATTGAACCAACACTGACTTCAGCTTTCGGGCTTTGTTCTTTGACTTTTTCAATCAGAGTCTTTTTTGCAAAATACGGGACTCCAACAAAGCCGCCTACGGTATATCCGAGAAAGACGAGAACGGCTAAAGCAATACAGGTTTTTCCTAATTTCTTCATCGATAAACTCCATTTTTTTCACAAAAAGCCTCAGGAAATAGCGCTTTGAATTTTTCAGATTTCTAAATAAATCAGACGTTTTCCGTTGGG
>CAVJUW010000005.1:53360-64528 GCA_963652725.1 Bacteroidaceae bacterium | reverse complement strand
AGGTTGGCTATTTCAAGGCTGAAGATAAGACCTCTGCAGAAGAAGTTGAGGATATCAAGGGCTTCAACGTTGCTGCAACCTACACATATCCGCTTAGCAAGCGTACAACGCTTTGGGGTTCTGCCGCTTACATCCAAGCCAAGCAAAGTCCTGTCAAGGCCAAGTACAGCTCCCTCATGGCTGGTATGACACACAACTTCTAATCTGATTCGTTCAGTTTAGTCAATATCGTTTCTAACCCCGTCTCGTTCACTCTGAGGCGGGGTTTTCATTTCTAGAACCAGAAAAACTTAAGAGCGCAAAGCTCCCGCTTTGCGAAGAACGTGGCGAGTCACGCCTAAATTATCGGTTTCTTGAGACAAAAGCTCATGCCCGCTTTGTTTGGCAAAAAGCGCAATATCGTCAATTGCGTGAGGATCATCTGTGAGAACACAAAGTTCTTCACCTACGCCAAGCGCTGCCAATGCCTTCTTTGTTTTTAACACAGGCATTGGACAACGCATGTTGCATAGATTGATTTCTTTCACAGCTTGTTAGAGCTTCTCGGTTAAGAACGTTCTCGCTGCCGAGAAAGCCGCATCAAGCTTGGTGACATCCGTGGCACCAGCCATCGCGATATCCGGGCGTCCGCCACCCTTGCCGCCAGCAGCCGCTGCGGCAACGTTAACGAGCTCTCCAGCTTTCACCTTTCCTAAAAGGTTCTTTGTGACGCCAGCGCAAAACTGCAATTTGTCTGCCGTTTTCACAGCAAAGAGCACGACAACGGTCTTCATCTGATCTTTCACAAAGTCCACAGTGCTACGAAGCTCTTTGGGATCGAGATCCTCGAGAACCGTTAAGAGAACCTTCGTGCCATTAATCTCTGTGATTTGATGCACGAGTCCAGCGACCTGGTGAGCAGCAAGCTTACTCTTAGCACGATCTAAATCGTGTTCAAGTGCACGAATCTCACCTTGCGCTTGATCGATCTTTTCAGAAAGCTCTTCAGCGGGTGCCTTAAATTTCGCGGAAGCCGCTGCAAGAAGTGCGGCATCTTTTTGCGCAAGAGCTAAAGCATTAAATCCTGTGACAGCTTCAATACGACGCACGCCTGCGCTAATACCAGCTTCGCCTAAAACCTTAAAGAGACCAATATCTCCTGTGCGATGCACGTGTGTGCCACCGCAAAGTTCGCAGGAGGTACCAATATTCATCACGCGCACGGTCTTACCGTACTTTTCACCAAAGAGCATCACAGCGCCCGTGGCTTTCGCTTCTTCTAGCGGCAATTCTCTGCAAAGCGTTTCGGTGTTAGCCAAAATCTCGCGATTGACAATTGCTTCAACTTCAGCGATTTCCTCGGCTGTCATCGGTTTATCGTGTGAGAAGTCAAAGCGCGTGATTGATTCATTTACTAAGCTTCCCTTTTGCGCAACATGCACTCCAAGAACTTCACGCAATGCCTTATGCATGATGTGCGTCACAGAGTGGTTACGGGCAATAGCCGCTCGGCGTTCAGCGTCGACTTTGGCTGTAAGCGTATCGCCCTTTGTGATTTTCCCTTCAGCGACGTGCGCAGCGTGACCGAAGACATTGGCTTTAATGCGGAAGGTGTCTCTTACTTTAATAAGTGTTGAGGCGTTACTTAGGGTTCCAGCGTCACCAACTTGTCCGCCCATTTCTGCGTAGAAAGGCGTCTTATTTAAAACGACAACAACGTCATCACCCGCATTGACGGTTTCAACTTCGGTTCCATCCTTATAAAGGGCAAGAACCTTAGAAGCACCTTCTTCAAGCTCTGTGTAACCTGTGAAGAGCCCGGCTTCTCCGTTATAGACGAGACCCGCGGCAATCTTAAATTTCGCAGAAGCACGCGCCTTTTCACGCTGCTCGTTCATCGCGAGATTAAAGGCATCGATATCAACCTTAAGACCCCGTTCACGGCAAACGTCTCCAGTTAAGTCAACAGGGAACCCATAGGTATCGTGAAGCTTAAAGGCAATTTCGCCATCTAAGACGCCGTCTTTCGTGTGCGCAATCGCGGCTTCCAAAATCTCCATACCCGTAGCAAGCGTCATACAGAAGCGCTCTTCTTCAGCGCGTAAGACCTCAGCAATGCGTGGGTTATTGAGTTCTGGGTAGAGCTCTCCCATTTCATGGGCTAAGGGTTCGACTAATTTATAGAAGAACAAACCGCGAGCCCCTAATTTGTAGCCATGGCGAATTGCACGACGCGCAATGCGGCGAAGCACATAGGCACGACCTTCGTTGCCAGGATTTACGCCATCTGCTACCGAGAAGGCACAAGCGCGGATGTGATCGGCAATCACCTTCAAAGACGGGCACTGGGGATCAACGTTTTTCGCACCCGCTTCTTCAACGGCGGCCTTAGCCGCACGCATGATGTTCTGGAATAAATCAATATCGTAGTTTGTAGGAACATCCTGCAAAACGCTAGCAATACGCTCCAAACCCATACCCGTATCAATATTGGGGCGCGGGAGTCGATTCATCTTTCCGCTTGCATCGCGGTTAAATTGCGTGAAAACCAAGTTCCAGATTTCAAGATAGCGATCACCGTCTTCATCTGGGCTTCCCGGAGGGCCGCCCTGAACCGAAGGACCACGGTCATAGAAGATTTCTGAGCATGGACCGCAGGGACCCGTATCTCCCATCATCCAGAAGTTATCTGACATGTAGCGTGCGCCCTTATTGTCTCCAATACGGACAATGCGTTCAGCTGGAATCCCGATTTCTTGATTCCAAATCCCGTAAGCCTCATCGTCTTCGGCGTAGACCGTAACCCAAAGACGCTCTGCGGGTAACTTATAAACCGTTGTTAAAAGCTCCCAAGCCCAAGAAATCGCTTCACGCTTAAAGTAGTCTCCGAAACTAAAGTTTCCGAGCATCTCAAAGAAGGTGTGGTGACGTGCGGTGTAGCCCACGTTATCTAAGTCGTTGTGTTTTCCACCAGCACGGATGCACTTTTGAGAGGTTGTCGCGCGAGATAGTGACTTATCCAATCCAAGGAAGTTGGCCTTAAATTGGTTCATGCCCGCGTTTGTGAAAAGTAGCGTTGGGTCGTCCTGTGGGACAACAGGGCTTGACTTCACAATCGTGTGGCCCTTACTTTTAAAGAATTCCAAATACGCCTTCCGAATTTCAGAGGCTGTCATGTATGTTGACGGTTTCATAGATACGTAAAAACAGTAGATAAGTTAAGAGACTCACGATTTTAATCCACTAGGGCTTAAGAAAATGCCGTAGCACCCTATCTTTTTCTCAAAAATTGGCGACTTCCCTACCCTATGCAACAACACAAAAAAGAGGAATTTTCACTGAAATCTTGTTTTCTAGTTGCGAATGATTCTCATTTGTGTTTAGAATGCGCTCTATCAGGGCGGTCGACAGCAACCTGGACTCCTGCAACGTTGACCGCCTCTCTTTTTTCCCTGACTAAGGAAAGGTTTCTTCGAAAATGAAATGTAAGCTACTTACAGTTGCGGCCGCCACTCTTGCCGCTCTTAGCGTCAATGCCGCAGAAGTGAATATCTACGGCTCAATTTCCACAGGCGTTCTCGTCACACACACAAAAGCTACAGCGCAAAATAACAACGACTCCACAACATCTTTTGCGATGGAATCGGCCTGGGCTGGTGACTCCGTTTGGGGTATCACAGCCGATGAAGACTTAGGCGGTGGCGTCTCTGTTGGCGTCGCTCTTGAAAGCGAATATGACTCTTCTACTGGTCAGATGACAGATGAAGGAAAACTCTTTAACTCCATGAGTTACCTTTGGGTCGGCAACGACAAAGTGAAACTTTCCGTTGGCAACCTCGGTGGCGCGATTACCTCAGGTGGCGGCGACTTTGATATGGCCTCTGCCTTCGATCCTTTGGAAGCCGCTTACGGTTTAGGCGGTATGGGTCTTGTTGCAACCAAAGACATGGCTCCCGACTCAGCCATTGCCGTTGAAATCACTCCCGCCGAAGGCCTTAAGATTGGTTTTCAAGCCTCGATGGGCGACAAGACCGTGACCAAGTGGTCTGAGCGTGAACACTACTATGGTGTGGGCGTAAGTTACGAAAACGGTCCCTTTGCTGCCATGGTTGCCGCTGAAAACCTACGCCGCGCGAAAACGGATACTCTCGATCGTGATGCCTACTACTTAACAGCAGGCGTTTCTTGGGATGCGGGCTTTATTAAGCCGATGGCGCTTTACCAGCACGCCAACAAAACAAGCCTTCGTGGATTCGCTGATGGGGCGCTTGAAAGCGCTTATGAGGACAGCGATGCGGCTGGAAAAGTCGATAGCTTTATCTTGGGCGCCTCGGCTCCTGTTGCTGGCGGCACCTTAGCTTTCGCAGGCCAATACGCCAATGTCAAATACACAGATGCCGATAAGAAAGGTCGCGCTTACACCTTAGGCGTTTCTTACACCTATGAATTTAGTAAGCGCACAAGCCTTTACGCAGGTGCTGTGTATGTTAAAGGTGAAAAAGAATTCAAAGAATTCGATTCCTTTAACCAATACCAAGTCGGTCTTGGTTTAAATCACACCTTCTAAGGAGAGTGATGCCATCCTTTAATTAAAAGTTTTCCCCGTCCTTCGAAGCTTGTCTCCTTTCTTATATTGCGTTCCTTTAAAAGCTTCGAAGGACTTTTTTTATGCGTCGCGTCTTTAAACGACACTCTATTTTGTAATCGCCGCTGTCATTCTTTGAGCTAATTTTTGAGCGAAGGCTTTGTCGTCAGCTTCGACCATAACGCGCAAAAGGGGCTCAGTTCCAGACGGACGAATCAAAACGCGGCCTCTTCCAACGATTGCCGCTTCGGCTTCTTTCACCGCCTTTACAAACGGCGCATCCTCCGTCCAGACATAGTCCTTAGCCACACGGGTATTTAAAAGAACTTGTGGCATCAATTTAAGAGCGCCTAAAAGCTCGGAAAGTGTCTTCTTTTGGGCTCGAAGGGCTGCTAAAACCTGCAAAGCGCTCACAATGCCATCGCCCGTTGTCTGGCAATCAAGCGCAATGATGTGTCCACTTGATTCCCCGCCAAAAAGCCACTTCTTTTTAAGAAGCTCTTCCATCACGTAGCGGTCACCGACTTTGGCGCGTAAGAATTCGATTCCCTCTTGAGAAAACTTCTTTTCCAAAGCGTAATTGGTCATCAGTGTTCCAACAACGCCAGCGACATTGCCGAGTCGCTTTCTGTCGCAGACGATGCCATACAAAAGTTCATCGCCGTTATAAACGCGACCTTTATCGTCGGCCATGATTAAGCGATCAGCATCCCCATCGAAAGCAAGACCTAATTCACAACCCGCTTTTTTCGTGCGCTCTGATAAGTCATCGGTGTGCGTTGCACCCAAGCCGCGATTGATATTAAAGCCATCGGGAGCGTTGCCCTCAACGACAACATCGGCACCCAATTCATGAAAGACTGCGGGGGCAACGTGGTAGGCCGCACCGTTTGCGCAATCCAAATAAAGCTTCATGCCTTTTAAATCTAAGGTATTAGGAAATGTGCTTTTGCAAAATTCAACGTAGCGCCCTGCTGCATCATCTAAGCGGTAGGCCTTTCCTAAGGATTCACTTGGTAAGCAGGCAAACCCTTTATCGATTTCTTTTTCGATTTCCTCTTCTAGAGCATCGGGTAGTTTCATTCCCTTTTCTGAGAAAAACTTAATGCCATTATCGTCAAACGGGTTGTGGCTTGCGCTAATGACAACGCCAGCATCAAGTCTTAGGGCACGCGTTAAATACGCCACTGCTGGCGTTGGAATCGGCCCACAAAGGACGACATCGACTCCCGCCGAAGAAAACCCAGCCTGCAAAGCGGCCTCTAACATATAGCCAGAAACTCGCGTGTCTTTTCCAATAAGAACCGTAGCGTGGCCTTCGGTTTTTCTTGCACGAAAAACACGGCCTGCAGCCTCGCCTAACCGTAAAACAAAATCAGGCGTAATGGGATCTTTACCCACTTTCCCGCGAACACCATCGGTTCCAAAATAACGTCGTGCCATAAGAAAAACGTTCCCTCTTCTTTTAAGTGTTGACGCATTTTAGCCCGAGAGGACTCGATGCTCTTAGCTGAAATTTCGTCGACTCGGACCTTCACAACCAATTTATGTCTTTGCTACATTGTCTACCCATTATTGAGAAATAAGTTTCTCTTTTTTGGCTTCTATCAAGTCTTTAGGCTTCTTAAGCCAACTTCACCCAAAAGCGAGCTAGAGAAAACGCTTTTCAGCGCTAAAATGAGCGCACATCCACTCTTTTCACTCGGATACCGATTTCATGTCTGATTTAGATAACCCAATCATTCGCCGCGAAGATTATCGGCCCTTTCCCTTTAACATTGATTCTGTTGAGCTCGATTTTGTATTAGACACGGAGTCGACCCTTGTCACAACGACAATGCTTGTGACACCAAAGGCAGGATTTGCCACTTCAAACTTGCGACTCGATGCCTCTGAACTTGCCTTCGAGCGCCTTTTTATTAACGGCGTCGAAATCGACGATACGCATTACACATTAACAAGCAGCTCGCTTACCGTGCGCGGCATCACAAGGCAATCGCGTATAACCATCATTAACCGCTTTAGCCCAGCAAGAAACACAGCGCTTTCTGGTATCTATATGAGTAAAGGCGCCTTTATGAGTCAGTGTGAGTCTCAGGGCTTTCGGCGTATTACCTATTGGCCAGACCGCCCTGATGTGATGAGTCGCTTTACTGTCACGATTCATGCCGATAAAGACGCGTACCCCGTACTTCTGAGTAACGGCAATCTCGTTGATTCTGGCGTTGAGTCTCAAAATCGTCATTGGGTCAAATTCGTTGACCCCTATAAAAAACCGAGTTACCTCTTTGCGCTTGTTGCAGGAAAGTTTGTTGATAGAAGCGAAGATTTTCTCTTAAAAGACGGCCGCAGCTGCCGCCTAAGCATCTGGACTGAAGCTCATAACTATGAAAAAAGTGCCTATGCGCTAGAGAGCCTAAAAAAGGCCATTCGTTGGGATGAGGAGCGCTTTGGTCTTGAACTTGATTTAGACCGCTTTGGCATCGTTGCCACTGACGACTTTAACTTTGGCGCGATGGAAAATAAGAGCTTAAATATCTTTAATTCGCGCTACGTGATGGCTTCTCCGACACTAGCCACTGACACCGATTACCATCGCATTGAATCCGTTGTGGGCCACGAATATTTCCACAACTGGACAGGAGACCGTGTCACGGTGCGTGATTGGTTCCAAATCACGCTAAAGGAAGGGTTGACGGTTTTTCGCGATCAAGAGTTCTCGATGGATATGGCTCCTGACGCGACAACCCGTGCCGTTTGCCGCATCCAGGATGTTCGTGATTTACGACGTGCGCAGTTTCCAGAAGATGCTGGCCCCATGGCGCACCCGATTCGCCCAGAAAGCTATCGCGAAGTCGATAACTTTTACACAATGACCGTTTACGACAAGGGCGCTGAAGTGATTCGCATGCTTCAGACCATTCTCGGAAAAGCCGGGTTTGAAAAGGGCTTAAGAAACTATCTCGCGCGCTTTGATGGGCAGGCGGTGACCTGCGATGACTTCCTAGAAGCCTTTACTGAAGCCTGTGGCGTAGATCTAACTGAGTTCTCTCGCTGGTATAGCCAAGCAGGAACTCCGCATGTGCGCGTGAGTTCTGCTTACGACCCAGCCTCTCACACACTAACGATTAACGTCACACAACGGACAGCAGCCACTCCTGGGCAACCGAAGAAAGAGCCCCTTGTCATTCCTATTGCCATGGGCCTTATTGGTCACGACAGAAAGGATATGCCGATACGCTTAGCAGGAGAAGACACGGCCACGGAAGGAACACGCGTCTTACTTCTTACAGAGCAATCCGAGCAGTGGACTTTCACAGACGTCAAAGAAAATCCCGTCCTCTCGATTGGTCGAGGCTTTTCCGCTCCCGTTATTTTTGAGTATCCGTATTCAAGAGAAGAGCTTTCTTTCTTAGCGCTTCACGATTCAGACCTCTTTAATCGCGCTGAAGCGATGCTTCGTCTTGTAAACGACTCGCTTTCTGAAATGATCGGAGAAGTCACGCGTGGCGAAGAACCCATTGTTCCTGAAGCGTGGATTCGTTGCTTTGGTGCAGTTCTTAATGACAAAACGCTTTCTCCTGCGTTTAGAGCGACAGCCTTAACAATGCCTGAGGAAGCCAACATCGCTTTAAATTGCGCGATGATCGATCCCGATGCGGTGCATAAAGCCGTGCTTGCCGCGCGTGAGGCGCTCGGGAATCGCTTTAGCTCTGAGTGGCCAAGCATTATTGAAGAAAACACCGTTAACACTCCCTTTAGTCCCAATGCAACAGACGCTGGTAAACGCGCCTTAAAGAACCTTGCGATTGACTATTGGCTTGCAAGTGGCAGTGCCAAGGCTCTTTTAATGTGCCGCTCGCAATTCGAAGGCGCAGATAACCTCACAGATAAATTAGCCGCCCTTACGACTCTTGTGATGTCAAGGAGCCCCGCGAAAGCCGATGTTTTAAATGCTGCAGCGCGCGATTGGTATCGCGAACCGTTACTTCTGAATAAGTGGTTTACGGTTCAGGCTCTCGCTCCCGCTTTTGATGGTGAACTCTCCGTTTTAGAGCGCGTTAAGGCTCTGATGGGCTATGACGTGTTCTCGATTAAGAACCCGAATAACGTTTATGCGTTAATCGGAGCGTTCTTTACACGAAACCTCGCGGAATTTCACCGCGCAGACGGTCTCGGTTATGAGTTTTGGGCCGACACCGTTTTACGTTTGGACAGAATTAATACCCATGTCGCCTCACGCTTAGCGCGCGCCTTAGATCTCTGGCGTCGCTTTGAACCCGTGCGGGCGAAACGAATGCACGACGCGCTTTTGCGCGTTGCCGCTTGCCCAACGCTTTCGAATGCCGTACGCGAAATCGTTGAGAAAGCTCTTACTAACCACTAGAAAACCTAGAGGATGCCCTCATGCAACGACAAACGCTTCACACCTACCTCGACAACGAGATTGCCGAGTATGGTCTCGATCCCAAACTCTCGCAGTTGATTATCAACATTTCGGAGACTTGCAAAGAAATTAGCTTTGAAGTCGCCTGTGGTGACGTCGCAGGCGTTTTAGGCGTTGCAGGATCGACGAACGTTCAAGGCGAAGTCCAAAAGCAGCTTGATGTAATCTGTAACGACTTAATGGTCAAGGGTTGCATTCGCTCGGGTTGCGTTTGCGGCATGGCTAGCGAAGAAATGGAAACAAGTCTTTCGGTTCCTTCCTACCTTCCTGTGGGGCCCTATCTTGTGACATTTGACCCGTTGGATGGTTCGAGTAACATCGATATTAACATTTCCATTAGTACGCTCTTTTCGATTCTTCCTAGCCCACACGGCGCCTCCCACGACATTTCCGATATTGACTTCTTGCAGCCTGGTATTAATCAGGTCGCAGCCGGTTACGTCGTCTACGGGCCGCAAACCACGATGGCCTTAACCCTTGGGCGCGGTGTTGTGATGTTTACGCTCGATCCGGCTTCAAACCACTTTATCTACACAAAAACTGAAGCCGTTATTCCGCGCGAAGCACGCGAATTCGCGATTAACTGCTCGAATATGCGCCATTGGGAAGAACCCGTGCAGCGCTATATCAAAGAGCTCCTTGAAGGTACCACTGGCGTACGTGGTAAAGACTTTAATATGCGTTGGATTGCCTCGATGGGCGCGGAAGTGCATCGTATCCTTTCCCGTGGCGGCATCTTCATGTATCCGTGGGATAAGCGTATGACAGATAAGGCTGGGAAGTTGCGCTTAATGTATGAGGCCAATCCCATGGGATTCTTAATCGAACAAGCCGGTGGCGCCTGCACCGATGGACGCCATCGCATTTTGGAAATTCAGCCTGAGAAACTTCACCAACGCGTTCCCGTGTTCTTGGGAGCCGCGGAAGAAGTTGAGCTTGTCACAAGCTATATCTTAGAGGCCGATCAAAAGGCCGCGAAAGACGCGGCCGAATAAAGCTTCAAATTTTTAGAAGTTTCTTAAATCCCCAAGACTATTTCTCGTTTTGGGGATTTTTGTTTTCAGGTGTTTCGTCGGTCTTCCCCTCTTTAGGGGCGGCTTCTTCTTTAGCGGCGTCTTTCGAAGTTTCTTTCTTATTACCAAAGAGACCAAAGAAACGCGGCTTCTTTACGGGTTCAGCTTCTTCAACGGGAAGCGCGATGCCATTGGATTCAGCAATCTTCATCACTTTCGCATCGAGAAGTGCCACTTGTGCCTTAAGCGCTTTTAAGTCTTGAGAAAACGATTGCAAAGCCTCTGTTGTTTTCTCTGTTGAACTTGTCATTGAAGCGGTTAACTGCGTATTGAGGTCAGCAAACTCTTGAGAAAGCGTCTTTGTGGAAGCTTGAATGCGAGACTGCTCAGCGTTTTCTGCAAGCTGTTTATTCGTTCTTGCTTCTTTGTAGGCCTTACGGATATCCATAAGAGCAGCGGCTTGCTGCAAGAAGGACCAAACAATCCACGCCACAAGAAGTAGGCCCAACACAACAAAGATAATGAGCCCTAGAGGCGCCTCAACTTGCTTTACAAGTAGATTCACGGGAACTGGTGCAACGATTCCTGTCCAATTAACGGCAAGGAAAACGGCGCTTAAAACGCACAAAAGCAAAATAACGACAGTTCGAATGGACATGGGCTTTCCTCTTTTTTTTACAAAAGATGATTTTTTCTTTGTGTGAGTCTAGTTTGCTTGAGAGAAAAACACAATGCGAGTGCGAGTCTTAAGCCTTACGCATGAGAGTGCGAAGATCAAGTTTCTTTTCTTTTGCGAAGCTAAGAAACTTCAAATCAAGAGCCGTTATCTCGAGCTTTAACTCACGCATAAGATGCACGGCTTTCGCCTCCCTTTCGCTAACGCGCATTGGCTTAGAAAGAACTTCTTTTGTTAGGCGCTTTCGTCCTGCCCCTGTTCTTTTTCCTCCCCAGTAGGCTTTCGTTTCCTTAGCGACATTTCTCATAATGGCTTGAGATTCATGTTCGCTAAAGAAGTTTCGGTCACTAAGGATTTCGTCGATTGTTCTTGCTTTCTCCAACGCTTTGCCTCTTTTTTTCGTTTTTCGATTTCCGGGAATTTTATTTGAATTTGTAACGAATTCAAGTTGCGTGTTTTGCTTCTAAA
>CAVJUW010000005.1:0-53350 GCA_963652725.1 Bacteroidaceae bacterium | reverse complement strand
TGTGAGTCTAGTTTGCTTGAGAGAAAAACTCAATGACAATGCGGCTCATAAACCATTTGCATGAAAAAGCAGCCTGCCGTCTCTTAGGAAACTCTTCCTCTAAAGTCAAAACACACCCATTTTTTACAATCGGCCAAAAACTCGCTCGTTATAATGCCTGCCCAAAGGTAAGAGTCCTTTACCGGTTGGGGATTCTTGCTAGCTTTTTGTCGCAACCGTCATTCTTAAGGCCACTCATCATGAGAACTGATCCGCGCTTTCCCAATCTACATATCGTCGACCATCCTTTGATTCAGCATAAGCTCTCGATCATGCGTCAAAAGGAAACGAGTACGAATGTTTTCCGTCAGCTTCTAAAAGAAATCACTGTTTTAATGGGCTATGAGGTCACACGGGACCTTCCGCTTTCGAGCCGCTCCATTGAAACACCGATTACAGCAATGGAAGCGCCAACACTTGCTGGTAAAAAGCAAGTGATTGTTCCGATTCTTCGCGCTGGCACCGGTATGAGCGACGGTCTTTTGGAATTAATGCCTTCTGCTCGCGTCGGTCACATCGGCATGTACCGCGATGAAAATAAGCGCCCTGTTGAATACTTAGTTCGCCTCCCGAACGTCACAGATCGCTTGTTCTTTATTTGCGACCCGATGCTTGCCACGGGCTACTCGGCTTGCCACGCTGTTGAAGTTCTCTTAAATCGTGGCGTTAGTGTCGAGTCGATTAAGTTCATCGCTCTAGTTGCTGCTCCCGAAGGCGTTCAAGTCATGCTTGAAAAGCATCCGAAGATTGAAATCTGGATTGCCGCTTTAGATGAACGCTTAAATGAAAACGCCTACATCGTCCCAGGTTTGGGCGATGCCGGTGACCGGCTCTTTGGTACGAAGTAATCAAAATTGCTTTTTTCTTCGAGCCTTCCCCATAGCGGGAGGGCTCTTTTTTAATTTTTCACGAAATTAGTGGTTTACCCTTATCAATTTCAGATTCGTTCATCAATACGGAACAAAATGGGCGATTTTGATGCGAATTTTTCGAAGAAACGACCTGCGATTTGACATTAATCAAATCCAAAAAAGTCTAGAAAGAGCATCATTCGCTCATACGGAAAGCCTTGGGGCTTTCTGCCCTTGTTTTTCCCTGTAATCAAAGGAAATAAAAATGACACCAGAACAAGAATTGCGTGCGCATACACCGACCGGCCCAGAACTGATCGCTGGCGTAACGCTCAAAGACGCGAAGCGCGCGAGCAAGTGGCCTGCTTACTGTGATGCTACACAGTCCATTACGGGTCTTATCCTCGGGCTCTTCCTTTTCTGCCACATGGCCTTCACAAGCTCGATTCAGCTTGGCAAGGACACCTTCTGGAACTTGATCCAGATTTCTGGCGGTACACCGATTTTTGGTCACGAGCAGCTTTGGTTGCACGTGCTCTTCGTTGGCTTTATTACGCTTTGCGTGATTTTGCACGCCTTGTGCGCTCTTCGTCGCTTCCCGACATCCTACAAGCAGTGCCGCGACGTTAACGCTCACATCACAATGTTGCACCACACAGATTCTTCCTTGTGGCGCATTCAGTTGATTACTGCCGTTTTGATTACAGCGTTTGTCTTCCCGCACTTGATGGGCATGCTCGTTGATCCGGCAAGCCTTGACCCGAACCTCTCTTCTGTTCACACCTATCACATGGGTTTAGGTTGGACAATCGTCTTCTTGGTTGTCACCGAGTTGCACGGCATGATTGGTTTGTATCGTCTTGGTGTTAAGTGGGACGTCATCAAGGGCCGTTGCACGGGCTTCCGCAAGGTGATGCTCTTCTTGGTCGCCGCGATGGTAATCTGCGGTTCCGTTACAGCCTACACCTTCTACTCTAACGGTAAGGCTTTAAGCGAAAGCGGCCAGGCTGCAACGCACTACACACCGACAACAGTTTGGTCTATCAACAAGTAATACCAAGTTTGATATACATCTGAAAGACCCCGAGCCGAAAAGCCCGGGGTTCTTTTTACGTGGCGCCTACAGAAAGCGACCCGTGATGCTTTCAGCGTTTGCGGCGATTTCTTCAGGAGTGCCTTCGCCAATGAGATTGCCGCCTGCTTTCCCGCCTTCAGGCCCCAAGTCAATCACCCAGTCAGCGGCACGAATCACATCAGGGTTGTGTTCGATAACAAGAACGGTATTTCCTTCCTCAACTAAGCGATCTAAGGCACGCAATAAGAACTTCACATCTTCAAAGTGAAGACCTGTTGTAGGTTCGTCTAAGATGTAAAGCGTCTTTCCTGTGGATTTGCGAGAGAGTTCTTCGGCAAGTCTTACGCGTTGCGCTTCGCCTCCTGATAAGGTATCTGCCCTTTGGCCTAATCTTAGGTATCCCAAGCCAATCTCTTTCATTAACGCAAGAGACCTTTCAATTGCAGGTTGCGCCGCAAAAAAGATTAGTGCCTCAGAAACTGTCATCTCAAGCACATCGGCTATCGACTTACCTTTAAAGCGCACATCAAGCGTTTCTCTATTAAAGCGTCGTCCTTGGCAGACAGGGCAACGAACTCGCACGGGAGGCAAAAAGCCCATTTCAATGGTGGATTCTCCTTCGCCTTCGCAGGCCTCACAACGCCCTCCAACCTTATTAAAGGAAAAGCGGCCTGCGTCGTACCCGCGCTCACGAGCAAGCGAAGTTTCTGCAAAAAGGTCTCGAATTAGAGAAGCAACTCCCGTGTAGGTCGCAAGCGTGGCACGCCCTGCGCGCCCCATTGCTGCTTGGTCAACAAGGAGGACTTTGTCAAACTCATCTCCTCCAACGAGCGCCTCAAAGGGCTGCGGTTTTTCTTTTGCGCGATAAAGGCGTCGCCGCATTTCTGCAGCAAGCGTCTCTAAGATAAGTGTCGTTTTCCCTGAGCCTGATACTCCAGTGACAACAGTAAGAGCTCCCATCGGGATTTGGCAGGAGATTGCTTTTAGGTTTCTTCCTGTCGCACGAACAATGCGAAGGACTTTTTCAGGATTAATCGCGCGATGCGCTTTCTTTGTGACAACGTGCTTTTTCCCGCTTAAGTAAGCCCCTGTTAGAGAGTCTTTATTTTCTTTGAGTTCCCCGGGGGCGCTTGAAGCAACAACAGTGCCTCCTTCGCTACCAGCTCCTGGCCCCATATCGACAATCCAATCGGCCGCTTTCATAAAGTCTGCATCGTGCTCAACAGCGATAACAGTGTTACCAGCCTCAACAAGGCGCTTTAACATCCGCACCAATCGCGCAGTGTCTCTTGGATGCAATCCAACAGTGGGTTCATCCAAAACATAAGTTACGCCCGACAAGCCAGAGCCGAGTTGCCCAGCTAAACGGATTCTTTGCAATTCACCGCCTGAGAGCGTCGCCACAGGGCGATCGAGTGTTAAATAGCCAAGACCCGCATCGATTAAGAATCCCAAGCGTCGATCGATTTCTTCTAAGGCCATCGAGCCAATAAGACGCGCATTGCTATCGAACTCGAGGGTTTTTAATTTTTCTTGAAGCTCAGTTAACGATAGCGAAGAGAATTGAACGATATTAAGTGAACTCTTACCATTTCCGAGTCGCACGTTTTGCATATCGCTTCTTAGGCGTGAACCCTGGCACTCGGGGCAAACCGAGCGGCTCCGTAATACTGAAAATCCCATTTTGACAGTGTCGCTTCGAGCTCGATCCCAACGGCGACGAAGCTTTGGGATTACACCTTCAAAACCAATTGCTTTAGCCGCATCGCCTTTTCCATAAAAGATGGCGTCTTTGACCTCTTGAGACAGTTCTTCAAAGCTCGTATCAACAGAAAAGCCCATCTTCCGAGATAAATTTAAAAGCTCGGCAAACGCCTCATAGCTTTTATCGGAAACACCAAGAATCGCACCTTCTCTTAAGGAAAGCTCTGCATCTTTGATGAGTAAGGCACAATCGAAATCCTCAACGAAACCCCGCCCTTCGCACCTTGGGCACGCACCCAAAGCGTTATTAAAAGAAAACATCGCAGGCGTTAAATCAGGAATCGTATAGCCACACTCGGGGCAGCCGTAGTGCTGAGAAAAATTCTCTTCGGCTCCCGAATCAAGATTAAAAAGAATCGCTTTCCCGTTTGATAAATTGCATGCGGCTTCAAAACTTTCTGCAAGCCGTGAGCGAGCGGCTTCTTTAATGCGCAATCGGTCAACAACAACGTCAATGGTTTGAGCCTTGTTTTCCCCTCTTTTCCCTAAGACTTCTTCTACAGTCAAAAACTTTCCATCGACGCGAAGTCTGACAAATCCCGTGCGCTGCATTTCTCGCGCCGCTTTCAAGGTGTCTCTATCAAAAAGAGAAGCAACAGGCGCGAGAATCGCAACCTTTGTTTCTTCTTTGAGCCTTAGTGCGAAACTGACCATATCGTGAATCGAATGGCGTTGAAGTTTCACGCCGTGCGTGGGACAAAAAGCCACACCAATTCGCGAGAAAAGAAGACGAGCGTAATCGTTAATTTCTGAAATTGTGCCCACCGTTGAACGGGCTCCGGCTTTCGAGCGCAATTGAGAAATCGCAAGCGTTGGCGTGAGCCCCTCAACAGAATCCACATCGGGTTTGGCTTGAGTGCCTAAGACAAGACGCGCGTACGCAGGAAGACTTTCGGCATAGCGCCTTTGGCCTTCTGCGTAAATCGTATCAAACGCCAAAGAGCTCTTTCCCGAGCCCGAGGGGCCCGTGATTACCACAAGCTTATTGCGCGGAATCTCAACTGTGATGTTCTTGAGGTTGTGCGTTTTGGCTCCAACCACACGAATTCTTTCCATGGCTTACAAAGCGCCTTTAAAGAAGCGAAAAGGACAATCTAGCATAAGGCTTTACAACAAACGAATTTTTTAATAAGCGCTCTGAACAAAAAAGAGACTAAGCCCTTCATTTTGACTGCAAAAAACCATTAAGCCCGCCGCCATTCCTGTATAAAATACGAACGTGTTGAGTCAAGTGCGATAGAAAGCCTAAAAAGGCGCTTCCTTTTTCGCGCTTCGGCGCTTTTCTACGATATTTTTTGGTACGAGAGAATTACTATGGCTTCCGTCAATAAAGTCATTTTGATTGGCAATCTCGGGCGCGATCCCGAAACCCGCTACACCGCAGACGGCAACACGGCTATCTGCCACATTGTCATCGCCACAAGCCGCCGCTATAAAGACAGCCAAGGCCAGCCTCAGGAAGAAACCGAATGGCATCGCATCGTTTTCTTTGGCCGTCAGGCAGAAATTGCGCAGCAGTATTTAAAAAAAGGAAGCCCCGCTTATATTGAGGGCCGCCTTCGTACGCGTAAATACACCGACAAAGAAGGTGTTGAGCGTTATCAGACAGAGATTATCTGCGAAACATTGCAATTGCTAGGCACTCGCACAAGCTCCCCGTCAGGCGAATCCTTTGAGTCGCCTCGTCGTGAGCATCGAGCGCAAGCGGCTTCTGTGGCGCAGGCTTCTCGCACGTCTCCTACGGCAAGCGCTCCTACAACAGCCTCTCCTGTGGACTCCTTAGAAGAGGATGACGTTCCGTTCTAATAAAAAGAGTTTTCACTAGCGTTTTTAAATCCCAGAACTCACGCATGAGCTCTGGGATTTTTCTTACCCGCTATTCGTGGCGAACGGCTTCGATTGGATCGAGTCGTGCGGCGCGTTGCGCAGGGAAGTATCCGAAAACAATACCAGTTAACGCGGCAAAGCCAAACGACAGTAAGTTAATGCCTGGATAGAAGGCAAATGGCACTTGCATAAAGCTTGCGAGAACCCAGGAGGCAACCGCAGCAATCACAATGCCTAATAGCCCACCTAAGCAGCCGAGCACAATCGATTCAATCAAAAACTGCAGTAAGACTTCCCGTTCGGTGGCGCCAATGGCAAGGCGCACACCAATTTCTCTCGTGCGTTCTGTCACTGACACAAGCATGATGTTCATAATGCCGATGCCGCCGACAAGAAGACTTACAGCTGCCACGGCTCCAAGGAGCGTCGTGAGAACCTTAGTGGTTGATGTAACAGTTTCAGCGATTTCTGCGGTATCAAGAATCTGAAAGTTATCGGCATCTGTGCTCGATAATGAGCGTCTTTCACGCATCAATTCTCGTAACGAGGCTTTAAGCATCGTGCGGTCACTATCAGAATCCACTCCGACGACAAGGGAACTGACGCGGTTATTACCCACTAAGCGGCGCGCTAAGGTATTAAATGGGATAACGACCAAATCGTCTTTGTCGCCTCCCATCGCCGCACTCCCTTTTTCAGCAAGAAGCCCCACGATACGGCAAGAAAAACTTTTCACACGAATCATCTTGCCGATAACGTCAGCGCCTTCACCGAAAAGCTCTTTGCGGATAGTCTCCCCAATCACGCAGACTGCAGACCCAGACTTCTCTTCAGAGGCTTCAAAGTAGCGACCCGCAGCAAGCGTGCGATTATCGGTTGTAAAGTAGTCGTTTGTTGTCCCGTAGACGGTCGTTGACCAGTTCTTCCCCTCGCCGACAACAACTGTCGACCGTGTCGTTTGTGGTGCAACAGAAATCACGCCGCCAATCTGGTTTTCGATAGCGCGAATATCGGCTATCTTAAAAGATGGGGCGCCAGCAGATCCCCCTGGCCCCATACGTTGACCGGGGCGCAACACGAGTTGATTGCCGCCTAAGCTTTCAATCTGCTCGCGAACCGATGTTGTGGTGCCATTTCCGACAGTGACCATCGTAATGACGGCTGCAACGCCGATCACAATACCCAAAACGGTAAGAAGCGAGCGCATGGGATTGCGCCAGATTTGCCGAAAGGCCAATAAAAGAGCATTAGCGAGCATCTTCTTCTCCTTGCCGCGTATCGCTTTCGATTTCGCCATCCACGCAGCGTATGCAACGCCTTGCGTAACGAGCCATCTCGGGCTCGTGTGTGACAAGAACCACAGTGATGCCTTCAGTTTTATTGAGATCGGTGAGAAGCTCCATAATCTCAACACTTCGGTGGCTATCTAAGCTTCCTGTCGGTTCATCCGCAAGAAGCAGTAACGGGTGCGTCACAATGGCCCGAGCAATCGCCACGCGCTGCTGCTGACCACCAGAGAGTTCCGCAGGCGTGTGGTGTTCCCACTTAAGAAGTCCCACGCGATCTAGAGCTGCGCGTGCTGCTTCATGGCGCTCTTTGGCTGGCGTTCCCCGATACAAAAGAGGCAACTCCACGTTTTCAAGCGCTGTCGTACGCGCAAGTAAGTTAAAGCCCTGGAAAACAAATCCCATATATAGGCGCCTTAACATTGCCCGTTCATCGCGACTTAAGGACTCGACATGCACGCCATCGAAAAGGTACTCGCCATCTGTTGGGCTATCCAATGCCCCGATAATATTCATCGTCGTGGATTTCCCTGAGCCAGACGGTCCCATAATCGCGACGAATTCACCGCGATTAATGGTTAAGCTAATGCCCTTTAACGCATCAAACGCAGCCTCCCCCGTTCCGTAGCGCTTACGAATCGCTTTCAACTCAATTAAAGGCGTCGCTTCACTCATACGCTTTAATCCTATTTAGTTTTCTTTCTTCTTAAGTTGCGTCGTGATGACCTTGTCACCGACCTTAAGGTCCCCAGAAACAATCTCAGTCATGCTGCCATCGGTAAGACCCGTTGTCACCGTCTTTTTCACGGCATTGCCCTTGGCATCCAAAACGTAGACTGTGCGCTGTTGGCCCGTAACGGCTCGTGTGGTTTCTTTCGCTGTCTTTTGCTGCTGGTTGCGGTGCGGGGGACCGAACATGCTACTGATGGCAGATTCGCTACTTGTGCTCGCGGTCTCAGGCTTAAAACGCAAAGCCGTATTAGGAACAAGCATGACGTCTTTTTTGCGCGCCGTCACAATGGTTGCTGTCGCTGTCATCCCCGAGCGCAATTGCAAATCTGGGTTCTTTACCGAAAGATAGGCTGTGTAGGTCACAACTTTGTCTGTGCCAGAACTCGCGCCATAGGCCACTTTGGTTAATGTGGCAGGAAACGGTTGATCGGGATAAGCCGAAACTGTAAACGTTGTCTTCTGTCCTTCTTTCACTTGCCCGACATCAGCCTCATCGATATCGACTTCGAGTTCTAATTCATGGAGGTCGGTGGCAACCGTTAAGAGTTCAACGGCTTGTAAGCTTGCCGCAACCGCGTATCCAGGTTCCACAGAGCGCGTTAAAACCACCCCGTCCACAGGAGACCGAATAAAGGCTTTCGAGAGATTGGTTTCACTTGTCTCCAATGTCGCTTTCGCATCATCGATACTCGCGCGCGCCGTAAGGATTCCGGCTTCAGCGCGTTTTACCGTCGCGCGCTGCACATCCAATTCCGTACGAGAAGGAAGCTTGCCGCCAGAGGCTTTATTGAGTTCCTCGTAGCGACGCATTTTGGCTTTGGCTTCTTCGGCTGTGGCTTTGGCTTCCACGAGTTTGGCGTTGGCGGTTTCTAGCGCGGCTTGCGCTTGTTTTCTTGCGCTCTCAAGCTTTGCCTTATCGAGTTCAATTAAAACGTCTCCTACCTTCACAGTTGAATTCACATCGACATTGACTTTGGAGACGATGCCTGAGAGTTCGGAGCCAATGGAGACGGTTCTCACCGGGTTCAGTGTCCCATCGGCTGAGACTGTGACACGAAGATTGCCTTGTGTGACATCGCGCGTCATATAGCTTGGCTTCACAGTGCCTGAACTCATCGAATACGCGGCAACAGCCACAATAGCCAAAGCTGCCACATAGACCATGGGGCGCTTAAAGAACTTTTTCTCCGTAGTGAGCCCGAGAAGTTTTTTCTTTTGTTCGTTTGTTGTGTCTTTCATACTGTTTAGCCCCTTTAGGAGTCTTCGTCTTTGGGTGCTGTCCAACCGCCACCTAAAGCTGTGAATAGTTTGACGTAGTTCGTAGAGCGATCGGCCTTATTGGATTCATAGGATTCTTCAGCAGATAAAAGTGTTCTCTGCGTATTAAGAACCGTCTGATAATCGGCAAGCCCAGCCTTGTATTGGATTTGAGCAAGGTCTGCTGCGCTTTGGGAAACAAGAAGCGCTTTTCTGAGGTCTTCGGTTCTTTTTTCTGAAGCTTGAATACCTTCGAGCGCATTTTCAGTTTCTTCTAATGCCGAAACTAATGTAGCCGTGTAATTGGCTTTTGCTTTATCAAGAGCGGCTTCTTTTTGCGTGACATTGCTCACTTGATCGCTCCAATTAAATAGCGGCATCGATAAAGCACCCACTAATGCAGCAATCCCTGTGCCACTTGCGCCAAGCGCGCCAATTGTTGCCGCTTGCGTCCCGAGGTTTCCAGAGAGTTTTAAGGTCGGGAACCACTTTGTTTTCGCTTCATAGACGCGATCGTAGGCAGCCAAAAGAGCGTACTCAGAAGAGCGCATATCCGGGCGCTGCCGCAAGGTATCGGCCGGAACGCTCACAGCGATATTGCTTGGCGCCTCAGGAATCGTTGCGATTGAGGCCTCTTTAATTTCTGAGGCGTTGATAACGCAAAGACGAGCAATCGCGTTACGGTATTTCGCAATGGAGCTTTCTGAAACGGGAATCTGAGCCTTGGCTAAGTCTCTATTGGAATCGGCTTGATCGACTTCGGTTTGTGTGGCAAGCCCTGCGGCTAAGCGCCAGTGCGCAATCTCAGAGAGTTCCGTGTAGTTTTGGGCTGTTTTCTTCGCAATGGCAAGTTTCACTTCGGCAAGTTTTAGATTGATGTAGTTTTGCGCTACTTCGCTAGCGACGGCAATCTTCGTATCTTCCAAGCTCATGGCGCTTGCCATCGCTTCGCGGTTAGCAGCGCGACGCGCTGCGATGTTTCCACCGACCAAAGAAAATGACCAGGTTACAGAGCCATCTGCTGAATAGTTTTCGGTTGTTTTGCCCTCTTTCCTACTGCGAGAGCCATCGGCTGCAAGCGAAGCGCTCGGAAATAGGTTGGCTGTCGCTTCATCGGAAAGTGCCGCCGCGGCCTTTAAATTGGCCATTGCTACACGCACATCGGTATTGGCTTCAAGCGCCGTGTTGATAAGGCGCGTTAATTCCGAATCATTCCATGAGGCCCACCAGGCTTTGGCGTCTTCAACGCTTGGCGCGTGGCTTTCTGGAGTGGGAGCGTTCCAGCTCGTTCCAACGGCCTTTTTCTCAACTTCTGTCATTTGTAGCGATGTGGCGCAGCCTGATGCGAGAAGGCCAACTGCAGCAAGCGCTACAAGAGTTTTCGAGAATTTCGGGATTTGCATCGTCAGTCTCTTTAAAGGAAATTTCTTTAGTTCGAAATCTACTTAAACACTTCGTAAAGACATATCCAAGGAATGTAAAGAAGTGAAAAGAGATGCACCGAACCGTGTGTCTTGCGGCTAAAGATTTTTTTTCGTGCAATGATGCTTTCCGTCGCGAATGCTTAAAACGCCTTTGCCTTTTTGTACTGCATCCGTTTCCTTTTTAGAGAGAACCCCATGAGTTTAGAGAGCCCAAAAATTTTGATTGTTGATGATGACAAGGACCTAGTCTCCCTTTTAGTCGATTACTTGATGCTCGAAGGCTTTTGCGTCAGTTACGCAAGCGATGGGAAAACCGCGCTTGAGCGACTTACAAACGAATGCTTTGATTTGATTGTTTTGGATGTGATGATGCCTGGGATGAGCGGCACAGAAGTCTTAGCCGAGATTCGCCAAAAGTACGACACGCCTGTTTTAATGCTCACAGGCAAGGGCGATCCCGTTGACCGTATCGTCGGTCTCGAACTCGGAGCCGATGACTACGTTCCAAAGCCCTGCCCACCGCGAGAGCTCGTAGCGAGAATGCGTGCGATTTTGCGTCGCGTTTTACTTCCGCACAATCAAGCCAAGAGCACTGTTGTCACAGCAGGCCCCTTAACCATTGACCCCGCACATCGCCGTACCACAATTGACGGGAAAGAAATTGACCTTACGGGCACCGAAATGGCGCTTTTACAGATGCTTGCGCAAAGCGTGGGAACTCCTGTTTCGAAAGCTGACATTTACTCCAAAGTGCTTCGCCGTACGATGGGACGTTTTGATCGCACAATCGATGTCCACGTCAGTGCCATTCGTCGTAAACTCAACGCTGCCTGCGAAGGAAAATTCACGATTGAAAACATCCGTAGCGTAGGATACCAACTGATTATTAACGAATAAGGCAAGAGGCCATGCTGAAAAAAAGAAGACGCTTAAGCGGTATTTTCTTAACGCTCTTTACGGGGCTCTTAAGCGTTTTCTTACTTTTAGGCTTTTGTGTTTGGCTTTTGAGTGCAAGTTATCAGAAATACGCCTCAACTGCCTTTGAAGGAATTGACTTTGAGTATCCTGGACAACGCGCCGTAAACACAGCGCTTGGTGTTGCGCAATGGGGCGGAAGCGAAGTTCTCATTAAGTGGTTACACGATAAAAAAGTCAATAACCACCCCACCGTTTTTGTTTTAAATAAAGACGGTGTTGAAATTTCTGGTCGCACCATTCCAGAAAAAGCGCTCAGGCAGGTAGGCTTCAACGACGCACGCATCACAACGCAGGTCGTTGACGGAGAGAGCTTACGGTTTTTTGCCGTGCGTTTAGATCGCCCTAAGCGCGTTTGGTCAATGGCTTTTTGGCGTACACCTTGGTGGGTGCATGCGCTCCTTGCTCTTTTTTCCACGGCAATCGTCGCTGGTCTCTTAGCCTGGAACTTCGCAAAACCGATTCGAAAGCTCGATTGGGCCATGCGGCGCGCGGCTGACGGCAATCTCGAAGACCGTATCGCACCTCTTGTGGGGCATAACTACGATGAGATTGGCGACTTAGCAAAGCAGTACGACGCGATGGCTGAGAAAATCACTGGGCTCTTAGCAAGACAAAAAACACTTTTTCATGATGTAAGCCACGAATTGCGTAGCCCCCTAGCGCGCATTGATGTAGCTCTTGCTCTCATTGAAAAAGACCCAGCTAATAGCCAGCGCGCCATTAAACGCATCGAGGCTGAAGTCGAACTCTTAGATAATCTTGTCGAAGCGCTTTTAACCTACGCGCGTCTTGATGAAAATGCGCCAATCTCTTTTGAAGAAAATGATCTTTCTTTGGCGCTTGAAGCCATTGTCTCGGATGCCGATTTCGAAGGAAGTGCCAAAAATGTTCACGTCACTCTCGAAAGCGACCCAACACTTATCGCAAAAGTGCACTTGGAATCGATTTCAAGCGCTCTAGAAAATCTCGTGCGTAACGCCTTGCGATTTTCAAATGCGGGAGACACAGTCAAAGTCATCGCCCACAAAGAAAACGGCGTTATTCACATTGCGGTGCAGGATGCGGGCCCAGGGATTGCTGCCGAAGATCTCGAGCGACTTTTTGAACCCTTTGCGCGAGGCAAAAATCAAGCCACTGGTAGTGGCTTTGGATTGGGGCTTGCGATTGCTAAACGCGCCGTTGAGCGCCATAACGGGACGCTTTCTGCATCAAACCTAAAGCCTCATGGCTTAGAGATGCGTATCGAGCTTCCCGTTACAGAGAGCTAAAAAAAACTAGTTGCGAAGCGTAAAGGTGACAGGGCCGTCGTTAACTAAACTCACGCGCATGTAAGCGCCAAATTCCCCTGTCTCAACACGCAACCCACTCTTTTTGGCTTCTTCAACAAAGATGTTAAAGAGCCTTAAACCCTCATCGGGGGGAGCCGCTGGCGTAAAGCTCGGGCGATTACCGTGATTGGTATCAGCAGCAAGCGTAAATTGCGAGATTAAAAGTAGGTCTCCTGCAATATCCGTTACCGACTTATTCATCTTTCCTGCGTCATCTTCGAAAACGCGATAACGCAAAAGCTTTTGCGCAAGCTGCACGGCTTTTTCGTCCGTGTCACCCCGCTCTGCGCACACGAGAACCATGAGGCCCTTACCGATAGCGCCAATGGTTTTCCCGTCGACATCAACATGCGACTCAGTGACGCGCTGCAAAACAACAATCATGGCGCATCTCCTTAAACGAGAGTGACTTTAGCCCAGCGACGCTTACCGACTTGGATGGTGTAGGTAGCGGGCTTAAGTTTGAGTGATTTATCACTGATACGCTCGCCATCGATACGAACGCCGCCTTGCTCAATGTTGCGATTGGCCTCACCGTTACTTGGGACAAGACCTGCTTCCTTCAGTAATCGCGCAACACCGATTTCGCCGTTTTCACTTTGAACCGTAACAGATGCAATATCCGTTGGAACGGCCCCTGCACGAAAACGAGCATTAAATTCGGCTTCAGCCGCCTCAGCGGCTTTCGCATCGTGGAATCGCTCGATGATTTCTTTAGCGAGAGCGACCTTCGCATCACGCGGATTGCGACCGTTTTCGCATTCGGCGTGCAGTTTGGCAATCTCGTCATTGCTCTTAAGGCTTAAGAGGTCATACCAATTCCACATCAACGTATCGGAAATGCTCATTACCTTACCGAACATTTCATCGGCAGTATCTGTGATACCGATGTAGTTATGTTTGCTCTTACTCATCTTATTGACGCCATCTAAGCCAACAAGAAGAGGCATCGTCAGAATGCACTGCGGTTCTTGACTGTACTGGCGCTGCAATTCACGACCGACGATAAGATTAAAGCGTTGATCAGATCCCCCTAATTCGATATCTGCCTTTAAAGCCACAGAGTCGTAGCCCTGCATTAAGGGATAAATCATCTCGTGCATCGCAATGGGAATGTTTTGTGCGTAGCGCTTTGCAAAATCTTCGCGCTCTAAAAGGCGCGCGAGTGTGTAGCGCGAGCAAAGGCGCACAAAGTCTGAGGCCGATAGCTTATCGCTCCACTCGGAGTTGTAACGCACCTCGGCTTTATCGATATCGAGAACGAGACCTGCCTGCGCAAGATAGGTCTTGGCGTTTTCCATAATCTGTTCACGCGACAAAGGCGGGCGCATCGTGTTGCGCCCCGATGGGTCACCGATAGAGGCTGTGAAGTCTCCGATTAAGAAAATGACCGTGTGACCGAGGTCTTGCAGTTGGCGTAACTTATTTAAAACAACCGTGTGGCCGACGTGAATATCGGGCGCTGTTGGATCAAGACCCAACTTGCAACGAAGAGGAACCCCTGTTGCCTTAGAACGAGCTAATTTTTGCTCAAGTTCACTTTCGATTAAAAGCGTATCAACACCACGGCGAATGGTTGCCATCGCCGACTGAATTTCTGGTGTCACTTCGTACTTCTTTTCTTCGACTTTTTCTTGCTCAGACATACATTCTCTCGAGAAAATATTGCCCGCAAACGAAGTTGCGGGGCCTTTCTTTTCAATTCAAAAGATTCATTATTTCACTGCAGGAATCGATTGGGCTTTCACACAATCGCCCTGCGAATATATACTCACAAAATTGGATTCAGAAACGATGCTTTTTCGTCACTCTCTAACAAGGACTTTCGCCATAATGAGATGGCAGATTACCCATGGTAACTGCGTCACATCTAACGAAAAATCTGATAGTCTGTGAATCGAGATATTTGTTACGGTCATAACAACATCTCCTAACTAAAGCTCAGGTTCTCCCTGAGCTTTTTCATTACTGCTAGTCGTTAGCAGTAGCTACCCATGCCGGCTGCATGAATTCTTTACAGACTCAGCATGAGAGAAATAGAAGAGTATTACGAGACGAACGAATATCGCACTCATTTCTAAACGAAATGAGTATACCCGACTTTGCTTTGTTTCCGTAGATTTTGCCGCAACAAAGCGGGGTCAGAGGCGAAGAGCAGAGGGATTTCTCCCCCTGCCAATAACTAGGATTTCCTAGCTATTTTTCGCATTGGCAACTGCGTCAAATCTAGCGAAATATTTGATAAGATTTCGACCGAGATACAAGTTACACACATAACTTTATCTCCTTTAAGAGCTCAGGGCTGCAACCTGAGCTTTTTTTCGCCACTAAAAGTTAGTAGCACCTATCCATGCGACCGCGTGAATTTCTTTCGATTTCCCCACACAAAAGCGGCCTATGGAAAGGCGAGATTGTTGTGTACAAAACGTACCTCAGTTCGCCTCTGAACAAACTGAGTATACCTATCTCTTTTCTGCTGTTAGAGGTTTGTCTTAGAAAACTCTTTTAACGATTTGCTCTGGTTTATGGGGGAAATCGCTACAAAAACTCATCCGCTCTCACTCTATAATGGGCGATTTAGAGAACAAGCTTTTTCGAATTTTTAGTAGGTTCAATGACTTCCCCTGATTTAATTGGAAGACAGTTACGACGTGTAGGCAAAGACGCCGTTGAATACTTTTCGCGGCACGTAAAGACCTCACGCTTTAATTCGCTACACATTGCGGCCATTGTGGGGCTAGCCGCCTTTGCAACGCCTGCGATTGTTGCGGCGATGTTTTGCACGGCTCCCTCTTCAACAGGAGGTTTCGCTGAAGAGACTTCTACGGACGCCCTTGCTCGTGTTGAAAAGCGACTGGATATTCGATTGCCTGACCTACGTTCACAGATGGACGCGATTGGAAAAAAAGACGACTCTGTGATGCACGAAACCTATGTCACAAGTGCCGATACACTACGCTCACTATTGTCTCGCCTTGGCATTCGCGATAACGACGTCGTTGGCTTTATCGAGAAGACTCCAGGCACGAAATCCTTACTAAATCCTCGGCTTGGTCAATACGCCACAGCTTCAACGCTTGAAAACGGAACATTGGTGACGTTGCGTTTGTATGAAGATGCCAGAGACGGCCACACGATGTATGAAATCACACGTGACGGCACTCGCCTTCAGTTCCTACAAAAGCCCTTTAACTACGAAGTGCAGTGGGCGATGGCAGAAGGCATTGTCCAAGGCCTTCCTGGCGCAAGCCTACAAAAAAGCAATCTTCCCTCCTCGATTATCAATCAGATGCACGAGGCTTTCGATTACGATAGAGATGTCGTCAATCAACTCAAGCAAGGCGAGGCCTTCCGCGTGATTTATGAAAATAAATACATTGACGGCAGTTTCGTGCGCCTCGGAAAACTCCTTGCTATGCAGTTTGAGATTGACGGGAAGACGCGCGACTACTTCTGGTTTCCCGATGACGGCCAGGGAGGCCACTATTACGATAGCAACGGCGTACTCACACAGCGCACCTTTATGCGCATTCCGTTGGATGTGAAAAATGTGAGTTCTGAATTCTCTCCCATGCGTCGCCACCCAATTACTGGCGTTTTGCGCCCTCATAGAGGAACTGACTTTAGAGCTCCATGGGGCGCTGTGGTTCGTGCTGCCGCTGATGGCAAAGTTGTTTTTGCTAGTACGGGAACCGGTTACGGCAAATACGTTCGTATCCAGCACGGGCCCGACTATCAGACGCTTTACGCACACCTTTCGAGCATTGATCCAAAAATTAAAGTGGGTTCCGAAGTCCAGCACGGACAACCGATTGGAAAAGTTGGGCAAACAGGTCTTGCCACGGGCCCGCACTTACATTACGAATTGATTTTTAACGGCACACAAATTAATCCGATGACCGCTGAACTCCCTGATACACGCTCTTTGAGTCCATATCAGATTGCGAAGATGGAAGCGCTTGTTGCTCCTTTACAGGAAAAGCTTTCCTTGTTGCGCCGTGTCCAAGTTTCTCGAGCTCAAAAATGACAGATTCTCCACTCTTAAAACCGATTTTCTTAGGTCTGATGTCAGGCACGAGCCTTGATGGCATTGATGTTGTCGCTGTGGACTTCTCAGAAAAAAAACTTCGACTATTGGGTCACCACTTTCTTTCCTATCCAGAAGAACTTCGTGATGAACTCCTTCGCTTAAGCGTTCCAGGTGAAAATGAAATCGAGCGAGCTGGGAAAGTTTCTCTAACTCTTGCAAAGCTTTATGCGCAAGCCACTCTTGAACTTTTGGATGCTTACGATATTTCCCGCGACATTATTGAAGCAATCGGCGTACATGGACAAACCGTGCGTCATCGCCCTAGTGAAGGATGGAGTCTGCAGCTTAATGCACCAGCACTTGTTGCAGAATTAACGGGACTCGATGTTGTTGCGGACTTTAGGTCTCGCGATTTAGCCGCCGGAGGCGAAGGCGCTCCTTTAGTTCCCGGATTTCACGCGGCTCTTTTTTCTTCCAACACAGTGGCTCGCGCCATTGTCAATCTCGGTGGCATTGCCAATGTGACGCTTTTACCGCCACGCAATAAACGCTATTTGCGTGTTTCAGGATTTGATTGTGGTCCCGCTAATGTCCTCTTGGATGCTTGGGCAAACAAACACTTAGGAAAGCCCTTCGATGAAAACGGCGCTTGGGCTGCTACAGGAAAGATTGATGCGACGCTACTAGAAAAGCTGCTCGCACACCCTTACTTCTCAAAACCCACACCAAAGAGCACGGGGCGCGAAGACTTTAATCTTGCCTGGCTTGAAAGCCTTGTAGGAGAAACGACGCCAGCCGATGTCGAGCGCACATTAATCGCTCTCACAGCAAAGACTGTTGCCAACGCCTGTAAGAAAGCGCCTGAGGTTTATCTTTGTGGCGGTGGAACAAAGAATGCTTTGCTTTTTAAAGAAATCCAAAATGAGTTGGCTCCTACAAGCGAAGTCTTTAGCACAGAGGCCTTAGGTGTTGACCCCGTGCACGTTGAGGCGATGGCATTTGCCTGGTTAGCGCGTGCGTATTTCCTTAGACGCCCAGGAAGCCTTTGCGAAGCAACGCATGCGGCAGGGCGTCGTGTGCTTGGCGCACTGTACCCACACTAAAGGAAACGCGATGCGTAGGACTGTCAGTTTCTTTTTGCTCTTAGCCATTGGCTTTGCTTCTTTCGCGGGATTTGCGGCAACTCCAGTAGAAAAAGAGGTGGCCGCCGCCTTTGAAAAGCGCCTTAACGTTAAACCTACCGTTGTGCGCAAAGCCAATGTGTTAGGTCTTTATGAGGTTTACGCCAATAAACGCGTTTTCTATGTTGATAAAACGGTGCGTTACCTTTTTGCCGGTCACATCATCGATACCGAGAAAAATCGCGATATCACATCAGAAAGCCTCGCAGAATTCTCTCGCGTGAAGTGGGAAACGCTTCCCCTAAAAGACGCCATTAAAGTTGTTTACGGCAATGGTAAGCGCCGCGTCGTTGTGATTACGGATACCCATTGCACGTATTGTCGCTTACTTGAACAAGCTCTTAAGCAAGTCGGTAACGTCACTGTCTATAACTTTTTGCATCCAACAGATCGCTCGCGAGAACTCTCGCGACGCATCGTTTGCGCGAAAGACCCTGCGCTTGCCTTCCAAAACTATATGGCCAGTGGCATAGAACCCAAAGATGCTGTTGAAAAATGCGACTCCTCTAGCCTTGATCGCAACCGCGCCTTAGGTCGCAAATTAGGCATTGCGGGAACGCCCGTTATTATTTTCTCCGATGGCTCGGTGCAGCCTGGGAGCCTTGCCCCAGCCGATCTCGAGCGTCGTTTAAACCACTAACTTTTTGAGTACACCATACATGACACATATTGCCTCGCTTGACCCCATTATGAAGCCCAAAAGCATTGCTCTCATTGGCGCTTCAACACGAGATCATACGATTGGCTCGGACATACAAAAGCGTTTAATTGAATACGGTTTTACTGGACCGATTTACCCGGTAAATCCCAAAGCTCCCACAGTCGGTGGCTTAAAAGCCTACCCAAGCGTCCTTGATATCGAAGGCGACGTGGATTTAGCGATTATTGTGATTAACGCCAAGCACGTCTTAAGTGTGATCGATCAGTGTCATGAAAAGAAAGTGGGCGGCCTATGCGTCATTTCCGCAGGCTTTAAAGAGTCAGGGGCAGAAGGCGCACGTCTAGAAAAAGAACTTCTTAGCAAATGCCGCAGCTACAACATGCGCTGCATTGGCCCGAATTGCTTAGGCGTCGTGAATACGCATCCTTCGATTCGTATGGACGGCTGCTTTGCCGAGTCGCTTCCTGAGCGCGGCAACATTGGATTTGTCTCGCAGTCTGGCGCCTTAGGTGGCGGGATTTTGAATATCTTAAAAGACCTCAATATTGGCTTTGCACAGTTTATTTCCATTGGCAATCAGGCTGACGTTGACGCGACAACAGCGATTGAATATTGGGAAAACGATGAGGATGTCGGACAGATTCTTCTTTATATGGAATCGATACAAGATCCTGCGGCCTTTAGAAAAGCGGCAAGCCGTGTTTCTAAGAAAAAGCCCATCTTGGCCCTAAAAGCAGGTCGCTCAACGGCAGGAGCAAGTGCCGCAAGTTCTCACACAGGCTCTTTAGCTGGGTCGGATAAAGCCGCTGATGCCCTACTGCGTCAAAGTGGCGTCATTCGAGAGACCTCTTTACAAACGCTTTTTGCCACAGCCAAAGTCTTTAGTCGCTCTCCCTTAGCACAAGGCAATCGCATTGCGATTATCACGAATTCTGGGGGTCCAGGCATTATGGCCGCAGACGCCATAAGTGACTTAGGCCTTGAAGTCGCCAAATTATCTTCTGAAACGCAAACGGCGCTTCGCTCTTTTTTACCAGCGGTTGCCTCGGTAAAGAACCCCGTGGATATGATTGCCTCAGCGCCGTTAGAGCACTATCAAAAAACGCTTGATGCGGTGCTTTCTGATGAAAACGTCGATGCCGCTCTTGTGATTTACCTTCCCTTCTTAGGACTAAAAGACACAGAAGTCGCCAAAGCTGTCTGTGAGGCAAAAGCTCGTCACGCCGATAAACCTTTGATTGGCGTCTTTATGACTGAGAGCCATTTCTTTACGACAGAGGTTGTCTTACAAGCCAACATGCCTTTCTTTATGTATGTAGAGGAAGCCGTGAATGCTTTATCTCGCCTTTGCAAACAAAGCGCTTGGGTAAGAAAACCCGAAGGGAAGATCCCGACATTCCATAGCGACAAGGGAGAAATTCGAGCCATCTTTGATGGCGCGATTGCAGAAAATCGCGATCAATTAACTACAGAAGAAAGCCTCAAAGTTTTAGATGCCACAGGCATTCGTCTTTGTAAGGCAACTCTAGCTAAGAGCGTCGATGAAGCGCTTTCTGCCGCAAAAGAAATTGGCTACCCAGTTGTCTTAAAAATCACCTCAAAAACCACATCGCACAAAACCGATGTCGGGGGCGTGCGAGTCGGCATTGATTCCGATAAGGCTCTCGTTGACGCGTATAACGCGATGATTGAGGCGTTAAAAGCCAAAAATCTTCTTGATGGCTTAGAAGGCATTCTTGTTCAAGAGCAAGTTCAAGGGCGTCGTGAATTGGTTTGTGGATTGGCCACTGACCCGCAATATGGACCCATGTTGATGTTTGGCTTGGGTGGCGTTTTCGTTGAGACGCTCAAAGACGTCACATTCGATATCACACCGATTACCGATGTTGATGCGCACGATATGGTGCGACGTGTGAAGGCCTTTAAGCTTTTGGAGGGCGCAAGATCGAGCACCCGAGCGCAAATCGATAAGGTTGAAGAAGTTCTTTTAAAGATTTCTCAGCTTGCTAGCGACTTCCCTGAGGTCCTTGAATTGGATGTGAACCCACTTATGATTTGCGAAAAAACCGGCGAACCCATTGCCGTGGATGCTCGCATCCGCATTCGCTTATAAGGTGCACGCGGCTAGTCTATAAGCCGGATTTTGTTACGCTTAAAGCGTTGGCAATCATTCATCTAGGGCCCTACTCGCGTAGGGCCTCAAGCCATCTACCCGCGATCGTCTTCCGAGCAGGAATCAAGCGAATCGCCTATTTGATGTTGCTCCCCGTAGAGATTGCCCGTTTCACCCGACCTTAAATCGGCTCGTCTCTGTTGCTCTAATCCTCGCCTTACAGCGGAGAGTCGTTAGCTCCTACGGCGCTCTGTGGAGTCCGGACTTTCCTCGTGTGGCGTTAACCCACCCGCGATTGCCCGACTAACACGCGTGCGAAGCGAAACTTTAAGGACTCTTCACAGAAATCGCAACGAATAGGAAAGCTCTTTTTTGCTGCAACAGTTTCAAACATCTCTTTTCGCTTCAGCTTCGGGCACTTCGCTTAAAATTCGTGCATTCTTTTTCTTAAGGGGCACAAGGACTATCTATGTGCCCACGGGATTTTTTTGGAGTGAAAACACATATGGGGCTAAATGAAGAGCTTTTCTTAAGAGCAAAGAAATCCATTCCTGGCGGCGTTAATTCCCCTGTGAGAGCTTTCGCGAACGTCGGTGGCGCTCCACGGTTTATTCGCAAAGCCAAAGGCGCCTATATGTGGGACGAAGAGGATCGCCGCTACATTGACTATGTTGGCTCGTGGGGTCCGATGATTCTCGGACACAACCACCCGAAGGTTGTTGAGGCTGTCATTAGCGCCGCGCAAGAGGGTCTTTCTTTTGGCGCAGCGACAAAGGCCGAGATTGAACTTGCTGAAGAAGTAAAAAAACTTGTTCCCTCTATCGAACAATTGCGTTTAGTGAGTTCTGGAACCGAAGCGGGAATGAGTGCTTTACGCTTAGCGCGGGGCTACACGGGTCGCAACAAGATTGTGAAATTTGAAGGGTGCTATCACGGGCACTCCGATAGCTTACTTGTGAAAGCAGGTTCTGGCCTTTTAACCTTTGGCAATCCCTCTTCGGCTGGAGTACCCAAGGAAGTCACAGAACACACCATTGTTGTTGAGTACAACAACCCTGAGGCTTTAGGCGATGTCTTTAAACGCGAGGGCGACTCAATTGCTTGCGTCATTGTTGAAGCCGTCGCAGGAAACATGAATATGGTTCCTGCCACACAGGAATTTATCGATACAGCTAGAAGCCTTTGCACCAAGTATGGCGCTCTTCTCATTGTCGATGAAGTGATGACGGGCTTTCGTGTGGCATTAGGGGGCGCACAGTCAATCTACAAAGTCACACCCGATATCACAATGTTTGGGAAAGTAATCGGCGGAGGATTGCCTGTTGCTGCCTTTGGGGCTCGCGCTGAAATCATGGATAAAATCGCACCCTTGGGTCCTGTGTATCAAGCAGGGACTCTATCTGGAAACCCTGTTGCCGTTGCCTGCGGTCTAGCTACACTCAAAGAAATCCAAGCTCCTCACTTTTATGAGGAACTTTCTAAGAAATCCTCTCGTCTTGTCACAGGGCTTAATCAGGCGGCTAAAGAAGCGGGCGTTCCCTTTAACGCTCGAGCCATTGGCGGCATGCTAGGATTTTTCTTTTTACCCGAACTCCCGAACCGCTTTAGCGATGTGATGAAATCGGATCAAGAGGCCTTTTCCAAGTTCTTTCATGCGATGCTTGAAGCTGGTGTTTATCTTGCGCCTTCTGTTTTTGAGGCTGGGTTTATTTCTGCCGCGCACACAGACGCTGATATTGATGAAACGATTCGTGCTGCACGAGCCGCCTTTGATTTAGTTAAATGAGTTGTTTTTTTAGACGCTCTCTTCGAGCGATTCTCTCTTTTGTTTTTGCCGCTACCATCGCTTGCGGCGCTTTGGCGCAAACGAGTAATGTCGCGGCGAGTGCTCTTGGTGCTGATGAGCGCTCGGGGGCCGTTACAGCCGAAATTAAATTAAGTCGCACAGCGGCAACTCCTGGCGCGACCTACGAAATCGGTATCCTCTTAAAACATAAACCAGGCTGGCACACCTATTGGAAAAACCCAGGGGATTCGGGCGCCGAAACCAAAATCGAATGGACACTACCTCGGCACTGGAAAATCCGTTCTCTTGGTTGGCCACTACCGAAAACGCAAAAGCTAGGCGACTTTACAAGCTTTGTTTACGAAGGAGACGTCCTTTTTCCCTTTGCCATCGAAGTTCCCTGGGGAAGCCCTCACGGATTAAACACCACGATTCGTGCCAAGGTCTCATGGACTGCCTGTAAGACAACCTGCGTTCCGCAAGAAGCAGACCTTAGGGTGGCGCTTCCTGTTGCCGTCTCAAGTAAACCCACAGAGAATCAAGCGCTTTTTACTGCAACGCACGCCCTTATTCCTGAACCCATTGCCGCGACAGCCATCACAGCTGTAGTCGATGGGCGTGAGATTTGTATTGAATTGCCGCCAACGGCAGGCATCATTACCGAAACGGTAGAGTTCCTTCCAAAAAACGGGAACCCCTTTGCTTCACAGGTGGCGAATGTTGCAAGTGTTCGTGGACAAAACACGACCCTGTTACTTAGGCTCAAAGACGACAAGACTCCAGTTCCCGAAATCCTTGATGGTGTTTTAGTCGCTGACGGGGGACCTGCGAATAACGGCTGGGCCATCGAAACACAAATTGAAGTGACTCCTGGGGCGCTACCCACAGCAGAAAAAGTCGAAAAGAAAAAGAGCTTAGTTTCTGCTCCCATTAGCGCGCAAAGAGAAAGCACACCGATTACTGCCGGACAAGCCCTGTGGTTTGCCTTTGTCGGGGGCTTGATTTTGAATTTAATGCCCTGCGTTTTCCCGGTATTAAGCCTCAAAATATTGCATATTGCCGATAAGTCACGCCGTCGTGGAACGCTTGCTGCTAATGGCTTAGCTTTCTTAATTGGCGTTCTTTTAAGCACCTCGTTTCTCGCATTTTTACTGCTTTCCGTGAGATCTCTCGGATACGCTGTTGGCTGGGGCTTTCAGCTTCAAACGCCTTGGGTTGTAGCCACGCTTTCCCTTCTTTTCTTTGCGATTACGCTTAATTTATTGGGTGTCTTTGAATTTACGGCGGCAAGTCACTTGGCTGATTCGCGTGCGGCAAAAGCCCTTCCAAGTTCGGGACCCTGGGACTCCTTTAGCGTTGGCATTTTGACTGTGGTTGTCGCTAGTCCCTGCACGGCGCCCTTTATGGGAGCTGCTCTAGGCTATGCGATTACGCAGCCGGCATTTCAAGCCTATGCGGTCTTTTTAACATTGGGCTTTGGTATTGCTTTGCCGTGGTTTTTATTGACACTTTTCCCAAATTGGATTCAGTGGCTCCCCAAGCCTGGCGCCTGGATGCAGCGATTACGCCGCTTAATGGCCCTTCCCATGCTTTTAGCCTTTTTGTGGCTTATCTGGGTTCTTGCTCATCAAGTCAATATTTACGGTCTTATTACCGTCTTCTTGGCCGCAGGAGCCTTGACGCTTTTTCTTTGGGCTTATGGCCGTGAGCAATACGGAAGAGGAAATGCGCGCATTCTCAAAATCATTGCACTAAGTGCCACGGTAGCCTGCCTTGTGACTTTGGCAGTAAACGACTTTTCCAAAGCCAAGAGCGAAACGCATTCGCAGTGGGCCACATTCACAAGTTCTGCTGTTGAAAGGGCTCTTCACGAAGGCCGACCCGTAATTATCGACTTTACCGCTTCGTGGTGCATTACCTGCCAATTCAATAAGGTAACCGCCCTTCACACCGAAGAAACAGAAAAGACTTTAACGCGCTACGGCTACCGCCGCTTTGTTGCCGATTGGACATCAAGAGATGCGCAAATCACACAAGTCTTAAATGCCTTTGGGCGCACAGGCGTCCCACTTTGCGTACTCTATGACTTAGAGGGGCGTCCCATTCTTTTACCTGAACTCTTAACGGAAGACGCCCTTATTAAAGCTATTAAAGAAGCGGCAGATCCTGCGCTTTCTGCTTCGCACTAATCGCTTAGAGCGCCAGAACCAATCCAGTTAAGCGTGGCATCAATCGCAGGGAGCGCATCACGCACGGCGCGCCCTGTGGAATTGATCATCAAAACAACAGTCCAATCCCGACCATTGATATCACGCACGATGCCTGCGGCGGCTCTTACGCCTTGAATTCTCCCGGTTTTAATGCGAGCAAAACCGGTAATACCCCGCTTTTTCATCGTGCCATCGATGCCAGCAATCGGTAGACTCATCAAAAACTCCGGAGCGTAGGCGCTTTTTACTCCATAGGAAATCAGTTTTCCAAGCTCAGCGGCAGTTACATGCGTCTCTCGTGATAGGCCTGACCCGTTTTCAACAAAAATCTGATTGCTATCAAGGCCAATTCGGGTAAGCCACTCGCTAACGAGGTTTTGACTGCGCCTTAATGTTGCAGGGCGTTCTGTCCCGATAGCATCGGCAAACGACAAGGATAAAAAGAGGTGACGGGCCATCGTGTTATTCGAGAACTTATTAGTTAGGACCACAAGTTCTGATAAGGGATCGGACTCCTCTTTAAGTAGGAGGCGTTGATTGACGGAAGTCTTTTCAACAATCGAGCCTTTCCAATGAATACCCACTTCAGAGAAAACGTGTTCAAAGGTTTGTTTTAAATACGAATTCGGCTTCCAAAGGACAACGGGCCAGATTTTCTTTCCGCAGCTAGCAGGAAACGTACCTTTGATTGTTGCGGCATCTTTCGTAAATTTCGCCTTAAGGTCTTCTTTCCAATTCGAACAAGCGCCTTCTGTGAGTTTAACGGTGGGCGTTACTTTAAAACCTGATAATTTGGGAATCGTGACAATACGAGCGATGCCCTCTTTTTTATTGGGCATGATTTCGATACAAACGCTTCGTTGGCTCACAAGCGCAGCATCGGCCTCAACGTTATAGGCTCTATCGGGCTGCCCATCGATGGGGCGAGCATCGGCGTCCACAACAAAAAGATGGCGATCAACGCCTATATCACCCACAATTTGGCGCACGCCTATTTCTTTTAAGCGTTCTGCAGCAAGCCAGAGTCTTTCAATCACGTAGTAGGGGTCTCCACCTCCGACGTACGTTAAGCCCTTTACAACGCCAGTCTTTGCATCAAACGAATCGGCTCGCCAGTTGGTTTCCCAACGATAATTGGGGCCCAAGAGCTCCAAAGCGGCAAGCGTTGTTACAAGTTTTGCGCAACTTGCGGGTTGCATCGATTTTGTTGCGTTATAAGCTAGACTTGCCTTAATGCTACCAGCGGGAGCAACCCACAAAGCAACGTCTCCAAGTGGGATATGCGCATCAGAAAAGGTGTTTTTGAGTTCAGTAGGTAGCGTTGCTGATGCAACACTCAAAGAAAAAGCTAGACCAAAGAGAATAGCTAACCCTTGATTAAACACTCTTTTTTTCACTTTTGGCTCCAGAAAAAGCACTGTCGAGAAGAAGTTTACTGCCTAGGGCTTGTTTTTGGGAAGACTCACCCCCACATAGAGGGTACACGGGTAGGAATCCGATGTGTTTCCTATCTTTAAAGACGCCGTTTCGTTGGCGTTAAACCACTTTTCAAAGTACAAATATTGGAGCTAAAAAATGCAGATTCGTCCTTTGCATGATCGCGTGATTGTCAAGCGTCTCGACAGTGAGCGCACTACTGCTAGCGGCATTGTTATCCCAGATAACGCAGCCGAAAAGCCCGATCAGGGTGAGGTGATTGCCGTCGGTCCCGGACGCCGCGATGAGACTGGCAAGTTAATTGCCATGGACGTCAAGGTTGGCGACCGTGTGCTTTTTGGCAAATACTCGGGCCAGGCCGTTAAGGTCGATGGCGAAGAGTTCCTCGTCATGCGCGAAGAAGACATCATGGGCGTTTTGGCCTAATTTCGTAACGAATTTTTGGAGAATTTCAAATGGCTGCAAAGAAAGTTTTATTTGGTGATGACGCTCGCTCCCGTATGGTGCGCGGCATTAACACCTTAGCCAATGCTGTGAAAGTGACCTTGGGTCCGAAGGGTCGTAACGTTGTTTTAGAGCGTAGCTTTGGTGGCCCCTTGATCACCAAGGACGGCGTTACCGTTGCTAAGGAAATCGAACTTAAGGATAAGTTCGAAAACATGGGCGCCCAGATGGTCCGCGAAGTTGCTTCTAAGACAAACGATAACGCGGGCGACGGCACAACAACCGCTACCGTTTTGGCTCAGGCCATTGTCACAGAAGGCATGAAGTACGTTGCCGCTGGCATGAACCCGATGGATTTAAAGCGTGGCATCGACAAGGCTGTTGAAGCCGCTGTCGCTGAGCTCAAAAAGATCAGTAAGCCCGTTACGACCAATAAGGAAGTCGCTCAGGTGGGCACAATTAGCGCTAACTCCGATAAGGAAATTGGCGACATCATCGCTCAAGCGATGGACAAGGTCGGCAAGGAAGGCGTTATCACAATCGAAGACGGTAAGAGCTTACACAACGAGCTTGAAATCGTTGAAGGTATGCAGTTCGATCGTGGCTTCCTCTCTCCGTACTTTATTAATACGCCAGAGCGTCAGGCCGCTATCCTTGATAAGCCCTTTATTCTTTTGCACGACAAGAAGATTAGCAACATCCGCGA
The DNA here is from genome assembly GCA_963652725.1 of Bacteroidaceae bacterium. Taxonomy (GTDB): domain Bacteria; phylum Pseudomonadota; class Gammaproteobacteria; order Burkholderiales; family Burkholderiaceae_F; genus Duodenibacillus. The sequence goes on along the minus strand of CAVJUW010000005.1, from coordinate 26,221 downwards.
ATTGCTCCCTGTGCTTGAGCTCGTCGCGAAAGCCAATCGTCCGCTTTTGATCATCGCCGAAGACGTCGATGGCGAAGCGCTTGCCACCCTCGTTGTGAACTCCTTGCGTGGCATCTTAAAGGTCGTTGCTGTGAAGGCTCCTGGCTTTGGCGATCGCCGTAAAGCGATGCTCGAAGATATCGCTGTTTTAACTGGCGGCACCGTGATTTCCTCTGACTTGGGTCTCTCGTTGGATAAGACAACACTCGAACAGTTGGGATCTGCCAAACGCATTGAAGTGACAAAGGAAAACACCACGATTATCGATGGTGCTGGTGACAAAGCTGCAATCGAAAACCGCGTCGCAAGCATCCGTCAGCAAATCGAAGCGACAACAAGCGATTATGACCGCGAGAAGTTGCAGGAACGCGTTGCCAAGCTCGCTGGCGGCGTCGCTCTCGTCAAAGTCGGTGCTGCAACCGAAGTTGAGATGAAAGAAAAGAAGACACGTGTTGAAGATGCTTTGCACGCCACACGCGCCGCTGTTGAAGAAGGCGTTGTTGCTGGTGGCGGCACAGCTCTTATCCGCACAAAGCAAGCCATTGCCAACTTAACTGGTGACAATGACGAACAGAACGCGGGTATCAAGATTGTGCTTCGCGCTATGGAAGAGCCGATGCGCCAGATTGTTGGCAACGCAGGGGACGAACCGAGCGTTATCGTCAATAAGGTAAGCGCCGAGAAGGGTAACTTCGGCTACAACGCACAAACAGGCGTCTATGGCGACATGATTGAAATGGGCGTCTTAGATCCTGCGAAGGTCACCCGTACGGCTTTGCAAAATGCTGCAAGCGTCTCTGGTTTGATTCTTACAACCGACTGCATGGTTGCTGACCTACCTGAAGACAAGCCGGTTCCGGCCGGAATGCCTGGCGGCATGGGCGGCATGGATGGGATGATGTAATCCAAGCCTAACAAGCGCTTATAAAGTTAAGTCCGATTCGTCAGGATTTCTGGCGAGTCGGCTTTTTTTTGCAACTAGTGCATCATTTCGTTGCAAAGTCGCCTCGAGTGATTTGGGAAATGCCTTTTGAACCTGCGATAATCGCGCTCGTTTTTACTATAGCGGCTTCCCGAAGAGGGCGAGAAACCGCAGGAAATCTCGTTTTATCCTATGAATTGGTTATCTCAACTTCTCACAAATCCCGACTCCATCGGACACATCGTCTTTGTCTATGGTTTTGTCATTGCGCTTGGAACGTACCTTGGGAAAATTAAAGTTTTCGGTATTTCCTTTGGCGTGACATGCGTGCTGTTTGTCGCCCTGATTTCAAACTATCTTGGCTTTCGTATAAACCCAACGGTGCTTGGATTCTTGCGCGACTTCGGACTTATCCTCTTTGTGTATTTGATGGGTTTGCAGGTTGGGCCCTCGTTTTTCAGTTCCTTTAAGCATGAGGGGGTGCACTTAAATCTCCTCACGGTCTTTAGCGTTGTCACAGGTATTGCTGTAACGATTGGCCTTTTTTTCCTCTTAAATGGAACGATTACTCTGCCGCAAATCTTGGGCGTGCACTTTGGTGCTGTCACCAATACGCCTGGCCTTGGTGCAACGCAAGAAGCGCTTGATGTTTTAGGCTACACGGGAGAATCGATTGCTGTAGCTTACGCCTGTGCTTACCCGCTAGGTGTGATTGCAACGATTTTGACACTTGTTGCCTTACGCTACATCTTTCGTATCGACCCGAAGACTGAAGAAAAGCGCCTTATCGACGAAGAAAATGCAGCAAATACCGCTCCCATTTGCTTTCACTTAGAGTTGCAAAATAGCCGCCTAGAAGGTCTTACGATTCACGATACAAGACGCCTAGTGGGACGCTCCTTTATCTGCTCAAGACTCATGCATGAAGGCCATGTCACAAGTCCCATGGGAACAAGCGTTCTTCACGTCGGAGACGTGATGCGTATTGTTGCTGAGCCCGATGATAAGGATGCGATTTTGGCTTTCTTTGGTCGTGAGGCTGAAAACGTCGACTTAGCAAATGACTCGCATTCGCCTGTGATGAGCTCTCTTATTCGCGTCACACGCGAACGCGTCAATGGTACGCGTGTGCGTGATTTGCATTTGAGCCAACTCGATGGTGTGAATATCACGCGTGTGTACCGTAACGGTATTCAGCTTTTCCCGCATAAGTCCTTGCGCTTACTGCTTGGCGACAAGGTCTATTGCGTCGGTCCCGAGCGCTCCATTGCTCGCTTAGCTGGCATTCTTGGCAATCAGGTTCAAAAGCTCGATCACCCCAATATCATTGTGATTTTCTTGGGGCTTTTAATCGGTGTATTCGTCGGATCAATTCCCTTGGTCGTCCCAGGGATGCCTGTAGCGTTAAAGTTAGGGCTCGCAGGAGGCCCCTTAGTTGTTGCGATTCTCTTAGGCTACTATGGGCCGCGTATTAAGCTTGTGACCTACACCACATACTCGGCAAACCTCATGCTTCGAGAAATTGGTATTGCCATCTTCTTAGCAAGCGTCGGGCTTTCGGCAGGAGAAAACTTTGTTAACGCCCTAACGCACGGCAACGGTCCTCTTTATGTGGGTCTTGGCGTTTTGATTACCGTGATTCCCTGCCTATTAACAGGTATTGTGGCAAGACTACGTTATAAGTTAAATTACCACCACATCACAGGGCTTCTTGCGGGTGCAACGACAAATTTACCGGCTCTCGCGTACGCAGAAAAATTAAGCGAGACAAGCGCTTCGATTGTGGCTTATTCCACGGTCTATCCCTTGGCGCTTTTCTTAAGAATTCTCACAGGCCAATTTATTATTGTGGCGCTTTGGGGATTTGTGTAATTTAGAAAACTCAGGAAAGTTTGAAAGAGGCTTTGTGTAGGTTTGGCAAAGCCTCTTTTTTATGTAAGAAGCGCAATAAGCGTCTTTAGGGCAAACACGACTGTCGCTTCACGGACTTCACGGCGATTACCTGCAAAACACTGTGTGGCTGATTCCGTGCATGTGGCTTTCTCAGTTTTAAAGGCAAAGCCAAAACACACGGTTCCAACGGGAGTCTTCTCAGTTCCCCCTGTGGGGCCTGCGACGCCCGTAACAGAGACAGCAAGAGTGGCTTTGGAGTGAGCGATTGCGCCAAGAGCCATTTCTCGCGCCGTTTCTTCGCTTACGACGCCGTAGTTATTAAGGGTCTCCTGCCTTACATCGAGAACTTCCATTTTCGCCTCAGGCGTATAGGTCACAAACCCGCGCTCAAACCAAGCGCTCGATCCTGCGACCTCTGTGATTGCTCCCGAAATAAGTCCCCCTGTACAGCTTTCTGCTGTAGCAATTTTGATCGCTCGGGCTTTAGCTACGACGCCTAATTGCTTGGCGAGCTCGTCAATCTCTTTACTCACGAAAGAAGTCCTAAGAAGGTATAACCGAAGCGCCCAGCAGCCTTATCAAAGATAGTAAGCGCCACAATCGCCCAGAGGGCGGCGACAATGTCGTCAGCCATCACGCCTTTACCGCCTTTAAATTTCTGATCGATCTTATCTGCAGGCGGAAACTTCATAATGTCAAAGAAGCGGAAGGCAAAAAAGGAAGCAATCCAAGTGATCGGATGCTGCGGGAACATCATAAGAACCAACCAAACTCCAGCGACTTCGTCAATTACGATGCAGCTTGCGTCGTGAACCCCTAAGTCGACGCTTGTTTTTTCGCTTGCCCAGATGCCGACCAAAATCGCCAACGCCACGGTGGCCAAATAAAACATGCCAGGAAGCTTGATCACTTCAACTAAAAAGATCCAAACAAGAACTGCCGCAAGTGTTCCCCACGTGCCAGGAGCTGGTCTTAAGAGCCCTACGCCAAAAAATGTAGCGATAGCGTGCTCGGGGCACGAGAAAACAAACTTCAAATTGGGGCGCACCTGATTAGCGGGATTGTCTTTCGAATACTTTTCTTTTAAACCCATTGTTAACTTCCTTTAAGCAAAATGATCAAAGCCTGTGGCTTTTAATTGCAGCACAGCGCCCGTAGCATCTTTCACGATTAACTGTGGCTCTTTATCGTCTTTAGCGCGAATTCTTCCAATGCGTGTCACAGGCGTTAACGCACTAATGCTTGCCTGCTCGATGAGCCCCCGCTTTTCTTTGGGAGCTGTGAAAATAAGTTCGTAATCGTCGCCTCCGGCAAGAATGGCTTCAAGGCGATTTTCTTTTGTTAAAGAGGCAATCGAAGGGTCTGCTGGTAACGCTTCATAAAAGAGGTCAGCTGCTACATCGCTTTTTTCAAGAATGTGGCCTAAGTCTTGCGCTAAACCGTCAGAAATATCCGCGCAGGCGCTTGCTGCACTAAGAAGCGCAATTCCTAAGGCGTTTCTTGCCTCAGGCCTCTCTAAGCGCTTTAATGCCGCAGGAAAGTCCGTTGTTGGAAGCGTAAGGCGCCCTGTTAGATGCGCTAACGCGGCCCACGCAGCTCCCAAAGTTCCCGAGACCCAGATATCGTCTCCGACTTCTGCTCCTGACCGTGTTAATCCCATCTGTGAGGGTAATTCTCCGATAGCCGTAATCGAGATACTCGCTGGCGCTCGTTTTTCACCGATTTGCGCAGTGCGTGTTGTATCTCCCCCCAACAAAGGGCAATTACTCGCGCGAGATAGTTCCATCAAGCCTTCTGTGAAGCCTTTAAGCCACACATCGTCTCTTTCTGGCAAGGCAATTGAAAGAAAGAAGGCACGCGGCATAGCGCCAGAGGCGGCTAAATCCGAGAGATTCACAGCAAGGGCTTTGTAGCCGATTGCTTCAGAAGGGGTACAAAGAGGAAAGTGCACGCCCACTGTTGTCATATCTGTTGTGACAGCTAAGCGCGTAAGCCCTGCGTCGATAATGGCGCAATCATCCCCCACGCCTTTTGAAGCCCAGGCACCAAAGGCGCTTTGCGTAAAGTACCGATCAATAATCGAAAATTCCCCAAACTGCGCCATCGTTTTTCCTCCCCTATTTTTGAGAACGCGACTCTATTTTGTTGGCATGCGTCCTTTGAGGATTTAGTTTGGCGCCACTTCCTCTTTACGCACGTCGGCAGCAACCTTATCGAGAACGCCATTGACTAATCGGTAACCCTTGTCGGCTCCGAACAGCTTAGAAAGCTCAACGGCTTCGTTGATAATAACGCGGTAGGGGTTTTCTAGGCAGTGTTTGAGTTCCCAAGCGCCAATCATGAGGCATGAGCGTTCAATGACAGATAAGCGCGCCGGATCTCGATCGACATGACGAGCAAGAAGTTCCATCAATTCATCGCGTTCGGATAAAACGCCTTGAAGGATTTCACGATAAAAGTCTTTATCGCATTTCTCGAAATCTTCGCTTGTGAGTTCACAGGTAAACGCTGGCTCCTCTTTATCTGAGAGGATATCCAAAAGACCAGCGTCAATCGCTGCGAAATCCGCCTCAGGGTCAATCACCGACTGATAGACCCCTAAAAGAGCAAATTCTCGAGCGCGGCTTCGCGCGCCCGAGCGTGGTAAATGTGGTTTAGTCGTCATCGGACTCTTCCGTGTAGTCTACGAATTCGTCGACATCAGGGAACTCGGCAACAAGGTTTGCCATTTCAACAGCGCACTGAGCGCAGTCGGTTCCCTTAATCTGCGTGCGTTCTTTGCACTGCTCGTCGCTGTAGCAGGTCAAGATGCCATTGGCCACAGGAATGCCGTAATCGAGAACAACACGTGTAATTCCAGAGGCTGACTCGTTGGCAACGAGTTCGAAGTGATAGGTTTCGCCCTTAATCACAGCACCTAAGGCAATCAAGGCATCGTATTCGCCCGTGCCTGCTAATTTCGATAACGCAAGCGGCACTTCAAGAGCCCCAGGAACTGTCACTTTCGTGATGTGTTCTTCTAAAACGCCTAAGCGTTTGAGCTCTTCTAGGCAAGCCGCGTAAAGCTCTTTTCCAGCATATTCGTTAAAACGAGAAACAACGATTCCGATTTGAAGCGATGTTCCGTTCAAGTTTTTTTCGATGGTATCAACTTGCGGCATGGTGACCTCCTTGACTTCTTGGTGTGATTCCTTTTTTGCTTTGCGCGGTTTGCCTCAAGCAAGCAAAAGAATCCTTCAGACCTATTTTAGATTAGAACAGATCGTTTTCGGCACTTTCTTTTAAGTGCATCATGCGTTCAACGTAACGCGCGATTGTATCGACTTCTAAATTAACAGGGTCTTGCGCCTTAAGTTTCTTTAACGTTGTCACTGATAATGTGTGCGGAATAAGATTAATCGTAAAGCGAGAACCTAAAGACGTATCTTCAACCGAGTTAATCGTAAGAGAGACGCCATTGACGGCAATCGAGCCTTTGTAAGCTAAGTACGAAGAAAGCTTTGCTGGCGCCAAAATGACGAGCTTATAGCTTTCTGCAACAGGTTCAAACGACTCGACAAGACCCACACCATCGACGTGGCCACTGACTAAGTGCCCGTCGACGCGATCTCCGAGGCAAAGAGCCTTTTCGAGATTCACTTCCCCGAAGGTATCGAGGCCACAGGTTTTCGAGAGGCTCTCAGCGCTTACATCGACCTGAAAACTATCTTCGGTTTTATGAATGACAGTCATGCAGGCGCCATTAATAGCAATGGAATCGCCAATTTTCACTTCATCTAGATGAAATTCTTTTGGGCACACGATTGTCAAACGAACACCGTTACCCAACTTTTCTGGCTCACGCACCTTTCCTACGGCTTGAATAATTCCGGTAAACATCGCAAATCCTTCTGCTACTTATTAAATTCTTTTCTTAAAACCAAACGAATGTCTTTTCCAACTGCATTAGCGCTAACAAAGTCCCAGGTCTTTATCGCCTCTAACGTTGTCTTTTCTTTGAGTTGCGCAAGCGGCATCCCTGGGCCCAAGAACTTCGGGGCCATATAAATAAGAAGCTCATCAACAAGATTCTCTTCAAGTAATGCGCCACTTAATTGGCCTCCTGCTTCAACGTGCAGTTCGTTAACGCCACGCTTAGCGATTTCTTCTAAGACGCGCTCTAAAGAAATGTGCCCGGTTTCTGTTAGAGGGAAGCGAACAATTTCCGCCCCCGCTTTCTCTAAAGCCTCGCACTGAGCTGCGCTTGCATTCTCGCCAACAAAAATGACGGTCTTTTGGCCCTGAAGAATCTTCGCGTCAACGGGTGTCCTTGCTTTGGAGTCGATAACAAACTTCACAGGACTTGGAAGATTCTCAACGCGCACATTCATTTGTGGATTGTCCGCTAAGACCGTTCCCACACCCGTAAGAAGCCCTTGAGACTGGGCTCGATAGCGCATCGCATCGATTCGAGCCTCATTGCCCGTAATCCATTGGCTCACGCCATTATTAAGCGCAATGCGTCCGTCTAAACTAATCGCACTCTTTAGTCTTACCCAAGGACGGTTTCTCGTCATGCGTGAAAAGAATCCGCAGTGATCGATCTTCGCTTCTTTTTCACAGACGCCGCCTACAACTTCAACGCCAGCGTCACGTAGTATCTTTGCGCCTTTTCCAGAAACCAAGGGGTTCGGGTCCTTAACGGCAAAAACGACTCGGGCGATTCCCTCTTTAACAAGGCGCACAGCGCAAGGCGGCGTTCTTCCTTGGTGTGAGCACGGCTCAAGAGTGACGTAGGCTGTTGCGCCTTTTGGCGATATCCCAGCTTTTTTTGCCGCTTCTATTGCTTCAATTTCAGCGTGATTTGACCCTGGGGCCTGCGTGTGGCCTCGAGCGATTTCCTTTCCGTCTTTGACAAGAACACAACCTACCGCTGGATTCGGAGGCGCAATAAAGTGTGCCTTCTTACCTTCAAGAAGGGCTTCTTTCATCCAATAGACGTCTTCGCTAAGCATTGCGGCAAGAGTCCTAACGCTTTCTTGCGTCAATTCCTTCAAGCTCACGCATGAGCTTTTGGAACCCTTCGGGGTTTTCGACGTTAAAGTACACGCTAGCAAAGCGAATGTAGGCAACAAGATCAAGTTTCTTTAATTGCTCAAGAACGAATTCGCCAATCTGCATGGAGCTGACTTCACGTTCCCCTAGGGTGCGAATGCGTTGCTCGATAACACCGATGGCCTCTTCAATGCGCTCATTACCAACGGGTCTCTTGCGCAACGCCAAGCGCATCGAGGAGCGTACCTTCTCACGCTCATAGTCGCGCTTTAGCCCTGTGCGCTTAACCACTGTTGGCATATTTAGTTCCACACGTTCAAACGTTGTGAAACGCTTTCCGCATGCGCAGCAACGACGACGTCGACGAATCGAAAACCCATCGTCACTAGCACGAGAATCGATGACAGCTGTATCTTCAGCTTTACAAAACGGGCAACGCATTCCCCTCTCCTCTCCTTCTTATGCTCCGTACACAGGAAAACGTTCTGTGAGTTTTAAGACTTCACCACGAACGCGATTAATCACTGCTTCATTGCCTGGGGCTTCGAGAATATCGGCGATAAAGCCAGCCACAAGTTTCATCTCCGCTTCCTTAAAGCCACGGGTTGTCGCCGCAGGCGTGCCAAGACGAATGCCTGAGGTAATCGTCGGCTTTTGCGGATCGTTGTGAATCGCGTTTTTGTTAACAGTGATGTTGGCTCTTCCTAAAAGCTCTTGCGCTTCTTTACCTGTAACACCCTTACTACGGAGGTCAACAAGCATCACGTGGCTTTCTGTGCAGCCTGAAACAATACGAAAGCCTCGCGCTTCAAGCGCTGTGGCAAGGACCTGAGCATTTTTCATAATCTGCTCGGCGTATGTCTTAAATTCGGGCTTGAGCGCTTCGCCTAAAGCGACGGCTTTGGCGGCAATCACGTGCATTAAGGGGCCGCCCTGCGTGCCTGGGAAGACTGCAGAATTCACAGCCTTTTCCAAATCAGGACGCATGAAAATAATGCCGCCTCTTGGACCGCGAAGGCTCTTATGCGTTGTGGTTGTCACAACATCAGCGTAACCAAATGGAGTCGGATAGACGCCCGCGGCAACGAGAGCTGCGTAGTGAGCGATATCTGCCATCAAATAAGCGCCGACCTTATGCGCAATTTCAGCAAAACGCTTAAAGTCAATCTTTCTTGAATAGGCAGAAGCACCTGCGACGATTAACTTCGGCTTTTCTTCGATAGCCAAACGCTCGACTGCATCGTAGTCAATGGTTTCGTCTTCTTTTAAGCCATAACTTACAACATGAAAATAACGACCCGAGAAGTTAATCTTCATGCCATGAGAAAGATGCCCGCCATCGGCTAGACTCATCCCTAGAACAGTGTCACCAGGTTGCAGTAACGCCATAAAAGTTGCCATATTGGCTTGCGCCCCAGAGTGCGGCTGAACGTTTACCGCCATCTCAACGCCAACTGGCTCACAGAAAAGCGCCTTGGCTCGAGCAATAGCGAGTCGCTCAACCTTATCGACGTTGACGCATCCGCCGTAATAGCGGTGGTCTGGATAGCCCTCGGCATACTTATTTGTCAAGCAACCACCTTGTGCCTGCATCACTTCTTGACTCGTGTAGTTTTCACTCGCGATCAATTCGATGTGCTGCTCTTGGCGAATGCGCTCTGCTTCAAGAAAGCCCCAGAGTTCGGGGTCGGTCTTAGCGATTCCCTCGTTGTGAAACATTGGATAACCTCACTGGAAAGATAAAAAGCCCGTTAGACGCTCTTGCACACACAATATCTTGAGTGGCCTAGGTCTGAGAAACCCGATTATAGGGATTTGGGACGCAAAAATCGGGCTAAAAATATGCGGAAAACGCCAAAGGCTTCTCGCATTGCTTTTATTTCAAGGGACTAGGTCAAAATGCTCTTCTTTTTTCTGGCAACAATCCTTAGAGAATAGCTCTGAATAACAAAGAAAATTGCAAAATTTTTAGCCTAATTTTCTCGACCCGAGATGCCGCCAGTAACCTCGGGCACTTCAGTTTCCCAATGTTTGATAGCAAAGTCGCATACGCCCTTGTATTTAAAGATTTTTTTGTCCTTTAAAGTGTAGTGTACACGCTCTTCAAGGCTCTCTTTTACTCGGGCGAAGCTCTTTTATTTGACTTCCCACTTGGAAAAATCCGACCACAAAGAAGCCATCGGAAGCGCAAAGCATCCTTTTCCTCCCGAACGCACTGTGTCTCCCGCGTAAAGGACAATCCCAGTGAAATTCTCATCTCCGAGAAGCTTCTGCATCCACTGTAGATGCCGAAAATCATCCGACGAGATACTTTCTGAGGCTTTTACTTCAATTCCTAGGAGATGCCCTCTTTCGTTAGAAACCATAAAGTCGATTTCGTGCGCACGTGAACGGAAGTAATAGATGTTCCACTCGGGATTTAAATCAAGTTCACTTGCTAGTTGGTTATAAACCCAAGTTTCTATGAGTTTTCCGCCTTCATTCTGAGAACGTTCACTATTGTTGAGTATGTCCTCGGGGCGGTAAATCTTCAGTAGATGTGCCATCAGTCCCGAATCCGTCATAAAGGGTTTCGGAAGAATGGCAGGTCCATCACTATCTTTCTTCGCCCACCCTGGAACCATGTCAATCAAATGCAAAGCCTCAATAGCTTGCAAATAGGTGCCAAGCGTTGCCCACGACAACTTAAGTTCATTGGCAAGGCGTAGCTTTTTCACTGGTTGCCCCGATAAGGTGGCGATGCGATGAAAAACACGTTCGAGAGTATTTCTCTTACGAACGCTCCACAGGTCTTTTAAGTCTGGCAATACCTGTTTGACCAAGTAGTTGTGAAACCAACTTGTTCGGCAGTTGGAATCAGTCTTCTTGATACTCTCAGGGAAGCCGCCAGCGAGAACGCATTCGAATACGAGCGGTTTACTGCACTCGAAATCCAAAGAAAGCGGCAGTCTTCCTTCAAACAAGGCTTTGAGAAAGCCTGGCTCACATCCTCGTTTTTCCGCTTCTGTGAATGTGCGAACTCGCACAAATCCTACGCGTCCTGCAAGCGACTCATTAGCCTGAGGGAGTTTCCGGTAATCAGCCGCCCCCGAAACAATGTACTGCCCCTTTTGCTGATTGCGGTCGACAACAAACTTAATTTCCCCAATCAGTGCGGGGACCTTTTGGATTTCGTCAATAATCATGACCGCGTCGGAGTTTCGACGCACAAAAAAGCTTGGGTCTGCTTTCGCTTCGAGAAAAGTCGACTGTAAATCGAGCGATTTGAAAATTCGATTGGGGATAGGCGCCTTTAAAAGCAACGTCGTTTTTCCCGACTGCCGAGATCCAACAACGCTAACGATGCGGTGCGTTGCCAACTTCAATTCCAACGATTTCTGCGCCCATCGCTTAAGAAGCATAGCCGTTCTCTCTGATTCTCTTATGCAGAAATTATAAGATAGAAATCGCAGAAATTATTAAATAAGAAGCGTAACCATTTGAAATAACACAATATTTCCATAACAAGAAAAAGGCCTCCTTAGGCTCTATTAGAGCCACAGAAAGCCTTTCCTATTCCGGAAACTTCTATGAATCTTTCGCTTCTTTTTTCAAGAGATCACGAATTTCCCGCAAAAGAAGAACGTCTTCTGGAGTTGGAGCAGGAGTGGCAGCCTTCTCTTTTTGCTCTTCTTCCTTTTTCTCTTCGACAAGCTTCTCAAGTTGCTTACGTGCATGCGTAACAGCCTTAATGAGAAGGAAAACGACAAAGGCGAGCAAAATAAAGTGCACGACTGAGGTTAAAAACGCCCCGTAGCCAAAAACGGTGGCACCTGCCTTCGTAAGCGCCTCGTAAGTTTCAGGGCCAGCGTAATCCGCAGGGCGACGTAACACAATAAAAAGATTCGTGAAGTCGGGCTTTCCGACTAAAAAACCCACAAGCGGATTGATGATGTCTTTAACAAGGCTATTGACAATCGATGAGAAGGCCGCGCCGATAATCACGGCGACGGCCAAGTCAAGGACGTTACCTCGGGAAATGAACGCCTGAAATTCTTGAATGAATTTTTTCATGAGTGTTCTCCCTTCTTTGCTTTTTAAGCCTTTTTCTTACCCCAACTATCGCGAAGGCCAACAGCTAGGTTAAGCACAGGCGCCTCGCTCTTATGGTCGATGCGGTCTGTAACGAAGTAGCCTGTACGCTCAAATTGAAAGCGCGTATCGGGTTTTGCACTCGCCACTGACGGTTCAACGTAACCCGCGTAGACCTTCTTACTTTCTTTATTAATGAGCGTTCTGTAGTCCTCTGCAGAATCGGGATTGGCTTCCGTGAAAAGACGATCGTAGAACTTAAGTGTTGCAGGAACAGCTGTAGCCGCATCAAGCCAGTGGATGGCCGCTTTGGTTTTCACGGAATCCGCACCTGCCGTTCCCGTTTTGGTTTCGGGTAGGTAGTTTGCATGTACGCAGGTGACGCGACCTTCCGAATCCTTTTCAAAGGATGTGGGAACAATCACATAGCCGTAACGAAGACGCACGGGTTTTGCGGGTGTGCCATCAGCAGGCACTGTCAAACGGCGATACCCTTTGGGCGGAACTTCAGCGAAATCGTCTTCTTCAATCCAAAGTTCGCGGCTCATTGTCATCTCGCGCGTTCCCATTTCAGGAATTTGCGGGTGGTTAGGGGCAACTAAGGTTTCACTTGCGCCTTCTGGATAGTTATCCAAAATTAGCTTTAACGGACGAACCACACCAAAGCGGCGTTCTGCGGTCTTTTCTAAATCCTCACGAAGACTTTGTTCGAGAAGCCCATAATCAATCCAGCCGCCTGCAGCGCGCGATACACCGCACTTTTCAACAAAGTTCTGAATCGAATTTGCCGTAAATCCACGGCGACGCAATCCCACAAGCGTTGGCATACGGGGATCGTCCCATCCATCCACGAGTTTTTCCGTGACAAGCTGAATGAGCTTACGTTTACTTAAAACCACATAGTTAAGATTTAAGCGATTGAATTCATACTGATGTGGCAGTAAGAAAAAGTTCTTTCTTACAACAGAAAGCGTTGCCTGCAAGAACGGCGTAAAGCTCTCTGGGCTCTTTAAAAGAAGCGCAAAGAATTCTTTCGCCTTTTCGCTTGTTACCTCTTCGGGCGCCGCTTCCCACGCGGCCAAAAGATTGCGCATCGCAACTTCGGTTTCGCTTTGACCGAGTTTGGCGGTTGCAGTAAGAGCTACCTTCATAAAGTCTGTAGCGCGAGCGTCTTTCCCATCGGCCATCGCTTTGATAAGAGACAGAGCTTCTTTGAACTGCGGTGTGCGAAGCACAGGAACGACGCGCTCGAGCGCCCAATCGTAGAAGGCTCTCTGATCATCGAATTCGAGTGTGCAAATCGAATGCGTGATGTTTTCAACAGCATCTTCCATCGGGTGAGCGAAGGTGTACATCGGGTAGATGCACCAAGCGTGTCCTGTTGCCTGGTGCTCAGCAAAACGAATACGGTAAATCGCAGGGTCTCTTAAATTAATGTTAGGCGAGGCCATGTCGATTTTGGCGCGCAAGACCATCGAGCCTTCTTCGTGTTTGCCAGCGCGCATCTCACGGAAAATCCTCAAATTCTCCTCAGGCGTTCTGTTGCGATATGGAGAATCTTTCCCAGGCTCTGTGAGTGTTCCGCGATTTTCACGCATCTCGTCTGCACTTTGTTCATCAACGTAGGCGTAACCCGTTTTAATCAAGTGCTCGGCAAACGCGTATATGTATTCAAAGTAGTTGGATGCGTAGTAAAGGTTGTCTTCCTTTTCGTCTTTCCAATCAAACCCTAACCAGCGAACGCTTTCCATGATGGTATCGACGTACTCCTGATCTTCTTTCACAGGGTTCGTATCGTCAAAGCGCATGTGGCAACGACCACCATAGTCACGAGCAAATCCGAAATCCAAACAGATGGCCTTAGCGTGCCCAATGTGTAAGTAGCCGTTGGGCTCTGGCGGGAAACGCGTGCGAATGCGAGCGGTATCAGGCTCTCCCTTTTCTTGTTGCTCAGAATACGGAGCAGGATGCCCACACCAAAGGCGCGGAAGGTTATTACCTTCAGCAAGATCGGCTTCAATAATGTTGCGGATAAAGTTCGCTGGCTTACTGAGCTCAGTAGCCTCTTCGTTATTCTTAACCTCAGACATTGGTCGTTTCCAATACAAAAATTTCGTTGCACGCCAAAAAATTACGTGCCAATCAAAGCTCTCTCTTAACTTTAAGAGCAAAGCGCTACGCCAAAGAATTTATTTTAGCCGAAGGAGCCTTTAAGCTAAAAAATCGCGCCCACCCAACCGTTAACGAAGGCAATATAAAGTAGCGCGCCTGCAAAAATAGAAACAAGGGCTCGAGAAAAGCACCATTGAAGTGCGATAACAACAGCAATCGCGGCAAGAGCTGGCTCAAATGTGCCACGAGAAATCGTATCAAAAAGGCCACTTAAAACAAGAAGCACCATAATCGATAGCGGCAAGAAATCCCCGAGGCTACGAATCCAACGCTGCTCACGCAAAAGCCGTTCACCGAAAATAAAAGGCAAAGCGCGAATGCCAAATGTCACGGCTGTCATCGCACAAATCACAAGAATAAGATAGAGAAAATCAGACATGGTTTTCTCCCTTTCCCACTTGCCCTCTTCCCCAAATTAAGCCACAAACCGTGCAGCAGGCAATCGCAATTAAAAGTGCCTCAGAGGCATCGACATACCAGGCGATGGGAAAAGAAATAAGAGCAATCCAAAGAGAAACCGATGTTTTCCGATTGCGCCACTGCTCTGTGGCGAGCATCGCAAATAGGCAGGTTAAGACAAAATCAAGACCCGTCAAATTTAACTGCACCTGTAGGCCTGCGAAAACGCCGATTGCCGTGCCGATATTCCACCAAACTTGATTGAGGAAACTTAAAGCAAAAACCCGATTGGGGCGCGCCTCTTTCGGAAGCGTCGTCACGAGCGAAAACGTCTCATCGGTAATGGTGAAAACGCAATACCAGCGCTTGAACCCACGTTTAGGTAGACGATCGAAAACAGGAATTCCATAGAAAGCATGACGAAAGTTTACGACAAATGTGGCAAAGGCAATCGCAGGAATTGAAAAACCGGCAACCGCCATCGGAATCATCATAAATTGCGAGGCGCCAGCGTAAACAAAAATGGAACTTGCCAACACAAACCAAGCAGGTAGTCCCGACTGCGCGGCTAAAAAGCCAAATGTCATCCCAATGGGAATGTATCCGGCCATCACGGGGATGGAATCTAAAAAAGCATCTTTCCAATCGGAAGGCTCTTTAGAAAAGTTTTCTTGCAAATCCTTATCTTTCACAGTGGTTTCTAGCGTCCTATTCACGCAATAGGGGCGCTATGATACACGGCAAAATTAGCTCACCCCTTATTTTTCGATGGTTTTAAAGCGTCTTGTCACATTCATTACAAGTTTCTCATTAGCCATTGCGGGAATGCCTGCAATAGCTGCGAGCGATATTGACTTAAATCTCCCGAGTTTAGGAACCGTTGCCGGAGCCGACCTTTCTCTTACTGAAGAACGCGAATACGGCGAAGAAATCATGCGCCACATTCGCGCGGATGCGAGTTTCTTGGGCGACGATGAAACGCTTGATTACTTAAATCGGTTGGGCTACAGACTTGTTGCCGCAGGAAGTTCTCAGCCCTATGATTTTTTCTTTTTTCCGATTCGCGATAAGTCTTTGAATGCCTTTGCGCTTCCTGGCGGCTTTATCGCTGTACACACGGGTCTTGTTGTTGCCGCTGAAAACGAAAGCGAACTCGCTGGCGTTATCGGTCACGAAATCGGACACGTCACGCAGCGCCATATCGCCCGTATGATCGAGCAAAGCCGCGGGTCTCTTGCGATGACAATTGGTTCGATTTTGCTTGCGATTCTTGCTGCTCGCACGGGAGGAAACTCTGGAGGCAATGCCGCCGTTGCCATTGCTATGGGCACACAGGCTGCGATGATTCAAAAGCAATTGGCGTATTCGCGCGATGCGGAGCGTGAAGCAGATCGCGTGGGACTTACAACGCTAGCAAACGCTGGCTTTGATCCAAAAGGGATGGAGGGGTTCTTTTCAAAGCTCCAAGAAAATAGCCGCTATTACGAGTCCGCATCGACTGCTTACATTTCAACGCACCCCCTAACGGGCGAACGCTTAAGCGACATGCAAAACCGCACTCGCTCGATGGGTTCCATTCATCACAAAGACAGTTTGGATTTTTATCTTGTTCGTGCTCGTCTTCGCGTGCTGCAAGAGACCCGATACGACGGGTATCTCACCGCTTCACGGCAATTTCAAAATGCGCTTAAAACGGCTAAAGGCAATGAGGCCGTTGCCGCACACTATGGGCTCTCTGTTGCCTACGATAAGTTAGGCGAGAAGGCAAAAGCCTTAGAAGAGGCCAAAGCCGCACGAGGCCTCACGCAAAGTGAATCCGTTCTTTTGGATAAAAATTTGGCTGAAGCCTCATTCTTGCAAGCAAAAACTGCCAAAGAAAAAGACGCCGCTCTCGCTCTTGCGAGGAAAACCACAACGAACCACCCCTATTCGGGAATGCTTGCAAGTTCCTACGCTGAGATGCTTTTTAAAGCCGGGAAAAATAAAGAAGTCATTCATTTCTTACGTAACCAAAAAGCTCTTAGTAAGCGAAATGCCGATTACTACGGACTTCTTGCAAGAAGCTACGAGGCATTAGGGGAACGCTCTCAGGCCTTTGCTGCCACAGGCGAGATGTATTGGCTTTTAGGTAACGAAAAAGCCGCGCTCTACCAATACGATAAAGCTCAAAAAGCCGCAGATGCGGACTTTTACACGATGAGCCAAATCGATGCGAAGTTAAGAACGCTGAGAAGCCGCCTGAAAGACGAGAAAAAATAGGATAAGCCTGCGACGTGCTCAGGCTTTGAGGCAATCGGCAAGGTAAGTTGCGTTTATCGTCTAATGATTTCACTTCTTTTGTGTGCGAAAATTGCGCCCACAAAAAAACATAGGTTAAAACAATGGCTATTGAAGATTATTTGACAATTGCGCCACCAACCGATGAAGTCATCGAAACCGATGCTGTGATTGTCGGCGCAGGTCCCGTGGGACTATTCCAGGTTTTTGAACTCGGGCTCTTAGAAATCAAGGCGCACGTCGTTGACTCACTAAGAAACGTAGGCGGTCAATGTATGGAGCTTTACCCGACTAAGCCCATTTACGATATTCCTGCGGTTCCCGTTTACTCAAGTTATGAGTTAACGGAAAATTTACTTAAGCAAATCGCCCCCTTTAAACCCGTTTTCCACTTAAAAGAAGAAGTGACCGACGTCTGCCGTCGCGAAGACGGGCGCTTTGATGTGAAAACCAACAAGGGAACACAGTTTCTATGTAAGGTTGTCATCATCGCCTCAGGCGTTGGTGCCTTCCAGCCTCGCCCGTTGCGGGTCCCAGGAATCGAAAAGTTCGAAGGTAAACAACTGCATTACCGTGTAAGAGACCCTGAAATCTTCACAGGGAAAAATATCGTCATCTGTGGCGGTGGTAACTCCGCTCTCGATTGGACCTTAAATCTCGTTGGTAAAGCAGAAAGCGTCGTTCTCGTTCACAGACGCGATGGCTTTAGAGCCGATGATGCGTCGGTTGCGAAGATGCGCGAGCTCTGCGAGAACTGGGAAATGCAGTTTGAGATTGGGCAGGTCACAGGCTTTGAAGAAAAAGACGAGAAGTTAACCGAAATCCAAGTGACAGGTTTAGATGGCGTAACGCGTCGTATGCCACTTGATCACCTACTCGTTTTCTTTGGTTTACAACCCAAAATTGGCCCCATTGCCAATTGGGGTTTAGAGCTCGACCATAAACAGATTGCTGTTGATACGGAAAAGTTTGAAACGTCTATCCCAGGGATTTTTGCTGTAGGCGACTGCAATATTTACCCAGGTAAGAAAAAGCTCATCCTCTCGGGCTTTCACGAGTGTGCTCTTGCTGCCTTTGGCGCAAGTAAATACGTTTTCCCTGAAAAGAAGACCTATTTGCAGTACACAACGACAAGTCCGAAGCTTCACAAGGTCTTGGGAGTAGAAACGCCAAGCTTTGACGATTAGCGTTTATTGCTCATAAAAACGAAGGCCCTGCCAAAACTTGCGCAGGGCTTTTCTTTAAATGAGATTTCTATTTACCCGAAGCAAAATTGGTGAGGTCATCTCCCGTTAAGCGATGCACCGTCCAACCTGTCATTTTCTTCGCGCCAAGGCTTGCGTAAAAATCCAAACTCGGTTTATTCCAATCCAAGCACGACCACTCCAAACGACCGCAACCGCGCTCAACAGTCATTTTTGCTAAGTGACGCAAAAGCGCTTTGCCGTAGCCCTTGCCGCGCTCGTCGCGAAGCACATAAAGGTCTTCCAAATAAATGCCAGCGCGACCCAAAAATGTCGAAAAGCTATGAAAGAAAAGCGCATAGCCAACAGGGCGCGTGTTATCGCAAACGAGAAGAACCTCAGCCTTTTTCTTATCAAAAAGCCACTCGGTTAAGAGTTCTTCTGTGGCAACGACTTCATTTTCGAGTTTCTCATAGTGCGCGAGCTCCTTAATAAAACCCAAAATCGTTGGGACATCCTCGCGCGTTGCAAAGCGAATTTGGCACTGTGCCTTCATAAAAGATCCTTTCCTTCTTTTTCTATGGCTCGCATTATCCTACAAGCTCGGTATTGACGGCTTTCTTTTTCTTAGCAATTTCCTATAATCCATTCGTCTACGAACGAAAATAGATTTCCTATGAAAAAATTTAGCCAAATCGTTAGCCTTACAGCACGGCTTCATGCCGCAAGTCACGACTACCTCGTTTCTTTACTCGAAAAGGCCCAATTGGGCGATATTGAGCCCTGTCATGGTGACCTTTTCGAATGCCTCTTTACTGAAGACGGTCTTAACTTGACCGAACTCGCCCGTCGCTCAGGAAGAAGCAAATCAAACGTCTCTGTGATGGTTGGAAGATTAGAAAAAATGGGGTTTCTCAAAAAACAAGGAAACAAAGACGACACTCGAGCCATTCGAATTTTCTTAACAGAAAAAGGGCGTGAACTAAAACCCAAATTTGCCCGTATCTCTGAAGCTCTTGAAAAGAAAGTCAGTAGCGGGTTTACTGAAGAGGAACTCAACTCGTTTGAGAAAAACCTCGCGAAAGCCGCTGAGAACTTTAAGTCGGCTTCTGATTCCTAGTTTTTCACCTCAAACCGCAAGATGTCTTGACATTTGTTCGCATACGAACTATCATGCCGATAACCAAAGAGGAGAACGATTCTCCCTTTTTTATCCTTTCATTGTTCGCTTACGAACGTTTACTGGAGAAAAACCATGTCTCAGTTTAAAAAGATTCACATCGATTCCAAAGCCGCGCGCACCGAGCTTCATGATGCGTTAGGACTAACTGGAGCTGAAGTCTCAATTAATGTCGCAGCCGCTGGCTTTGGCGTTCCCTTTGTTCACAAACACACTCAAAACGAAGAACTCTATGGCATTCTTAGCGGGAAAGGCGAGCTCTATCTAGATGGAAAAGTAAGTGAGATTTTCGCAGGCGACTGGTTTTTCATTGCCCCGGAGGCTCACCGCGCACTTCGCGCTACAAGCGACTCAGAAATGACCTATATCTGCGTGCAGGTAGCCCAAGGAAGCCTAAAAGGCTTTACCGCAACAGATGCCAAACTCTGCGAAGAAAAAGCGCCTTGGATGAAGTAAACCTAGGGCTTTTCCTCTTTTCTTTTTGACCGCTTCCTAGCTAGAAAAAGGGAGCGGTTTTTCTTTCTCTTCCCTAGCCCTTTTGGGTAAGGAACGTTACCCAAATAATCAGGGCGTTTTCTCCGTGAAAATGCCATAATTTCGGCGCTAGAGCTACAAATTCTTTTCCCTTGATTCGTGAGTCTATAGTCTATGAAAAAATTTTCCTGTGTTGCCATTATCAGTAAGCCAGTCGATGATCTCACGGATCCTGTTGCTAAGGTTCTTGGATACGTCCGCCAAAGTGGTGCAACTGTCCTCCTTGATGAGAATACCGTCCGCAATTTAGGACCGAATTCCTCAGTTAAACCTGCCACTCTTGAAGAAATCACAGCAAAAGCCGATGTCGTTATCGTTATCGGTGGCGACGGAACGATGTTAGGAGCTGCTCGAAGCCTTGCGCACCACGACATCCCTTTAATTGGCATTAACGCTGGTCGCTTAGGCTTTATTCCCGATATCACAGTCGACAATATCGATGAACTCCTTCCTCCGATGCTCGAGGGGCACTATTGCTTAGATACGCGCCCGATGCTCGAAGGCACACTCTTAAGAGACGGGAAGGTCGTGTTTTCTGCCCTGGCAACAAACGACATTGGTATCTGCCACGGGCGAGCCTTGGGTATGGTCGAATACATGCTTCGCGTTGATAATACGGAACTTGCCTTGCAACGCGCAGATGGCATTATCGTAAGTACTGCTACAGGGTCTACGGCCTACGCGATGAGCGCCGGCGGCCCAATCATGCACCCAGCGCTCGGGGCGATGCTACTTGTTCCTATTGCGCCACATACACTTTCGAACCGTCCGATACTTGTCCCAAGAACAGCGACAGTACACATTGAAGTGACAGAAACCCGTAGCGCGGTCGTAAGTTTTGATGCACAGGTCTTCTTTGATGTTTTAACAGACGACATTCTGAAGATTGGAACCTGTAAAGACTCGCACTTTATCTTGCTACACCCAGAAAACTTTAATCAGTACGACATGTTTAGGCGCAAGCTCAATTGGAGCACGCTCCCGAAAAACGATCATCCCATTCACGAGAAAGTGCACTAGCCCTTTACTATGCTCACGCTCTTAGCCCTAAAAGATTTTGTCATCCTCAAAGAGCTCACCGTTGAAGCAACGAGTGGCTTGACGTGTCTTACTGGGGAAACGGGAGCGGGAAAATCCATTCTTATCGATGCGCTTGAACTTGTCTTGGGAGCTAGGAGCGACGCGGCTCTTATTCGCGAAGGCGCACAGAAAACCGAAGTTTCAGCTGAATTTACCGTTGATGAAGCCACCTTGGCGTGGTTGCGCGATGCGCAGATTGATGCCTTAGATACCGTACTTTTACGCCGCACTGTGGATTTAAACGGTCGCTCTCGTTGTTGGATCAACGGCGTTGTTGTCACTGTGGCACAAATGCACGAACTCGGTGAACGTCTTTTGGATATTCACGGACAGCATGCGCATCAGTCGCTACTAAAAACCGCCTTTCAGCTTCGTTTGGTCGACGGCTTTGCCAAAGACGATGAACTATTAAATGCCGTTCGAACCGATTACAAAACCTGGCAAGAAGCAAAAAAACGCTTAGCCAAGGCAATCGAAGATAAAGAGAAAGTCGCCGCAGAAACTGAGCGCTTAAATTGGACCTTAGAGCTTTTAAACGAGCTCTCTCCCAAAGAAGGCGAATACGAAGAGATCAGTACCGAGCACGCGAGACTTTCGAACACAGCCGACATTGAAGAAACCGTTCAAGGCGCCTTAGATAACTTAAGTAACGGCGAGGTTAACGTCGCTGATTTACTCAATAGGGCGCAATCGCAATTGACTCACGCAGGTCAATTTGATGCGACCTTCACAGAACTTGCGAACGCCCTTTCTGAGGCCTCAAGCATTGTTGACGATGTCGTTAGAGAAGCCGGTCACGGTCTTTCGCGTTGCAATCCCGATCAAGAAGCGCTCGAAGCGCTTGATGAAAGACTCAATGCCTATTGGCGCCTTGCGAAAAAATTTAATCGCGCACCAGAAGATCTTTATCTCTTTTTTGAAGAAACAACGAAGCGCCTTCATGAAATCGAAGAGGCCTCTGACCTTGAGAGTTTAGAAAAGGAAGTCAAAGCCGCCAACGACACTTATATGACAAAGGCAAAGTGCCTAACAAAGGTGCGTGAAATTGCCGCAAAGAAACTCTCTTATGCCGTGACGGCTCAAATGCAACTTTTGGCAATGCAAGGTGGGAAACTTGAGATTGTTCTTCACCAAACAGAGCCTTGGAGCGACGGGCTAGAAAAGTGTGAATTCCTTGTCGCAGGCCACGCTGGGGCTACGCCTCGCGCTTTAACGAAAGTTGCCTCAGGTGGTGAACTTGCCCGCATTTCTCTTGCGATTGCAGTGATTACGGCAACGCTTACTCCTGTAGGAACCTTGATTTTCGATGAAGTCGATAGCGGCATCGGAGGGGCTGTGGCCGAAGTCGTTGGTCTCCTATTACGACGGCTTGGGAAAACACGTCAGGTGCTTTGTGTGACGCACTTACCGCAAGTGGCCTCTTCGGCTAACAACCAATGGCAAGTTACCAAAACAACAGACAATGGCATTACGCGAAGCACGCTTAAAGTTTTAAGTGAAGAAGAACGCGTGGAAGAAATCGCTCGCATGTTAGGTGGCATCGAAATTACCGATGTGACAAGAAAAGCCGCCTACGAGATGCTCACACACGCGGCAAAAGTGGAAGCGAACCGATAATGGGTGAAACAAACGAAACTCCTGTTCGCATCTTGGGTATTGACCCGGGGCTCAATCACACAGGCTTTGGTGTGATTGATGCCTCTGCTAAGAAAAACACCTTTATCACAGCCGGGTGCATACACGTACCAACAGGTGAATTGGCTGACCGTTTAGCGTTTATCTATGAGCACCTTTCTCGCGTTATTGAAGAAACGCATCCAACAGTTGCCGCAGCTGAAATCATTTTCTTAAATAGAAACCCAAAGACAACGCTTCTTTTGGGGCAAGCGCGAGGCGCAGCCTTAGCGTGCCTTGCGCAAAAAGGGCTTTCTGTTTGCGAATTTAGTGCCACACACATTAAGAATTCGATTGTGGGAACGGGAAGAGCTGCAAAGCCTCAGGTTCAAGCGATGGTTGCTCATCTTCTGAAATTAAAAGAGGATTTGCAACCTGATGCCGCTGACGCCCTAGCCTGTGCGCTAACCTATGCGCATTCAAGACGTATGGCGCAAATTGAATCGGTTAATACGCAGGTAAAGAAACCCGTTGCGGCAGGCCGTTTGCGTGGTTCAAGTCGCAGCGCTTGGGAAAAGTTTGTTAAAGGAAGAACCCACTCATGATTGGACGAATTAAAGGCGTTTTACTCGAAAAAGCCCCTCCGCAGGTTATCGTGGATGTCCACGGTGTGGGCTACGAAATCGATGTACCGATGTCAACGCTTTATAACCTACCTGAAGTAGGTAAAGAAGTAACACTCTTTACGCACTTTGTTGTGCGTGAAGACGCTCAATTACTCTATGGGTTTCTTACAAAAGAAGAAAGAACGCTTTTTCGACTGCTAATTCGCATCTCAGGCATTGGCCCGAAAATTGCGCTTTCGATTCTCTCAGGCGTTTCTTCGCAACTTCTTTCTCAGGCTGTTGCAACGCAAGAACCAGGGCTTTTAACGAGAATTCCAGGCGTTGGAAAGAAAACCGCTGAACGCATCGTTTTGGAACTGAAAGGAAAACTTGATACGGTGATTAGTAGTGAGACCGAAGGCTCGGCTAGTACCAACGCCAAACACGACATTGTGAGCGCCCTTCTCTCTTTAGGGTATTCGGACCGTGAGGCGCAATTGGCCGTAAAAGGATTGGCCCCTGACATCAGCGTAAACGATGGAATCCGCGAAGCGCTTAAAGCTCTGTCAAAATAGTAAGGCAAGAGAAGGAGCTATCAGTTATGGAAAACGTCGAACGCATTGTTGCTAGTGAAGTTGCAAGCCCTAAAGAAGAAAACATCGATCGCGCACTTCGTCCGCTAAAGCTTGCCGATTATGTCGGGCAAAGCTCGATTAAAGAGCAACTCTCGATTTTTATTTCCGCTGCGAAAATGCGCGGCGAAGCGCTTGACCATCTTTTGGTCTTTGGCCCCCCGGGACTTGGGAAAACAACGCTTGCCCACATTGTCGCCAATGAAATGGGCGTTAACCTACGGCAAACCTCAGGCCCCGTTCTTGAGCGTCCTGGGGACCTCGCTGCAATTCTTACAAACCTAGAAAAAAACGACGTTCTCTTTATCGATGAAATTCACCGCTTAAGCCCTGTTGTAGAAGAAATCCTCTACCCTGCGCTTGAGGACTATCAGATTGACATCATGATTGGCGAAGGGCCTGCTGCGCGATCGATCAAAATTGACCTTCCGCCTTTTACCTTAATCGGTGCAACAACACGCGCTGGAGCCTTAACGAACCCCTTAAGAGCGCGCTTTGGTATTGTCAATCAGCTTGAGTTTTATTCGACAAAAGAACTTGTGAGTATCGTTAAACGCTCAGCTGGGCTTCTTTCTATCGCAATCGAGGAAGAAGGTGCCGTGGAAATTGCGCGTCGTTCGCGCGGAACACCGCGAATTGCCAATCGCTTATTGCGTCGCGTCAGAGACTTTGCGCAAGTAAAAGGTAACGGTGTTATTTCTCGCGAGATTGCCGATACCGCCCTAAAGATGCTTGATGTCGATAAGTTAGGCCTTGATTCCGTTGATCGGAAATTCTTGCGGATTATCTTAGATAAGTTCTCTGGGGGCCCTGTTGGAATCGATAACTTAGCGAGTGCCTTAGGAGAAGATCGCGAAACGCTTGAAGACGTGGTTGAGCCATTTCTTATTCAAAATGGCTTACTGCAACGCACACAGCGCGGCAGACAAGCTACTGCTGCAACGTATAAGCACTTTGGCCTGATTGATCCGGCAACGGCGAGTATGCCAAAAGACCTTTTCGCCGAAAGCTAACTTGGCCTTCGGCGAATCGAAGTCACGACACTACTCTTCGAAGTGTTCAACAGTCTTCCAAAGTAACTCGGCTCCACGCATAAAGTCTTCGAGCTTCATCGTCTCAAAGGGATTGTGCGAGCCGTTTTGGTTTGCAACGAAAATCATCGCTACAGGAACTCCTGTGTTACCAATCACAGCCGAGTCGTGACCTGCGCCGCTAGCTAAGCGCTTAACGGGAATGCCGCACTTTGCGGCTGTTGCCGCAAGCTTGTCGCTTAAGGCCGCATCAACACCTGCTGGCTGCGTTACTAAGAGTTTGTCAAACTCAAACTTCACACCGCGTTCTTTGCTGATCTTTTCGGCTTCTTCGCGCATGAGTTTTTCAAAGCGCTCAACGGTATCAAGCTTCAAACTGCGCATATCCACAGAGAATGTCGTTTCTCCAGGAACAACCGTAATCGCTGCTGTTGCTGCAGTCTTTAAAACCCCCACTGTAAAGACGAGGTCTTCGCCCTTAGCGAGCCACTCATCCCAGTGTTTATCCATGCGGCAAATTAAGTCGGCTGTAGCAATCACAGCGTCGTGTCTAAATTGCTTATCCACGGCTCCCGAGTGTGCGGTCTGCCCGATGCAACGCACTGCCTTATGGCGCACATTGCCGCGAATGCCTGTAACGATGCCGACGCGCTCTGTGGCAGAAGAATCCAATGTTGGACCTTGCTCGATATGCAATTCAACAAAAGCACCAATACGCTTTAAATCGACAAGAGGTTTGCCTGATGTGACACTAGCAACATCAACACCGCACTCACTCATGAATTCTCCGAGCGTCTTATCTTCAGTGCGGTGTTTGAGATTGGTTTCGTTTGTTGTAAGTTGCCCTGTGAAAGCAAGAGACCCGATGTAGGCCTTACCAAAGAAACTCGATTCCTCGCAGCGCATGATAAGAACAACATAGTCGCGCTCAGGGGTGTATTGCATCTTACGCATCCACCAAGCAACAGAGAGCGCTGCTGTTACGCCTGCTAGGCCATCGTAGTTGCCGCCTTCGGGAACTGAGTCAGCGTGGCTACCCGAAACAAACGCAGGAAGCATGGCGTTTTTTCCAGGAAATCGCATCCAAACGTTCTTTGCAGCGTCTTCTGTGATTTCTAATGAAAGCTCGCGGCCAACACTCTTTAAGTATTCAATTACTTCACATTCGACTTTGCCATAACCCTGACGTGTTACACCACGACCGTCAGCACTCATCGAACGGATTTTTTCAAAAACTGTTTTGCAAAATTCCAAGCCTTCTTTCTGAAAATCATCAGCCATTTTCTTCTCTCCCCTTTTTAGCGAGAATAGGTTAGGAGATTTCTCTCCATGTGGTTTATGGAAAGAATAGCACGGTGCAAACGAGTCAGCGTGAGGGTAAAACGCTACTCAAGTTGACTTTAAAAGGGTTCTAAGACAGCCTTGTTTGAGGAATCGCCCCTGGGAATCCATAAATCGTCACCCTAGTGAAAACTGTCAACCTTTTCAGGCAACGTCATTTTGGATATACGACATTGCAAAAATTCTCCATTACAATGGCGGCTTTTGTACAAT
>CAVJUW010000004.1:52938-67405 GCA_963652725.1 Bacteroidaceae bacterium | reverse complement strand
AATTTGGTGGTTTTGCCTTGCATTTTTTTTACAGTTTCTGCACAATACGCATCCTTAAAGCAAAGGCACATGCCGAAACGCTTTGGGGGTGTAGCTCAGCTGGGAGAGCGCTGCGTTCGCAATGCAGAGGTCAGGAGTTCGATCCTCCTCATCTCCACCAATTCAAGAATCCGAGGTCTTAACCATTGACCTCGGATTTTCCTTCTCTAAAACTCCCTCTTGCATAAATTACTTAGTGAGTTTTAACGACTCGTCTTTTGACTAGAGCAAATTCACAATTTCGCAAAACGTGGTTTCGCCTTACGATGAGATTGTCCAATTGGTTTTCTGTAAGGAGATAACTATGTTCCCAATTAACAATACACTAGACATGATGGCGTTGGGGATTATTGCTGTCCTCTGCGTTTTCTTGGTTTTCATCGCTTGGAAGGCTAGCTAATCTGTTTTTTTCCTCCGGTAAAACATAAGCTGACACAAAGCAATTACCGCTTTTTCTCCCACCAAGGGTTCTTGGTGGGATTTTTTCATCCTTTCCCTCAAATCCACTTTTTCCCGTTTCGTTTTCAGTCGCTTTTCGTTCTTCGCTCGCACGCTTACAAAAACCGAGGAGACGAAAAGAAAAACTGTTAGACTGACTTATCTTTTAGGAAAAAAAGTAAGCACTGCGCTCTTAGGCCCTCTTAACTGATGGCTCTAAAAAGAACGGTGCCACGAAAAACACATCTAAGTTTTCACCCTTATGGCCTTACACATCACCTATTCGAATAGCTTTGAAGTGCTCATAACAGCGCTTGAAGTTAATTTGACCTTTGATAAGGCCAATGGAAACGAATCGTTATTTGACCCTATTGAGATTGTTGTCCCAGGTAAAGAAATCGAGGGAGCTGTTTCTCGAAAACTTTGTAAGAAAAATGGCATTAGCATCGGCTACAGCTTCTCAAATCTTGCTAAGTGGCTTCGCCCGTACGGCGCTTTTTGGCACACGGCAAGTCTTGAAAGCTTTAAATTACCGTGGTCATTATTCCCGATTCTTTTAGCCATACAGGGTAAGAAACAAGATCAATTACATTGCCCTCTTGACAATTACACGCAACTTTTAGAAGTCCTTGAAGGCAAAAGCGCCGTTGAAGTTTTTTCCTTAGCAGAACGCATTGCGCGCGTCTTTACAAAATACGTGAACTACCGCTACGACTGGGTCACTTCATGGATGCATGATGCGTACAAAACAGACGATGACACTTCTTTAGCCAAACAACCCGAATTTCTTTGGCAAAAAAGTCTTTGGCAAGAACTTCAAGCGATTGACTCGGTTCGTGAACGCAAAAGCGAAAAACCTTTTGCAAGCTCTTATACGGGAAAAATCCTTGAGCTCGGTAGCGAATTGCTCGATAAGAACGATCCTCGTTTTCAAGTTCCAAAAGAAACGAGTCCCGTTCACATCTTTTTGCCGCATACATTGCCGCCGTTGGCCTTTCCCGTTTTAGCCAAACAAGCGCAAGTTAGAGACGTTCGTCTTTACATCTTTAACCCGTGCTGCGAATATTGGTTTGACCCAAACGATGCAATTCCAATGGCGCTCTTTTCTAGCAAAGAAAGTGAGCCAGGCTGGAAAGTCCCACTTAAAAAGAATCGCTTCCTGCACGAGAACGCGAGCTCTGTTCGTGCCTTTATTGACCGACTTTGGCGTTATGCGCCTGACGAGGGGCTAACAAGCGATAAGCTGATTGAAGACCGGTTTTCTCGCCCCAAAGATGACTTAATCGCTCTCGAGAAGATGCATTGTCTTTGGCAAGAGATGCAAGAAAAAGCCTTTGATGATATCAATGGCTCCGATCAATCGATGATTTGGCGTAAACGCATTGCAAAAGACGAGAAACAAGTCAGCTTGCTTGATGCGATTGTGAATAGTTTTCTTTTTGATTGTCCTTTAAAAGGCAATGGTCAAGACTTTTCTTTTGATATCGAGCAGTTCGACAGTAAAAAAGATCGAAGCCTTCGAATCTATAAAGCCGCAAGCCTCTCTTCGCAAATCGAAGCTGCCATCAATTGGATAGATGCGCTTTGTGAGCAAAACCACTACAAGGCAGATGACTTTCTCGTTGTCACACCCAACATTACCGCCGCCGCTGGTCTTATTCGAGGGCTATTAAACGCAAGAGACCCAGAAAGTCGCATCGATTACAAAATCCTAGGCGAAGTTAACGTAGAGGAAAATGCTTTTCTAGAGGCTTTTACTTTTCTTTTTGAGTCGCCTGACTTTGAGAGTTTCCTGCATCTAGTTTCAACTCCCCTATTCATGCAAGCTTGGAATCTAAACTATGAAGAAATCGAGATTTGGAGAAATTGGCTTGCAACAGCAGGTTTTCGCCTAGCGATTAATCAGGAGCACCTTGACGGACTCGGTCGCGAAACTCGAATCGATGAAAACGATACGACACTTGCTCGAGCGCTTGAGCGCTTAGCCTTAGGCTTTGCCTTCGATAAAACAGGCGTGCAAAGTTTTGGAAGGTCACTAGCGGTCACAGGCGATGAGCTCACTCAATTTGAGACTGTTTCGAAAGATGCCGAACTCTTTGAAAAGCTTCTCACGATTGCGCAAGCCCTCAAGGGACTCGTCGCTTACGCAAAAGAAGAAAAGAACACTGATTTTCACTTTAGTGTCAGCCAATGGAAAACGTTCACACAAAA
Source organism: Bacteroidaceae bacterium (assembly GCA_963652725.1). Classification (GTDB taxonomy): domain Bacteria; phylum Pseudomonadota; class Gammaproteobacteria; order Burkholderiales; family Burkholderiaceae_F; genus Duodenibacillus. The sequence continues at coordinate 64,717 of CAVJUW010000004.1, read as the reverse complement.
ACTTCTTGATGAGCTCTTTGCTGATGAGCGCTCCAATGAAGTACGGGATGCGAAAGAGGTTTTCACAGAAGCGCTTGACGGTCTACACGAAACAATCACAAGCACTTTAGAGGGAACAGAAGAACGCATTGCTCCCGAGGTCTATCGAGCCTCTCTTAAACGAACGCTCGGCGTCACGATTCGCCAAGGCTGTCACGATGGCGCTGTGACGTTCGCTTCGATGGATGCTTTGCGCGATATTCCTTTTAAAGCGATTGCCATGATTGGTCTTGATGAGGATTCACAATTTCCTGGCGAACAGGTTCAAGAAGAATTCGATCTCACAGCAGCGTACCGTCATCGCGAAGATGCGCCTTGCCCCCGGCGTGGCGACCAAGACTCTCGTATTGATAACCGTTCAGTCTTTCTTGGCCTTTTGTGTGCGGCAGAAAAGAATATTCTCATCACCTATAACGCAGGAGAAAAACCTCTAGATAAACCCAAAGGGGCAAGTTCTGTTCTCGAAGATTTGCTGCAATGGCTTAGCGAAGAAGCCCCAGGTCTTGTTGAAAAGATTTCAGGGATTCTTCCAAGTTCACGGGTTTCTCTTACAAGTTTCTTTCCTAGCCTTCAAAAAGAGAATTCCTCCCTTTTCTTTTCCAATCGCAACCGAAAAGAGTACGAGGCGCTTTTAGATGCGATAAAAGAAACGGACACAAATAAAGATAAGGCTAAGCCCGCTGAGGATTTCTTACGCGGCTTTGAGCCAGCAGCAACAAACGAAGAAGAAACGAGAACCATTTTATTTAGAAAGCTCTGTAAAGCTTGGATTGACCCTTCTGATTATGTGCTTCAGAAACTTCGGCTCACTGTGGGACTTGACGATGAGTTAACCGCATCTCGCATTCTTCCGCCCGATTTAGAGGCCAATCGATTAAGAAAATCTCAACTACAACACCTTTTTAGCGAGGAGCTCGATAAACGCTATGGCTCGCTAAAAGAAAATCGTGATAAAGAAAGTATCGTTAATGCACTTTGCGCATTGCCAGTCATTTCTCTTAATCCAACACTTGGATGCTACGAAGTCCGTCGCTATGCAGTAAAAGAGCTTGTAAGTAATGTTTATGACTATAAGAAAATCGCGCAAGAGATTGCTCCTAATGGAACAGAAAAATTCGATGCGGGCTTTGTCACTTTCGAGAATGTTCGCTTGAGGCTACCTGCTGTTGACATACTGTCTGAGACAACGGAAAGCAACACAATCGATTTTCTTTATAGCGCCTACACATCAAGAGATCGGCAAAGAGCCGCACTCTTACAAATAGCGCTTCTCGCATCAGATTACGCCAAAGAAACAGGAAAGCGTTTTCGCTTGCGCCTTATTGCTTTAGATAAGGAAAAGTCACCTTCTGAAATGACTTTTGAAAGAGGAAGCGACAAACAACCGTATTTCGATTTAAGTGAAATAACTTCTGAGAACGCTCGCTTGTTTATTGCATCATTACTTCACTACGAACAGGCTCTAAGCACCCGTTTTCGCGTGACGCCAACGAAGCCTTACTTTGGGACAAATACGAAGAAAGATTTGCCCACTCTCGATCCTCTTTGGCGAGGGTTCGAAAAGCTTAAAAAAGACCTCGAAACAAAAAAGAGCGCACTTGAAGATTCCTATCTCTTTTCTTTGAACGCGGGTAAGAAAAATACCTTGCTCATTAATGATGCCGTAACTGAGGCAATCTATGGTATTGATGAACTCTTACGGAGTTCTTTGGAAGCGCAACAATGACTGAGAACTTTGACTATCTAACAGCCAATCTTGATGGTCCAACGCTCATTGAAGCAAGCGCAGGGACTGGAAAAACCTATTCGCTAGAAAGACTCGTTGCGCGTCTAGTTATCGAAGGTGGCAAAGACAAGAAAGGACTATCGATTGATCGAATTCTTGTCGTGACCTTCATGAAAGAAGCCGCCTCAGAACTTAAAGTGCGAGTAAGAAAAACACTGGCAAATTATCTCGTACGCTGGAACGAATTCATAGACGGCAAGGGATTTACCGATGAAGACGATGCGCTATTAAAGAAATGGGCCGATAGCGCAAATACGGATAAAGAACGCTCTGAGATTTGCGAGAAGCTCTCACGTGCCATCGGGCAAATTGACCTAGCTTCGATTCTCACAATTCACGGATTTGCAAAGAAACTTTTAACCGAGTTTTCCGTCAGTTGCGAGAACTTCACAGAAAAAAAACGCATTGATGATGCCAGTCTTTCTGAGTTAAGAAACTTTACGCTCGATGAATACTTGCGAGAAAAGCTCCCGAAAGACGATCCCGAACTTTTGTCTGAGATTCTCTCCTATAAGAGCTTTGCAGATGGCTTTGCAGGTTTGTCGCGAGAAACCAGAGAAACGCGCCACGCAATAGAAGTAAGAGAATTTAGTGATGAAAAAAAACTCTCGGCTAAAGCCAATGAGTGGTTTCGGAATCTTTATGTCGAATTCCCTGAAGTTTTCGCCAAAGTAAAAGAGCGTCAACATGTCATGACCTTTGATGATCTTCTCTTAGACCTCCTTAATGGTCTAAGGCGAGAAAAGAAAAAGGTCACTTCTTCAGAGACGACCTTCATCGATACGATTCGCACAAAATATCGTGCCGTTTTAATCGACGAATTCCAAGACACAGATCCACTGCAGTACGAGATTTTTCACCTGCTGTTTCTTGATCCAAAAAGTTCGAAAGTTCCCGTTGTCAAAAACGCGTTTTTCGTAGGCGACCCCAAGCAGTCCATCTATAGTTTTCGCAACGCAGAGCTTGATACCTACTTTGAGGCTAAGAAAGACGTAGCGACGATTTCAAGTCTATCGACAAACTATCGAGCCACGAAAGAGCTCGTTGACGTCGTAAACGACTTTTTCTCAAGCTCTAAAGCCTTCCTTTTCGAAGATAGCGCCGTTACCTTTGAAACGCAATCGGAGTCGTGTGAAACAATTGCGCCTTTAATGTTTTGCGAAGAGGGCAAAGACCCTGTTGCAATCCCTGCGTTCGAAATCTGGACGGCACTCGGAACAAAAGAAGAACTCAAGAATCGAGAAAATAAAAATCTCTATGCGCTTGAGCTTCAAGCCATTGCAAACGATATTGCGCGATTACTAAATGGGGATTATTTCGGGCGTCATGGTGAGGTCCATGTCTATTGGGCAAGTCCAAGAGAAAGAAAGATCCGACCGAGCGATATCGCTATTCTCATTCGACAAAACAACATAGCTTTCGAAATCGGTAAAGAATTAAAGCGACACAACATTCGATTCTGCACGACAAAACGAGAAAACATCTTTCAAACGCCTGAGGCTCTTGAAATTCTCTTTACCTTACGTGCAATCCTTTCAACGCAAAATCGCGATGCCTTAAAGAGTGCCGCCGCAACAACGCTTGTGGGCTATTCGCTAAAAGAGCTTTCTGACGAACGCAAAGTCACACAACTTCAAGAGCTCTTTAGTTTTGCCAACAAAGAAATGGAAAGGCTTGGCGTTTTTGCCCTTTTTATGCGCTTAATGCGTGAAAGCAATCGAGAAAAAGGGTTTGGAACATTGGCGCGATTATTAAAAGAAGGAAATAGCAGAGCCCTTATTAACTACGAACACGTTCTTGAGCTCATTGACTCCGCGCAACTGAAGAACCTCTCTGCTTCTGGACTTGTTGCTTGGTTAACAGAAAAAATTCGCACCGCCAAAGCTGACACCGAAGGCGAAGAGCTTCGTTCAGATAACGACCCATCGCTCGTTAACATCGTGACGATTCATAAGAGTAAAGGCCTTGAATACCCTGTTGTCTATCTAGCGAAAACCTATACGCAAAAAATCGAAAGCTCTAAATCGCATAATCATTTATTCCGTGAAAGAGATGCCAACGGCAATAGACAACTCATTATTTCACCAGAGGTAAGTAACGAAACCAAGCATCCGCAAACAAAGCAAAGGCTAAAAGAAGAAGCGGTGCGATCTGCCTATGTGGCAATGACTCGAGCCTCCGAGCGACTCGTTCTTCCACTGTCTTTTGCAATCACACCAACAGGAAAATATAAAGACTTCAAAAATAACCCCTATCTTTGTGCTTTCAATTCGAAGTACAAGAGTAAAGACGCCTTGCAAACCTTGCTCGAAGTTTTCGATTCAAAGACTTACGACGTAGAAGAAATCGCTAATCCTCTCATCGGCATCAAGAGCCAAACCGTAAATGCAATAGAGCAAACGGCTCCCTTAAAAGCGAAAGAAGAGCGCCTTGAACGCTCTTGGGTCAGATCAAGTTTTACAACGCTATCGAAAGCACTTATTTCTTCGCATCAGATAGGCTCCTCCCCGTTTTTAGCATTCCCAGCGGGAACAAGCGCAGGAACCTTCCTACACAAAACAATGGAACTTGCTATCAGAAAGGCTAAGGCTCTCCCAAAAGGAGCGCTTATCGATGATGAATGGATAGCCAACCTAGCCAATTACCTTTTCGATTGCAATCTCAAAGGCACCATTGCTGATGACCCCGAGACTAAGCCTGACCCAGCCGTTGGCATCAACGAAGCAGTTTCTAGCGAAGGCTATTGCCGCCTTTGGATGCGCCGTCTTTTTGTGCGGCTACTTCATACGAAACTTACGGGCAAAGAAACGCTTCTTGACATATTGCGCTCAAGAAAAATCGCTCCAGAAATCGATTTTCTTGCAAGCCTCTCTAATGCCAACTTTTCTCTAGAGGCTCTCGAGGCGACTTTCAAAGACTCGGAGTCGTTTCACTTTGTTCTTGATAGGGATGAGAACTCTGAAGGGACTCCACCTAAAAACTTTAAACTCAGTCTCAAAGGTTTTTTAACTGGACAAATTGACCTTGTGTTTGAAGATCGCGATGGTCTATTTTGGATTGTCGACTGGAAAAGTAACAAGATTGAAGATTCTGAAGGCCTTCATTCTCGCGACTATTCCGGCAATTACACGCAAGAGGCGATGGAAAAACTCATGCGCGAAGCGAACTACAAACTACAGGCTCTTTGCTACCTTGTTGCCTTAAAGCGCTATCTCAAGACTCGGTTTCCATCAGATAAAGACGTCTTCTCTCATATGGGTGGAGCCGTTTATGTCTTTTTGCGTGGCATAGGAGCACCCGAGGAAAATGCGCAAACAGGGCTATACCGTATGCCAATGAATGACACATTTATCGAAGCAATCAATCGATTAGATTGTGTTTTTGAAAACGCCTAGGAAAAAGCGATGCAAACGACAGATTTAAATAATCACTCAGCTTTTGTAACCGGCCTAAGCGACTATTTTCTTTCGAGCGTGAATCTTCCGACGGAAGGCCCTGTCTTTGATGCGCTCTGCGTTGCACTGAGCGCTCTTAATCTGAGCCTATTAGAAGGTGGTCTTTGTGCAACGATTGACTCTCAAGTGGCCTCAATCCTTCTAAAAAATAAGCTTGCAACCGAAGCCAATGCAGCAAATAAAGAAGCTTCCATAGCTACGCCTCTTGTTTTAGCGGACGAAGAAAACATCTACCTCAATCGCGATTACGCCGTTGAATCTGAACTCGCCAATCGCATTTACGCCTTTGTTTCTCGCGCCCGAACAAACACCGAAATCAATAAAACAGAAAATAGCGTTATTGATCTTGTGAAAGAAAAGACTTTCTCTGTAATCTATGGGGGACCAGGCACTGGAAAAACATCGTCTCTAGCGCGCATTCTCGAAAATTTACTTTTCGAAAACCCCAACTTGAGAATCTTTCTTGGCGCACCAACGGGCAAAGCCTCCGCCCGTATGCATGAAGCGCTTGATGCGGCTGCCTCAAAAAATTACCCCAACCTTAGAGAAAAACTGAAAAAGTCAGGCTCCGCGGGATTACCAGCTCGAACCATTCATAAGTGGCTCTATAGCCCACAGGATTCTGGCGAAAAGCCAAGCAAAGAAAATCCTCTCGATTGTGATCTCTTTGTTTTGGATGAAGCCTCAATGCTCGATGCTCGGCTTGCCGCGCAACTCTTATGCGTTTTAGACCACCAACGCACAAAACTTCTCTTTTTAGGTGATGCCTATCAGTTGCGTTCTGTGGGACCTGGCTCGCTATTTGCCGATTTGTGCTCACTTGGTCGCGAGCATGGCTTTGCCATCGAACTCAAAAAGAGTTTTCGCTTTGATCCTAAAAGCGCTGTTGGCAAGATGGCTTACGCCATTAACAAAGCGGCTCGAGAAAATTGCGATGATGGTCCTGCTACAGTAAGTGAACCTGCTACTCGTGCCACTGAAGTCCAACCAATCCCGGTTAGTCTTAACCTATATCAAGACACAGACGAAAAAGAGCCGCTCGCTTTTTTACTTCATAAACTTGGCCTTTCCGATCCAAACGATGTTCACCTAACTCGCTTGGATATAGCATCTCGAAGCGGCACAGAACTCCCCGCTGCGGTGCGTAGCTGGATTGATGAACGCCTGAATCATTATGCCGATGTTATAAGCGCAAGAGATGAGACGCAGTACCTCGTTGAGGCTCAACGCTTTCGCGTGCTTTGTGCAACGCGCCAGGGAAATTTAAGTGTTTCTTCTGTGAACACCTACGCAAGTCAGTCACTTAAATCTGCACTTATGCAACGTGGCTTTGAAAACCCAGGCCGCACGGGAGAAATGATTATTGTCACGAAAAACGATGATGCCACTGACCTTTATAACGGCGATATGGGAATTATTCTTCCAACCTCCGCCGATGGCATCACACGCGTTCTCTTTAGTAGTGCTTCAGGGGCTTTACGTCGGATATCTTTGAGTTTACTTCCCGAATACGAAAGCGCCTTTGCTATCACAATCCATAAGTCTCAAGGATCGGAATACGAAGATCTCGCTCTTTTACTACCAAACTTTGGCGCTGACTCGCTTTTAACAAACGAACTTCTTTACACAGCAATTACGCGCGTCAAAGATAGGAAAGATATCGAAAATCGTATCGTGCAATACGGAAGGCTTACCATCTTTTCGAGTGTAAGCGCCTTACTGAGCTCGCTAGAGAGCTTTAGCGTACGTAAGACAGGTTTAAAAAATCGGCTTCGCGAGATCTTTCGTAAAGACCAAGACGAAGCCGACGAATTCACCCTATCCAATTAAAGTCCAGAAATAAGGACTGTCAAAATGAGTAGAGGTGAAACAATCAAAATTAAGAAACGAAGAATTTTGAGAGTCGTTTCACTCAGAGATGCGCCACACTGAAGTTCTTCTTTAAATTTCGGCCATAAGAAGTAGCCCGCCAAGAGGCAAACAACAAGGCCTCCTGTTGGCAAACTTAAATTACTTGTGAAGTAATCGAAGTTATCGAAAACCGTGCGACCGAAAATCTTAAAGTTCTGTAACGGCCCGAAAGAAAGTCCACAAAGAGAACCGACTAAGATAAGAGCCACAGAACTTACAACGCAAGCCGTACGACGCGCAAGTTTTAATTCATCAACTAAGAAGGCAACGATTAACTCAAGCATCGAAACCGAGCTTGTGATTGCCGCGCACAGCAGACAAAGGTAAAACGCTACAGCCAAGATTTGCCCAAACGAGAACTGCGCGAAAACATACGGCATCGTAATAAACGTCAGACTTGGGCCGCTCGCGGGATCTAAACCAAAGGCAAAAACAGAAGGCAGCACCAAAAGGCCACCGAGAATCGAGCTTAGCGTCGTTAAAAAGACAATGCTTGCACAAGAAAACGGTAAGTCTTCTGTCTTTTGCAAATAACTTCCATAGGTCATCATGCAACCGCATCCGACGCAAAGGCTAAAAAACGTAAAGCCCATTGCCATCAAAAGACTCTGGAAATTAAAGGCCTCTGGATTCCAGCTAAATAAATACTTCAAACCATTTTCTGAATTCGGTAGCGTCAAGGACCACACGATGATGGCAAGAACCATCACAAGCAAAAGAGGCATCAAGACTTTGCTTAAACGCTCAATGCCTTCGTTAATGCCACTTCCGACGGCTACTGCCGTAAAGACAATGAAAGCGACCTGTACACCAATGCAGGCCACAGGTGAGGAAACGAAAGCACCAAAGTGCTCAGCGAGTTCTTTTTTATCCGATAAGAAACTTGGCGAGAAGATTGCATCCCAGAGATAAGCCATGGTCCAGCCGCCAATCGCAGAATAAAACGATAAAACGCAAAAACCCGTTAGAACACCGAGGTATCCCCAAAAGACCCAGCGTTTTCCTGCGATACGGCGAAAGGTCGTCACAATGGAACCACGTCCCATACGACCTAATGTCACTTCGGCAAGCATCAGAGCAAAGCCAAACGTCAGGCTCATGAGCACATACGGAAAGAGAAAAACAGCTCCTCCGTTACTGCCAGCCATAAACGGAAATTTCCAAATCGCACCGAGTCCAATTGCGGCACCAGCGCCAGCCAAAATAAACCCAATGCGACTTTTCCAACTGATTCTATTATCCATGAGAGCACTTTCAAAAAAGAAGAACGGCCCACGCTTTGAGGCCGTTCTTGATTTTTAGCACAATTTCTTGAGCTTATACCACTTTGCGCTGACGCACCGCCTCAAAAAGGCATATTCCTGTCGCAACAGACACATTTAAGCTATCGACGGTGCCTGCCATCGGAATTTTGGCTAGGCAATCACAACGCCGACGCGTCAATTGCCGCAATCCTTCGCCTTCTGCGCCTAAAACCCAGGCAAACGCTCTTTTTTGATCGATTTCATCAATTGTTTTTTCGCTTTCGCCAGCAGCCCCCGCAACATAGACTCCCGCATCGCGTAAATCACTAATTGTTCCCGCGAGATTTGTCACTGTGATAACGGGAACCGATTCCCAGGCGCCAGCTGCGGCTTTGGCTGCAACGGGGCTATAGGTTGCCGAGCGGTCTTTGGGAACGATAACGGCTTGAACACCGGCTGCATCCGCAACGCGTAAACATGCACCAAAGTTTCTTGGATCCGTTACTCCATCTAAAAGTAGAAGTAACGTATTCGGTGTAATCGCATCAAGAAGTTGATCGAATGTAAGAGCTGTTTTGCGAGGCTCGGCTAAGGCAACGATTCCTTGATGCGGCACAGCTCGAGCCATCGCATCAAGTCTTTCGGGAAAAACTGCTGCGACTCGGATACCTTTTTCTGCAAGACGTGCCTTGCACTCAGACATACGCTTATCGTGCCGATTTTCATCGACATAGACGATGCGAATTGTTTCGGGAGCAAGTTTTGCTCGTGCATTGACGGCATGAAATCCCGCTAAAACCACTTCTTGAGCCATGTTTTTCTAATTCCTTTTTCGTTTTGCTGTTTTCGCTTTTTTTGAATTGTTGTGTTTTTGTGTGCTTACCTGAACGACTCTGAAGTCGATACTGCGTGTTGTCATATCAATCGAGTCGAAAACCACATAAACGCTATCTCCGATGCCATAAGTCTCTGTGCCAAATGAGCCTTCAAAACGATGCGTCCTATTGTCGAAATCATAATAGTCGTAGCCAATTTTCGAGACGTGAACAAAGCCTTCGATAAATACCTCTGAGAGCGTGACATAAAGTCCTGCGCTATTAACGCCCGAAATCACACCTTGATACGGCTTATGAGCAAGAGTTTTCGCATAAAGGCATTTAAGCCACGCCACAACGTCTCGACTTGCTTCATCGGCTCGTCTTTCTGCTGCAGAACATATAAGGCCTAACCTTTCCCAAAGTAGACGTGATGGCGTTTCTGGTATTTGTGCGTGAAGCCTAACAGCATCAAGAGACTTCTTCGCATTGGTTGCGGCACGCGAGGAATCAAACCACTCAGTATCGACTAAAACTTTAGGAGTGTAGGTCTTAGCTTCTAACGCTGCGCAAATCGTGCGATGAACGAGCAAGTCTGGATAACGACGAATCGGAGAGGTGAAATGCGTATACGCCTCATAATTTAAGCCATAGTGACCAACATTGATTGGGCTATAAAGCGCCTGCTGCATCGTTCGAAGCATCGCCATAACAATCGCATCTCGCCGCGGACCAGGTTCTATTTTCCTTAAGACGCTTTCGAAATCAGCTGCTGTTGGTTTTTGACCTCCAGCAAGTGTCAGTCCAAAGCCCGAGAGTTCAGCGCGTAAGTTATCCAAGCGATCAGCAGATGGCGCATCGTGAATCCGATATAAGCCTGAGAGTGAACGATGAGAAATTAAGTGCGCCGCACACGTGTTTGCCGCAAGCATGCACTCTTCGATTAGGCGATGCGCATCATTGTGTTCTCTTTTCTGAATCGATTCGATGCGACCATTTTCATCGCAAAGAATTTGCGCTTCAGGCGTTTCAAAATCAATCGCACCGCGGCTCTCGCGCGCCTCTCGTAATGCGCGATATAGCAAATACAGTGTCTCGATATCTTTGGGGTTAGCGCCACGTTCGACAATGTCCTTAGTGTCGCCATTTAAAGCGGCAAAAACTGAGGTATACGTCAAACGCGCCTTCGAACAAATTACAGCGCGATAAAACTGATAGGCCGTAACCTCCCCTTTACCGTTAATGACCATATCGCACACAACGCTCAAGCGATCGACATTGGGGTTAAGTGAGCAAAGCCCATTGGAAAGTACCTCAGGAAGCATCGGTATCACGCATCGCGGGAAATACACACTCGTCGCACGAGTTTGTGCCTCTTTGTCAAGAGCGCTTTCTGGCTTCACATAAAAACCCACATCGGCAATCGCAACAAGAAGCCGCCAGCCATCTTCATAACTTTGAGCCCAAACGGCATCATCAAAGTCTCGTGCGTCTTCTCCATCAATTGTGACAAAGCCAATATCGCGTAAATCAATGCGTCCTTTGCGGTCTTTAGCAAGAACCTTCTTAGGAAAACTATCGGCCTCGTCAAGGGCCTCTTTACTAAAGACATGCGGAAGATCAAAGCGACGAATCGCCACCTCACGCTCTACAGTGGGGTCATCTGCTTCGCCTAAAACCTCCGTAAGTTTCCCAACTAACGCATAGCTACCAGACCAAACATGTATCGTCTCCTCTTCAAGCTCAACAACAAATGCCTTATTGCGACAGGCATTGACATTGCCGCGAACAAGAATATCCGTAGGAGAAAACGGGTCGACTGGACGAGCCCAAAAAAGTTTCTCGTCCTTATAGATATAGGGCACTCTCTGAATGAGATAACAAACCCATTCGCGCTTTGCACGCTTAAGAAGTTTTTTCACTTCGACTAATTCAATACCGCCAAAGCAAGTCTTCCCTTTGTGGACAACTTCAATGCGATCTCCTGGAAGGACAGGTATGGTTTCTGTTCCAATAAGTTCGTAGGAGTTTTCACCACTGATATCGGTTGCGGTGTATTGACCTGAGCGCTTCCCTGAAACAATTGCCTCAAACGCCACAAATCGTGAATGTAAGCTCCAGCGCCCTTTTTTTGACTTAGATTGAGGGCAAAACTGTATCGAACCTTCTTGAGCAAGTGCTCTAAGACCCGCTGCAATTTCTGCCTGCGTAAGGCATGTTGCGCTTTGAATAAAGTCAAAAAGTTCCGAGGCGGTTCGCTCTTCGTTTTTGTCTGCAAGAAGGCTCTTAATTGCCTTACGCGCTTTGACTAGTTGTGCACCCTTAACGGGAATTTCCGGCTCTGGAAATTCCTCTAATGGCACTTTGTTTTTCTTCTTTGCTTGAATCAATCGACTTTTCTTCCGTTAAAAACTATCGTGTTATACTGCGCCTTCACTTTGTGCCCAAGTGGCGAAATTGGTAGACGCACTGTGTTCAGGTCGCAGCGCCGCAAGGCGTGCTGGTTCGAGTCCAGTCTTGGGCACCAAT
>CAVJUW010000004.1:12828-52023 GCA_963652725.1 Bacteroidaceae bacterium | reverse complement strand
TTAGTCAAAAATTCGATTTTCCTTTGCCTCTTGAATATAGCGACTTAAGGCATCTTTCCAGTCAGGCAATGGTGCAAAACCATTTCTTTTTAATTTTTCTTTCGACAATCGGCTATTAAACGGCCTCTTGGCTTTAGATAGCCCATACTCGGCTGTCGAAACAGCGCAAACCTTCACGCTATCTTTAGTCTGATGGAAAATCTCTTTAGCGAACTGCGCCCAACTGATAAAACCACCTTCGTTTGTGGCGTGATAAATCCCATACTTGTCCGTCTCAATCATATCGACAAGCAATCGCGCCAAATCCAAGGTATAGGTCGGAGTCCCGATTTGATCGTCAATGATGCGAAGCTCCTTATGGGTCTTAGCAAGATTAATCATTGTCCGCACAAAGTTCTTTCCATTTAAACCAAAAACCCAAGCCGTCCTTACGATAAAAAGTTTCGCCATTATTTTTTGAAGTTCTTGTTCGGCTTCAAATTTTGTTGCCCCATATACGTTAAGGGGCGATGGCTTTGAGTTTTCCTCATCCCAAGGGTCAGTTCCCTGCCCGTTAAAGACATAGTCCGTGCTGATATAGACCATTTTGGCATCAATATTCTTAGCAGCAACGGCGATGTTTTTGCTGCCTAAGACGTTGACGGCATAAACAGTGTCGTAGTTTTCATTCTCTTCTGCCGCATCCACGGCAGTCCATGCCGCGCAGTGCACAATCGCATCAGGACGAATCTTTTCTAGTGCGGCGTTTACGTCACAAGCTTTCGTAATATCAAGCTGCACGTAAGGGGCCTCAGTTGCATAACTTCCATCTGCTAACCCCGCATAGCTTGATTTAATATCTGAAGCAATCGCTTCATGTCCTGCTAGCTTTAAGCGATTGACAACATCGTGACCGAGTTGACCATTAACGCCTGTGACGAAAACTCGCATAAGGTTTAACTTCCCTAAAAAATACTGACTCCGATTTAACGATTCCCGTACATCTTCGCGTAGTAGTTCTGATATTCGCCAGAAACAATCGTCTCCCACCACGAGCGATTGGCTAAGTACCACGCAATTGTCTTTGTGATGCCATCGGCAAAACGAGTCTTTGGTAGCCACCCTAATTCCGTGTGGATTTTCGTCGGATCGATCGCGTAGCGCCTGTCGTGTCCTTTGCGGTCTCTGACGTGAACAATCAAAGACTCGGGGCGCCCTAATTCTTTACAAATTAGTTTCACAATATCGATGTTACGCATCTCATTGTGGCCACCAACGTTATAGACCTCGCCGACACGTCCCTTTTGAAGAACCGCTTCGATTGCCTCGCAGTGATCTTCCACATAAAGCCAATCACGCACATTAATGCCTTCGCCATACACGGGAAGTGGCTTATCGTTTAAAGCGTTGATAATCATGAGCGGAATCAGCTTTTCTGGGAAGTGATAGGGCCCATAGTTATTTGAGCAACGCGTAATCGTCACTGGTAAACCGTAAGTTCTGTAATAGGCTAAGACAAGAAGGTCGGCGGAAGCTTTAGAACTACTGTAAGGAGAGCTTGTGTGTAGTGGCGTTTCTTCCGTGAAAAAGAGATCAGGCCGATTAAAGGGTAAGTCCCCATAGACCTCATCGGTTGAGACCTGGTGATAGCGCTTGATACCGTATTTGCGGCAAGCGTCCATCAAAACGGCTGTTCCCAAAATATTGGTTTCAAGAAAAACCTGCGGATTCTCAATAGAGCGATCGACGTGGCTTTCGGCAGCAAAGTTCACCACCACATCGGGATGCTCCTCTTCGAAAAGCGCATTAACGGCATTTCTGTCGCAAATATCGGTTCTTGTAAAGCGAAAATTTTTATTCTTAAGCGCTTCTTCTAGTGTCGAGAGATTTCCTGCGTACGTCAGCTTATCTAAGCAAACCACTCGATCTTCAGGGTGCTTTTTTAACCAGTGATAGACAAAGTTTGAGCCGATAAAGCCGGCTCCTCCTGTGACAAAAAGATTCATAGACAAAACTCCATCGCACTGACTTTTAAGGTTGGATGTAACTTATCTTTTTCGCTAAGTGTGATTTCACCAACGTCGGGCCAGTCAATTGCAATATCGGGATCATTCCAGCAAACACCACCCTCGTCTTCTGGGTGATAGAAGTCATCACACTTATAGACAAACTGCGCGGTATCACTTAGGACAAGAAAACCGTGCGCGAATCCGCGCGGAATATAAAACTGGCGATTGTTCTCAGCAGACAACACAACGCCAACATACTTTCCATAGGTTTTCGATCCGCTTCGCAAATCCACAGCCACATCAAAAACTTCGCCTGAAATCACACGCACGAGTTTGGCCTGAGGATGCGTTTTTTGAAAATGTAGGCCTCTTAAAACGCCCTTTGTTGACGCTGACTGATTGTCTTGAACAAATCTTGCGTCAATGCCAAGCGCCTTAAAGTCCGCTTCGTTATAGGTTTCCATGAAGTAGCCACGGCAATCCCCAAACTTTTTCGGTTCAATAATAAGAACGCCATCGATTGCCGTTTTTGTCACTAAAAACTGTCCCATACGACTCCAAACCTTTAATAACTAAATTTACCCTGAGCAACATTTCTTAAGTGACTGCCGTAGGGAGACTTCCCGTAACGGTCGGCTGCCTTTAAAAGTTCGGCTTGATTAATCCAGCCATTGCGAAAAGCGATTTCTTCAGGAGCAGAGATTTCAACACCCTGACGATTTTGCACGATACGAATGTATTCAGAAGCCGCAGCGAGGCTTTCCATTGTCCCGGTATCTAACCAAGCAAAACCACGCCCAAGCAACTGAACGTTTAGCCGCTTCTCTTTAAGATACATGTCGTTTAGCGTCGTGATTTCGAGCTCCCCACGAGTAGAAGGCTTCACTTTAGAGGCTTTCTCAGAAACACCCTTCGGGTAAAAGTAAAGGCCAGTGACCGCATAGTTACTACGAGGATTCTTTGGCTTTTCTTCAATCGAAATGGCATTCCAATCCGAGTCAAACTCGACAACGCCAAAGCGCTCGGGGTCTTTGACGTAATAGCCAAAGACGGTTGCGCGATTTTCATTTTCTGCGTTATGTGCCGCCGCTCGCAGTGCCTTTACAAAACCGTGCCCGTAGAAAATATTGTCACCAAGCACCATCGCACAGGCCTCTTCGCCAATAAACTCTTTTCCCAATATAAAAGCCTGCGCTAAGCCATCAGGGCTTGGTTGAACCTTATACGAGAGTTTGAGACCGAACTGAGAGCCATCTCCTAAGAGGCGCTCGAAGTTCGGGAGATCCGAAGGCGTCGAAATCACAAGGATCTCGCGAATCCCCGCTAGCATGAGCGTACTTAACGGGTAAAAGACCATCGGTTTATCGTAAACGGGTAAAAGCTGTTTACTTGTAACGAGAGTGAGCGGATAAAGACGTGTACCAGCTCCCCCAGCAAGGACAATTCCTTTCACAGTTTTTTCCTATATCAGTGAGGTCAAAATCACGCGGAAACCCGAAGCTTTCCCTTGAAAAACGAATCATAGCAACAGGCAGAAAAGAGTAGTTCCAAAAAACTCAAAATAAGGACTAGCTACTAGGCAAAAAACCCTGTATGATGCGCACCCATCAAAATAATTACCATATCTAGAGGTGAGGGTTTTATGTGTGTTCTTATGAGTTTACTCGAAGAGCCAAAAGCGAGTGCGTGCTCGGCAAAAAAAGGTGCTCCCAAGGCCATTAGCGCCAAGACACCAACAAAGACCGAACCCATTCTCTCGCGCATTCTTCACAATGTCCATCTCGGACGCGTTGCTGCGGCAAAGTGAAGTTGGCACACGAAAGTCGAAAACGGAGGCTCGCGCCTCCGTTTTCATTTTAAGTGATCGACTTTTTATCGATTAGTAGTTTTCAGCGCGGATCTGCTGCCAGGCCTGGGCATGACCACACACGGGGCAAACCAAAGGAGCCTTCTTACCGACAACAAGGTGACCGCATTCACGGCACTGCCACATCACTTCGTCGCACTTTTCGAAAACGCGCTGCATCTCAACGTTATTTAAAAGTTTCAAGTAACGTTCTTCGTGAGACTTTTCGATTGCAGCAACCTTACGGAATTTTTCAGCAAGTTCTGTGAATCCTTCCTCATCGGCAGTCTTCGCAAATCCAGCGTACATATCCGTCCACTCATAGTTTTCACCACTAGCGGCGGCTTTCAAGTTTTCTGCTGTCGTTCCAACGCCACCTAAGGCCTTAAACCAAAGAGAGGCATGTTCTTTTTCATTGGCAGCGGTTTCTTCGAAAAGCGCTGCAATTTGCTGATAACCTTCTTTACGCGCAACGCTAGCAAAGAACGAGTACTTGTTACGAGCCTCGGATTCACCGGCAAATGCGGTTTGAAGATTCTTTTCAGTTTGCGTTCCTTTTAGACATTTCATGTCTTGTCTCCTTACTTCAAAAGTGTGTAATTCGTATTAGGCTTTTGTCGCCTTGAGTCCGCACTTGGACTCAACAAAATAACGGCGTTCGGCAAATTCGCCTTTCTTGCCGACGTTAAAGGATTGAACCGGGCGGTGGTATCCCATCACACGAGTCCAAACTTCACAGGGCTGACGCTCGCCGTCCTTGAGAACAATCGTAGCATTTTCGTTTTGCATTGTTTTCTCCTGCTATTTAATGCGTCTATTATATTAAAGCGATCGATTGATTTGGTTTATCAACTCAATAAAGAAAGCAAGGAAAAACACCCTCTCTTTTCTTTTAGGAGAGCTTCTCAAGTTTGGCTAATTTCAACAGTAATTCTTTCTTTTGGCCTCGAAAATCTATCCAGGCTGTTGCCACATCTTCGCTTTGCGCATTCGTGAGACGCAACACAATTCCATCACCAAATTTTTTGTGACGAACTTTGTCACCCGTATTGAGATTCCAGTATTGAGATTCCAGGGATTGCTCCCAACCGTTCGAGCCTTATTAAATGAGAAAAGCGCATCTTTTACTGGCCCGTAGGCAGTCTTTGAAGCGGCAACCTCGGTTCTTCTCCGATAGTCACGAAACGGCGTCGAAAGCTCTCGACTTTCAAAAGACGGTATCTTTTCTCCATATTCGTTAAGCCAAACACTATCGGCCTCGGGAATCTCTTCTAAGAATGGGGATCGATTGAAATCTTTATGCCCCCCATAGATAAGGCGAGAGCGGCACCAGCTAATGCGTAAATGCTTTTTCGCTCGCGTAATCGCCACGTAAAGAAGCCTTCTTTCTTCGGCTAATTTTCTCAAGGGGTCTTCGCGATCTTCTGCTTTATGCGGGAACGTCCCTTCTTCTAAGCCACATAAGAAAACCGTATCGAATTCAAGCCCTTTACTCGCGTGCACGGTCATTAGTTGAACCGCATCCGATCCAACTGCACTGTCTCTTCCTTCGCTCTCAAGAGTACATTGAGCGAGAAAGCCATCTAAAGCGCTTACCCCTTCTTCGTTTTGAGGCGCCAAAGCACTTTGCTCTTTATCTAGTCCATTTTCTTGCGCATACGTTGCTGCGGCTTGAATAAGTTCATCGAGGTTTTCTAAGCGAACGCTTTTATCTTGCTGATTTTCATAAAACGCATAAAGCCCCGAATCTTTGATAACCCCTTTAACGAGGTCTTCAAGATTGCTTTTGGCGTAGTCGCTACGCATCTTTTCAATAAGATGAACAAATTCGACTGCGCGAGCAAGTCCCGAGGTTTCTTGAGCCTTTATTGCGGCAATGAGTGCACTCCATTGACTGATATTTTGCGCTCGAGCTCGTTCGGTAATTTTCGCAATTGTCGCAGCTCCGATGCCTCGCGTCGGCTTGTTAATCACGCGATCAAAACTCACCTCATCAGGGTGCGCGACGAGCCTCAAATACGCAAGAACGTCTTTGACTTCCTGTCTGTCGAAAAACCGCAGTCCCCCATAGATGCGGTACGGCACAAAATTGCTCATCAAAAGCTTTTCAATGATGCGGGACTGGGCGTTATTGCGATAGAGAACGGCAAAGTCAGAAAACCGAGCGCCGAGCCTGTGGCGACTCAAAATTTCTTGTGTCAGCGTATGCGCCTCTTCATTGGCACTCATACATTCGTAAAGACCGATGAGGGTGCCGTCTCCAGCGCTTGTCCAAAGGTTTTTCCCTAATCGCTCACGATTGTTGGCAATCACAGCGTTTGCCGCATTCAAAATGTGCGAGGTCGAGCGATAGTTTTGCTCGAGTTTCACAACGTGCTTTACGCCATACTCGTTGACAAAATCTGTCATGTTGTCGACTCGTGCGCCACGGAATGCGTAGATGGATTGATCGTCGTCACCGACACAAAAGACAGCTCCTTCGTTGCTATTTGGATGTGAAAGAGCCTTTATCCACCGATACTGCAAGGCGTTTGTGTCTTGGAACTCATCGATCAAAATAAATTTAAAGCGATTCGCGTAGTGCTCACGAATTGCCTCATTACCCTCAAAAAGCTCGACGCTCGATAAGAGAAGTTCCGCAAAATCAACTAAGCCCTCGCGCCGGCACAGTGCCTCATAACTTGAATAGATCGCTGCTGTCTCTTCATTAAAACGCGTACGTGGAAAGTTAGCGGCTCGTACTCCGCGTTCCTTTTCGTAATTAATAGGCCAAAGGTGTTTTTTGGCGACATCGTTATCGACTTCCTGGTTTTTCCTTTTGAGGATTCCCTTAATTAAGGAGAGTTGATCGGCTTGATCGATAATTTGAAAGGTTTGCGGTAACCCTGCCTCCTGGGCGTGCCGCCTTAAAAGCTTGTGGCAGATACCGTGGAATGTCCCAACCCACATCGACTCAACGCTCGAACCAAGCATCGCCTCAAGTCGTGTTTTCATCTCGCGAGCGGCCTTATTCGTAAAGGTCACGGCAAGAATTTCCCAAGGTTTGGCTTTCCCTGTCGAAAGTAGCCACGCAATGCGCGTGGTTAAAACACGTGTTTTTCCAGAGCCAGCGCCCGCAAGAATCAGAGCGTGCTCGGCGGGTAAAACAACAGCTTCGCGTTGCTTGGGATTGAGTGTGTCAAGAATATCCATATTTTCTCTATTTCAATAAAAGTGGGACGGATTCTACCGATTCAAAGAGGCAAGCAAAACTCTTCATTTTGCGGCAAAACATCGTGCGGGATACGACAAAATGCCTAGGGAATCCTTAGAGAATGCGGAATATACTTAAGTCTTTCAATTTTTAGCTTTCAATCCGACAGGATTACGCATTATGCGCGAGACATATTCACCGCAAGAAATCGAATCTGCTGTCCAAGATGACTGGCAGAAAAAAGACGTCTACCGTGCCGTAGAGCACGCCCTTGACGCCAATGGCAAAGAAAAACCCAAATACTACGTTTGCTCGATGTTGCCATACCCCTCTGGGAAGCTACACATGGGGCACGTTCGCAACTACACACTCAATGATGTGTTGTATCGCTATCGCCGTATGACAGGCTACAACGTCATGACGCCGATGGGTTGGGACTCGTTTGGTTTGCCAGCGGAAAACGCCGCTTTAAGTAAAAAAGTCCTTCCTTCCCAATGGACCTACAACAACATCGCCGATATGAAGGCTCAGATGAAGCCTTTGGGATTGGCTTTTGACTGGTCACGAGAAGTCACAACCTGCAAGCCCGATTACTACCGCTGGAATCAGTGGATCTTCTTAAAAATGCTCGAGCGCGGTATCGCTTATCGTAAGACACAGGTTGTCAATTGGGATCCGGTGGACAAGACCGTTCTCGCCAACGAACAAGTCATCGATGGCTGCGGCTGGAGATCGGGCGCTAAGGTTGAAAAGCGTGAGATTCCAGGCTACTACTTAGGCATCACACAGTACGCCGAAGAGCTTCTTGCCGATATCGATAAGTTAACAGGCTGGCCCGATCAAGTTCGTCGCATGCAAAAGCACTGGATTGGTAAGAGTACGGGCGTGAACCTCTCTTTCCCCTATGAACTTGACGGAGAAAAGAAACTTCTCAATGTTTACACAACCCGTGCTGATACGTTAATGGGTGTGACATTCGTTGCGATTGCTGCCGAGCACCCAATTGCGAAGTACCTTTCTCGCGACAGAGCCGATTTGAAGGCTTTCTGCGAAGAATGCGCCAAGGGTTCGGTTTCCGAAGCCGACATGGCCACGATGGAGAAAAAAGGTATTCCCACGGGCTTTTATGTTCGCCATCCCCTGACCGATGAGCCCATCGAAGTTTGGATTGGCAACTACGTCTTAATGAGTTACGGCGAAGGCGCTGTGATGGGCGTACCCGCGCACGACGAACGCGATTTTGCCTTTGCTAAGAAGTTCGGTCTTAAGATTATCCAGACCTGTCAGGTCGAAGGCGAAACCTTCAGTGAAGACGCTTGGCAAGAATGGTACGGCGATAAGACCCGTGATTTGAAGCTTGTGAACTCCGGTAAGTTCAACGGCTTAGGTCTGCACGAAGCCATCGACGCAATCGCCGAAGAACTCTCGAAGAAAGGCTTAGGCCACAAACAAACGCAGTTCCGCTTACGCGACTGGGGCATTTCTCGTCAACGCTATTGGGGTACCCCGATTCCTATCATTCACTGCCCCAAGTGCGGTCCTGTTCCAGTGCCTGAAAAAGACCTCCCTGTTCTTTTACCCGAGACTCTTGTTCCCGATGGTTCTGGCAACCCCTTAACAAAGTGCGAAGAATTCCTTCGCTGCAAGTGCCCCAAGTGCGGAGCCGATGCCCAGCGTGAAACCGACACGATGGATACATTCGTCGATAGCTCTTGGTACTACATGCGCTATTGCTCGCCAGATTGCGACACCGCTATGGTCGACGAACGTAACGACTACTGGAGCCCGATGGATCAGTACATTGGCGGCATCGAACACGCCGTGCTTCATCTACTGTATGCCCGCTTCTGGACTAAAGTGATGCGCGACTTAGGCCTTGTGAAGTTTGATGAGCCCTTTACTCGCCTCTTTACCCAAGGCATGCTCACAGCCGAATGCTTCTACCGCGATCTGCCTGATGGCCACAAGCGCTGGTACTACCCCAATGAAATTACTGTCGAGTATGACGACAAAGGTCGTCCCTCTCGCGTGACAGCCAACGATGACGGTCTACCGGTCCTTTCTGGTGGCATCGAAAAGATGAGTAAGAGTAAGAATAATGTTGTCGAACCTGGCGACATTATTAAGAAGTTTGGCGCCGATACGGCTCGCACCTTCGTGATGTTTGCCGGACCACCCGATCAATCGGCTGCGTGGTCGAACTCGGGCGCAGAAGGCACCTATCGCTTCTTGCGTCGCCTTTGGGCTTGGGCCTATGCGCATCAAAAGGCCTTAACCCCGAGCGCAGAAGGTGTCGATTACACAAAGGCAAGCCACGAAGTGAAATCGTTCCGTCGTGAGATTTATCTAAATCTCAAACAAGCGGAAAACGATTTTGACCGTATGCAGTACAACACCGTTGTTTCTGCCACGATGAAGATGATGAATCTTATCGATGCCTTTGAACCGACTGACGAACTCGGCAATGCTGCGCTTTCTGAATGCTTTGGCATTCTCATTCGCACGCTTTATCCGCTCGCTCCGCACATCACAACGGTGCTTTGGAAAGAGCTTGGCTATGCGAAGGCTTTCGGAGTGGATTTACTTGATGCTCCGTGGCCCACGATCGACGAGAAGGCGCTTATTGCTGACGAGATTAAACTTGTCGTACAAGTTAACGGCAAACTGCGTGGAGAAATTCACGTGGCTGTTGACGCAAGCAAAGAAACCATTGAAGCCGCGGCCCTCGCTAACCCCGATGTCGCGCGCTTTGTTGGATCATTAAAGGTTCTTAAGACCATTCTTGTTCCAGGTAAGCTTGTGAATATCGTCGCCAAGTAATGTAACGACACACAAACAAAACACCGCTTGGGCTTTATGCTTAGGCGGTGTTTTTTTTGCGCCTTTAAGAAGGCGATCTACCAATTCTCGCGATACTCAAATCCAATGTACGATGAGTGCTCGGATTGCGCAGCGCGCCGATAGCCAACTTTTAAGTCAAATTGCCAGTCATTGATGGCATCTTTGCCTGTGTCTTTACCTCCAAAGCCAAAGAAGCCTCCTTCTTTAATGGGGACTTTCTTGGAGGCAGCAATATTGAGTCCAACCTCAGCGGCTACTGACCACAATGGCGTTGATTGAAATGTATCGTAGTCAGGGGAACTTGTTTGCGTAGCAAGAGATGAGTGAGCCTTCCACTTTCTATCGCCAAAGGCAACTTTACCGAGCACTGCAACGCGAGGCTTTACAAAACAATCGACAAAAGGCTCCCATGAGGCATCGGCCGAAAACCCTGCTGTAACATCGCCCCAGATGCGTTTACTCGCAGTCGTTTTAAATCCAACACCATAAAGTCCAGAATGCTCTTTCTGATCTGTGACATCGCCATCAGAGAATTTTGCTGTATATCCGTTGAGTGCAATAAAGGGCGTAATCGACGTTTTTTCTCCGCTATAGCAAGAGGAATAACGAGCCCCGATAGCGAGCATTTTGATAACGGGTTCAGACTTTACTGTGTGTCCGAGAACGGTACGCTTCGCTGTTAATTCTGCGCGTCCTACAGTTAAACCTAAACGAAGTTTGCTATCGCCTGGCAACTCTCTTTCAGCGAAAATGGATGCATTAGCTAAAGCAGTATCGCCTGTAATTCCATAGATTAGCCCTGTTTGGGTCGAATCGATTTTGCTACCACCAACGGCAATAGAAGCGCTCCAGTTTTTGGTTAAGCTGCGGTCTGCTCCAAGCAAGACCGAAGTCACCTTCCCTTTTAGCCCCATATGGGGAATTCTGTGAGTTTCTCTATTTGCTAAGACCCACCAATGATCACGCTCTGTTGTGTGCATCATCGAGCGCGTAAGCATTTGCGTGTGAGTGGTATCAAATGCCCTTTCCGATAAAACGTGAAGACCTGAGGCCAAAGGTAAGAAAACCGTGCTATCAACCAAATCAACGAAAGCGAGATCTCCAAGATTTGATTCATTAATTGCGTCGCGAATCAGTTCGACACCAGCAGAACTGAGCGTTCCTGCGTAAAGACCGTCCTCAGCAACTTTCACAGCGTTGTAAGACTTAAGCCCCGTGACATTTTGCATGTAGTGCCGTTCGATGCGAAGCCCTGACTCAGTGCGAACCGCTTGGGCTCGCCCTAATGTTGTTCCCGAAAAGGAAATATTCTCTGGTTCCCAATCCAATTCAATCTCGCCTGTCGTGCCATCCCATCCGCTAATGACAAGTTGCGCTCCCGCTTCTCGAGAAATGGTAAGTGTGCTCGTGCCTGAAGTTGAGGGCTCTCCATCATCGGCCAAAAGCATGCTAGCGACAACGGGAGAAGCGTCTTGTGTTTGTGATTTATAAAAAAGAACAAGTCTTGCATCACTTCCAACAAGCACTCTCCCGCCTGCCGCATCTTCGGAATCTGTATCAGCGGAATTAACGGTGCCAACCTCAATCGTCAATTCGGATGCATCTCCAGAAACAACGGGCGTCGTTTGATTGATAACGAGAGTCGGACGTGACGTACCCTTCATTTCGTAAACGTCACCCAAATAGCGAATCACAACTTCTCCGGCTTCAGTTTCTTCTTGAGTCACCTCAAAGTCGCCTAGAACAAAAGCCGCTCCGCCTTTGATGTGAATAGTTCCACCAGGCTCTGCTTCTCCAACGGAAAGACTCTTCGCTTGGAAAATCGTTCCGTCACCTGACCCACTCAGAGTCATCGTGCCTTGGGCGAGTTCGAGATTGCCGACACGAAGAAATGTACGTTTTGCGCTTGCGGGATTATCCGTAATGTGAAGCTCTGTTGTCTTTTCTGCGTCTGTTTGCCCAAGCGCCAATACGCCAATTTCACCCTGCCCGATTAACGTCGCATCAACCGAATCAAAAAGAAGATTGCCGTTTGAGAACTTATAGTCGCCCGTGATTTTGACTGTAGGGCGAGTTAAAGCTACATCCTCATATCCTTCAGGCGTTGTACCGACAAAACTTAATAGGGAAATGGCGCCATCGGCTTGAGAAACAGCAGTGGCTGCATCGATTTCTACATCGCACCCAATCAAAAGGCTTCCGACATTTTCATCAGCGCCGTCTTCAGAAGCGTCTGCTAGCCCAGAAAAAAGGATGCCAACAGCCTTTGATGTGATACTTAAACTTTTAGGGTAAATGACAACCGCCTCTTCCGCGCTATCAGTTCCAGTGAAAGCTGACACATCAAAAGCATCAGCATACTCGGAGCTATAGACTGCGTAGGCCGCTCCTACGTCTTTGGTGTTTTTAATCGCTAGAGTAAAGAAATCCCCTTCGTTCCACGGACTATCTTCCCCGATGGCTTCCAAAACTTCTGTATAGGAAAGCGGCTCCTCATCTGCTTCAAGAGTAATTGTGCGGGTTTCTGCTGCAAACGAATGTGCTGCAAAGGAAAGCGCCCCGATAAGCCCAAGGGCCTTGGCAATTGGATTAATGCGCATTTTCATAGCCCTCCTCTCCTGAGATCTGAAACAACCGCTCTGGTACTACCGCCAACGTGGTTTTCATACGCCTACTCCTAAGGTTAGGGGCTGTGAACAAAAGAGCCGTTTCGCTTATGACGTTAACGGCTCCTTCTCTAATTTTTATTTAATGACGCTACACAAATATCCAAACAACTAAAGCAAACGTTGGGCAAAGAATGCCAACGGACCAAACCATGTAACCGAAAAAGCTCGGCATCTTGATACCGCGTTGGCGGACAATCGATACCGTCATCAAGTTCGGTGCATTACCAATATACGAGAGCGCTCCCATAAAGACCGCACCCAGCGAAACGGCCATCAAGGTCTTGGCGTGCACGGTCATTAAGGCAACAGGGTCGCCTCCTGCGAGGTTAAAGAACGCAAGATATGTTGGCGCATTATCTAAGAAGGCCGACAAGGATCCTGTCAACCAGAAAAACATCGCATTGTTCATCTGACCATCGGCGTTTGTGACCATGGCAACAAGAGGTGCGAATACGCCAGCCGACCCCGCGCGCAGCATTTCCAAAACAGGAACGATGCAAACGAAAATGCCAAAAAAGAGCTTGGCGATTTCGATAATCGGTTCAAAGTTAAAGTGGTTCACTTCGTGCACTTCTTTCGGTGTTGTAAAGTAACTTAAGAGCGCTAGAGTCACAAAGCAGCAATCGCGAACAATCCCTTGTAAACCAATGTGCACGCCGAGAACTTCAAATTCAACGCCTGGCTTCCAAATGCCGCTCATTAAAACGGCACCGACCATTCCACACAAATAAAGCACGTTGATGGAACCTTCAATCTTAAAGTGCACGCGCTTTTCTGGATGAGCGACAAAGGTGTGCGCCTTTTTTTCTTGTCGATAGTAATACTCATCGATTGCTACATAAATCGCCAAAAGGATCGCAAGCGTCACACCCCACGGAAGGATTAAGTGTTGAGCTGTCCAAAAGAACTCGACACCTCGTAAGAATCCAAGAAAAAGCGGGGGATCCCCCAAGGGCGTCAAGCACCCACCGATATTGGCGACGATAAAAATAAAAAAGATAAAGGTGTGAACACTGTGTTTACGGCCAGCATTGGCGTGAATCAGCGGACGAATTAAGAGCATCGCTGCTCCTGTCGTACCCATCACGTTGGCGAGTATGGCACCAACCGTAAGAAATCCCGCATTGAAAACGGGACGCCCAGCAAAACTACTACGGATGTGAATTCCACCCGCGATAATGTAAAGAGCTCCAACGAAAAGAAGAAACGGGATGTAATCACCAATAAGCGCGTGAGCAATTTCTGTTGTCGCTACGCTTGTTTCAAACGAGCAAAATAGCGGAATAGCGCAGGCAAGCGCCCAGAAGACCGCGACTTTTCCGTAATGATGATGCCAGAAGTTGGGAACAATCATTGGGCAAAGCGCAAGGCTCAAAAGAATTCCAGCAAAGGGAATTGCCCAAGCGACTGAAAGCTCAGCGCCGTTTAGGGATGAGGCGAAAACTAGCGTGGGCGTTAATCCCACTGTCAGCACGGCAACCGCTCGTGTGATTTGCATGCTACTTCTCCTTTTCTAAAGGAATTATCTTTCCCTCACCTCATTTTTTCGATTGTAACTGAAAGTTGCAAACTGTCAAATAGTTTTGGGAAGAAAATTTAGAGGGAAGCCTCTAAGTAATTCCTGCAGAAAGCTAAGCAGAACAAAGAAAAGTCACTTATGATTGCTTACGTTTGCAGGTTTTTCAGATTAAAAATAAAAAGGAATGCCAAATGCTCGACAGTGAAAATCGCCCACTTATCGCAAAAAACAGCAACACAGAACTTTTTATTCGTCCCGACATGATTAACCGCCACGGAATGATTGCCGGAGCCACTGGCACGGGTAAGACCGTTACCTTGCAAACCATGGCAGAAACCTTTAGTGCAATGGGCGTTCCTGTGTTTATGAGCGACATTAAGGGCGACTTATCTGGCGTTTCTCGCGAAGGCTCGCCTAAGGGGAAAGTTGCTGAACGTATCGAATCCCTAGGCTTAAAAGATTTAGGGTATAAAAATCGTGCTTGGCCTGTGTGCTTTTGGGATGCTTTTGGTAAACAAGGTCACCCGCTTCGCGTTCGCGTCAGCGACTTAGGTCCCGTAATCCTTGCTCGCATGCTCAATTTAAATGACGTGCAAAGCGCACTTTTAACAATGGTGTTTCGTATCGCCGATGACCGACAACTGCTTTTAATTGACTTTAAAGACTTACGCACCATCATTCGCTACATCGGCGAAAATAAAGACGACTTCACAACCGAATACGGACAAATTGCTTCCGCTAGTGTCGGTGCCATCCAGCGCGCACTCTTAAAACTTGAAAATGAAGGCGCAGATATTTTCTTTGGAGAACCCTCTCTTGATATCTTCGATTTGATGCAAACCGACGAAAACGGGCACGGTGTCATCAACATCCTTGCTGCAGACAAATTGATGAATTCGCCACTCATTTATTCGATGTTACTGTTGTGGCTTTTGGCTGAACTCTATGAAAAGATGCCCGAAGTCGGTGACCTTGAGAAACCGAAATTCGTTTTCTTTTTCGATGAAGCGCATCTCTTATTTAGCAATGCAACGCCCGAACTCTTACAAAAGATCGAACAGATTGTTCGCCTAATCCGCTCTCGTGGCGTTGGCATTTACTTTGTCACGCAGTCGCCATCGGATATTCCTGACAATATTTCTGCTCAGCTTGGAAATCGCGTCCAACACGCCTTACGAGCCTTTACGCCTAAAGAGCAAAAAGCCGTGCGCACTGCAGCTGAATCCTTCCGAGCCAACCCCGCCTTTAAAACAGCCGATGTCATTGGGGAACTTTCTGTGGGCGAAGGACTTATTTCTTTCCTAGACCGCAAAGGAGCACCATCGATTGTTGAGCGTGCCTATGTGTTGCCTCCCGAAGGACAAGTGGGGCCCATCACCGATGAAGAGCGTCGCGAATTGATGGACACCTCATTGGTTGCTGGTGTTTATGACAAAGTCATTGACCGAGAATCGGCTTACGAAAAACTCACAAAAGTCATGGCAGACGATAGAGCCGCCAACGAGGCTTTAGCTCGAGAAAAAGAAGAGGCTAAAAAACGCAAGGAAGAAGCAAAGCTTGCCGCCGCTCAAGCCAGAGAAGACGAGCGTCGTGCTCGCCAAGAAAAAAGAGAAAAGGCCTCGAGCATTGAAGGTATTGCCACAAGCATTCTTGTAGGCGCTGCGAAAAACGCCGCTCGCAGTGTTGCCACACGTGAAATTAAGAAAGCCGGTGGCTCCTTCTTACGCGGGCTACTCAATACATTAATCCGCCGCTAAGTGAGCTCATAAGAAACATTCGCTTTCGGAAAAGTTCGATTTCTTTTCCGAAGGCGTTTTTCATAAAGGTTTCTCGGTTTCCTGCGCTAAAATCCGCGTCACTTCGGCTTTATTGGATTTTCTAGCCAAAAGACATCGTTGAGATTTGAGGTCTAATTATTATGAAAGAAATTCGTACCCGCATTGCTCCCTCACCAACGGGGATGATGCATCTTGGAACAGCACGTACCGCAATTTATTGCTGGGCAGTAGCCCGCCACTTTGGAGGAAAATTTCTCCTTCGCATCGAAGATACAGACCAAAAACGCTCGACGCCAGAAGCCACTCAAGTGATTCTTGATTCGATGAAGTGGTTGGATTTGGATTACGACGAGGGTCCCATCTATCAGATGGATCGACTCGATCGCTATCGCGAAATCGTCAACGAAATGCTCGCTGACGGTCGCGCCTACCGTTGCTACGCAACGCCCGAAGAGCTCGATCAAATGCGTGCTGAACAAAAGGCTGCAGGGCTTAAACCACGTTACGATGGTCGTTGGAGACCCGAAAACTGCGTTGGTAAACCCATCCCAGAAGGTGTTACTCCTGTGATTCGTTTCCGTAACCCAGATGACGGCGAAGTCACATGGGACGATGCCGTTTACGGAACAATTACGGTTGCCAATAAAGAGCTCGATGACCTAATCATCATGCGTGATGGCATTCCCACCTATAACTTTGCTGTCGTGGTTGACGACTGGGATATGAAAGTAAGCCACGTCATCCGTGGCGCTGACCACATCAATAACACCCCGCGCCAAATTAATCTATATCGGGCGCTTGGTGCAGAAGTCCCTGTCTTCGGTCACCTTCCTTTAATTAACGGACCTGATGGCCAAAAGCTCTCCAAGCGCCACGGTACCGTTTCGATTCTTGAATATCGTGATCAAGGGTTCTTGCCTGAGGCCGTCTTTAACTATCTAGCCCGCCTCGGTTGGGGTCACGGCAACATGGAAAAATTCAGTCGCCAAGAGCTTGCCGACGTCTTTGAATTACGGGATTGCTCAAGAGCGGCTGCGCGCATTGACTTTAAGAAGTTTGAGTGGCTCAATCAGCAGTACATGAAAGAAGCCGATGACAAGCGTTTAGCCAATCTTGTGAAACCGCGCTTAGAAAAGCGTGGTGTCAATCTTGCTAACGGCATTAACCTCGTTGGTGTTTGTGCCCTTTTAAAGAGCCGAGCAGCAACGCTCGAAGTCTTAGCCGATGCCGCGATGCTCTTTTATAAGCCCTTAGAGCGTGATGTTGCGGCAGTAAGAGACGCTCTTACCGGTGAAAATAAAGACGCTCTCTTAGCTTTCTTAAGTGAAATTCGCACGCTTAACGCTTTTACTCCTGAAGCCATTTACGGCGCACTAAAGAAAGTGATGCAAGAAAAGAATATCAAGATGGGGCCGATTGCTACGCCTTTGCGTGTTCTTGTTTGCAATGCCTCGACTACGCCGCAAATCGATCGCACGCTCTCGCTTTTTGGTAAAGACGAAGTGATTGCCCGTATCGAATCTGGGCTCAAGATGGCAGAATAGCCTTCAAATGGCTCTATGCAAAATGCGACCTTTTTTCGGGTCGCATTTTTTTATTTGCTTTGGGCTCTAAGGCGCAAACGAATAATTGTGGCGCCTGCTCCTCCGTCTCTTTCATAGGGCTCGGCAAAGGCGATGACCTCTGGCTTTTGCTTGACCCAGCGTCTAACTTTCTCGCGTAAAACAGAATGCCCCTGTGGTGAGCCGTTTCCCTTACCGTGCACAATGCGCACACAGGTAATTTCGTGCACTAAGGCTCTCTCTAAGAAATCCGAGACCGCCTCACGTGCCTCTTCAACAAACATACCGTGTAGGTCCACTTGCGCTAAAACTGGCCACCTTCCACGCCGCAAATCTCGCGCCACATCGGGCCCCACATCAGGACGATGAAAAGACAAGCCCTCATCATCGGTAACGAAGTCTTCTTGCGAATCGGCCTCATCACTAAGCCTCGATAGTTCTGCCTCTTCTTTTTCGACAAAGGCTTTTTGTGGCGACCTCCAAAGATTCGGTTTCTTTTCTCTACGAGCCTCAGTTTCTAAAGGCTCAACACCCGCTTCACGCATCGCTTGCGCAAAGTCGATAGGGACCTCGCGGGTATCGCCCTTAAAACGGACATCAGGTGCACTTTTAACACCGCTTTTATGCATCGTGCGTAAAAACTCCTGCGTCTCGCGAGCAATACGTGCACAGGCTCGATCTTTTTGCTCTTCGAGTTCTTGGCGACGCTTGGCGTTTTCTTTTAATTCGTTTGCGATGCCTTTTAATGCATCAAAGTTGTTTCCCATAAAAACGCCTAACTTAAAGATTCAAGATAACGCTGCGCATCAAGAGCGGCTTCGCAGCCCGTGCCCGCACTCGTAATAGCCTGACGATACACAGAATCAGCACAGTCCCCCGCAGCAAAAACGCCAGGGAGATTTGTTGCTGTTTGGGCTCGAGATCCTGCGCGGTGCGTGACGATATACCCGTGGTCCATTTCGATAGCGTCAGCAAAAACGGCCGTATTTGGTGCGTGTCCGATAGCAATAAAGATGCCATCAACAGAAAGTGTTTCTTTCTTATCTTCGCCTTCGATGACAAGACCCGTGACGCCGTTATCGTCGCCAATGACTTCAGAAACCGTGCGCGGCGTATGAAGAATAATCTTTCCTGTTTTGACGACTTCCATCAATTTGTCGACCATAATCGGCTCGGCGCGAAAGCTATTGCGGCGATGCACAAGGTGAACCTCAGAGGCAATTTGACTTAAGTAAAGCGCTTCTTCAAGAGCAGCATTTCCGCCTCCGACAACTGCAACAGGCTTTTTGCGATAAAAGAATCCATCGCATGTAGCACACGCTGAAACCCCTCTGCCGCGATAGGCTTGTTCGCTTTCGAGCCCTAAATAACGGGCGCTTGCCCCTGTGGCGATAATGAGCGCGTCGCACGTGTATTCACCTAAATCGCCAACAAGGCGCATCGGTTTTTCTTGTAGATAGGCTTTCTGAATAACGTCAAAAACAATCTTTGCTCCGAACTTTTCTGCGTGGCTAAGCATATTGCTCATTAGCTCAGGGCCATCAATTCCATCGGCAATCCCAGGCCAATTCTCAATCTTTGTTGTTGTCATTAACTGACCACCTTGCTCCATTCCCGTAACGAGAACGGGAGATAAATTGGCGCGCGCCGCGTAGATAGCAGCCGTGTAGCCCGCAGGGCCTGAACCCACAATTAAAACTCGTGTATGCACTCTTTGAGACATTGAATTTATCCTTCGAAAAAAGTTTTTCCCCATTATAAGGAGCAAGAACTTTCGGTTTCGATTGATTTTTGAGAAACGGAAAAGAGAAAACCTCAATCCGCTACAAGAAATGGCGCCTTCCCAACTGAAGGCAAAGCATATTTTTCGGGATATTGAACTGCCGCAAGGTATAAGCCCGAGGCGGCAAATGTGGGAGCTGCAAGGGATCGCTCCTTCGCCTGTAAAACGTCTTTAACCCAAGCAACTGGCTCACGGCCAGTACCCACATAAACAAGGGTCCCTACAATATTGCGAACCATATGCTGTAAGAATGCATTGGCTCGAATCCGGATTGCGATGAGTTTTCCATAGCGAGAAACTGAAATCGCCTCAACAGTTCGCACAGGGCTTGCTGCCTGGCAGTCAGCAGCACGAAAGCTTGAGAAATCGTGTTCACCTAAAAGCGACAAGGCGGCTTGATGCATTTTCTTCTCATCAAGATCACGCCATACCCAACCTGTTGATTGGGCATATTTAGGCGAACGAATCGCATCGTTATAAATCCAATATTCGTAGCTGCGGCTAAGTGCAGAAAAGCGCGCTGAGAAATCTTCGTCAACCTCTTTTGCCCAACGCACAACAACGTCATCAGGTAAGAACGTATTCACACCCCGAATCCAATTGGGCATTGGACGAATGCAATCAACATCGATATGAACCACCTGCGCTAGGGCATGAACGCCCGTGTCTGTTCGTCCCGCACAAATCGTAGCCACAGGACTTGTGACAAAGCGTTCAAGTGCCTTTTCAAGAACAGTCTGCACCGTGCGTTGGTCGGGTTGCTTTTGCCAACCAAAAAACGCTGTGCCCGAATATTCGATTCCTAGCGCAAGTCGCATCACTTCTGATCTCGAATGGTCAAAAGACGCAAAGCCGCGGCTCGCTGCTTTTCATCGCCCTTAAGCGCAATTTCTTCGAGGATCTCAAGCGCCTTTTCCGATAACGAATCCTTAAGCAAGGCTTTTACTTCCGTCAGTTGCTGCTCGAGGGCCGCATCTGGATTCGGTGTGCTTGGAGCTACGTCACCCTCAGGAGCTACTTCGGTAGAAACTGGCGTTTCTTCCTCAGTAGCAGTCTCAACATTAACGCTAGCAAGATTAATGCCTAGCGTTGGCTCAATGCGTCCGTCTGAAGCTTGCGGGACTTCAGGTTTCTCTTCTACTGCAGGCTCTGCTGCCAAAGGAATCTGCGCGGGTTCTTTGACTTCCTCTTGAGTACCTAAGAGGTCTTGAGTCGGAGTTTCTAGCGTTTGATTTTCAGTGGGCTTTGGCGCATCAAAATTTTCTGTCTTCAGCTCAAAACCGCGCTCGGCGTAACTATCGGACTCCATGCGCTGCGTTACGGTCTTTTCGATCGCTTCAAGTTGCTCGGTTTCCATCTTAATCGGCTTATCGTGGAAAACGACGGGAGTTTCCGTTACCTGTGTTTGCGGTTTCTCGTTTTCCTTACGACGTGCACGACGCCAGAAGAAAAGAACGCCAATCAAAAAGACAAGGACACCTGCCCCAATAGCAAGTGTTTTTTTCGAAATCGGTTTTTTACTGCTTGTGGCTTTTTTCGAAACCGTTGTTTCAACAGAAGCCGCGTTGCTTTCAGGTTTCTCACTCGCTACTGCATTGGAGCTTTCAGAAGTCTTTGCTTCGCTTGCTACGTTTGTTTCTTCCGATTTCGCTTCACCTGTTTTCTCGGGCGTTGCTACAGAAGCGTTTTGTCCGTTTTCAGAGGCCTTCTCAATAGAAGCATCAACAGAGGCTTGCTCGCTTGTAGAACTTTCCTCTAATGCAGATTTATTAACTTCTTTTGTCTGCGGCTTAAGAGCGCTTATCGCAGGCTTATGGTTAACAATCGCGCGAGCCTCTTCTTCTGAGATGCTATAAACCTCATCGGGAGTTGGAACATTTAATCGTGCGCCACGACGCAATCCAGAAATCATCCCCTGATTAAAGGCTTTGGGATTAGCTCGTACAAAGGCAACGATAATTCTCTCGATACTCGCTCCTGGGAAGTCGCCTCTGACGCTTCGAGCAATCGACCAGGTCGTCATACCCTTTTTCACACGAATCGGAGGATGGGCCTTAACGGGCTTTACCTCTTTCTTCGTGACGTTAGGCGCTTTCTTTACCTCAGAAACAACTTTTGTCTCAGGCTTTTTTGCTTGAGCTGTCGGGACCTTAGAAAGAGTAAGTTTCGTCTCAGGCTTCTTTGGCTCAGGCGCTTTGGCCGATTGAATAACTTCAGGAACCTTTTCCTTATGTTCGACAGAAACAACAGCTGGCTTTGGTTCGTCTTTCTTAACCGAACGCGGAGCCGCTAATTTAATGTTATAGACCTTGGCTTGGAGCTTCTCATCGGACTTTAGAACAAGAATCAAAGGGAAGGATTCAAGCTGCAGGGGCTCGTCGCTTACGATACGCAATCTTCCCTTGTTATCGAGTTCCTGCAAGATACGAAAAGACGTGACTTCAGGGGCAGCTGTTTTACCAATACGTTGGTAATAGCCTGCGTCGCCGAGCGCAACTTCAACGGCCTCTCCTTTTTTCACATCACGCACAACAAGTCGTGCATCGAAGGGTTCGCCTAAACGAGAAACAAGAGATAAAGAACCTAAGTTGGCAGCAAAGCTCGTTAGCGAATACGCAAGCAAGCCAAGAGTCAGTGTGACAAAACGCATGAAATTTCTCACCGTAAAATATTTTTCTCTAAGGAATCTTCATTGCCGCTTATAAGACACGTCTTTTTATCTTCTCGCACTAAAAAATAGTGTGTCTTAAAAGCTTTGAAAGAGACCTCGCCTCCCCTAGTTCGCAGAATAGCACTTGTTTGAAAGAAAATTGGGGCTTGGCTAAATAGAGAAAATGAAGAAAAAGACCTCAAAGCAAAAGACGAAAAAGGGGCCTTCAGAAAAAACCTGAAAACCCCTTTACTAAGGAATCAAACGAGAATCAAAAACTTATTCTGCTTGATTCTTTGTCGAGTTATTTAACGCATCGCGAATTTCTTTACCCGCACGGAAGTACGGCACGAATTTCTCTGGCACCTCGACGGTTTCGCCAGTGCGTGGATTGCGACCTTTGCGTGCATTCCGGTGCTTAACAGAAAAGCTACCGAACCCACGAATTTCAACGCGAACGCCACGACCTAAAGCCGCAATCGTTGTGCGCAAAACTTCGTTGACCGCAATGTCGGCTTCACGATTCGTGATATTCGTTAAGCGTGCAAAAACTCGATCAATCAGTTCTGATTTTGTAAGGGCTCGCATAGTATTGCTCCCTAGGGTTGGTTACTTTTCCTCGAGCTTGGCCTTAAGAAGTGCACCAAGATTTGTCGTGCCAGACGTTGCATCGTTGTTTACACGATTGAGCGCCTCGCGAGTCTCGGCTGCATCCTTAGCCTTAATCGAGAGCTGAATAGTACGGTTCTTGCGATCGATGCTGATGATTACAGCTTCGATGGCATCGCCTTCCTTAAGTTGCGTGGTAGCGTCCTCAACACGTTCTGTGCTGATTTCGGAAGCGCGCAAATATCCTTCGGTGTTATCACCCAAGTCGATTGTGGCACCCTTGGGATCGACAGACTTCACTGTACCCTTAACAATAGAGCCCTTCTCGTGAGTGCTCGTGAAATTGCCAAACGGGTCACCAGAGAGTTGCTTAATGCCAAGGCTCACACGTTCACGTTCTGTGTCGATGGCGAGAACAACGGCTTCGAGTTCTTCACCCTTCTTGAAGTTGTTCTTCACTTGTTCACCAGGTTCTGTCCAAGACAAATCCGACAGATGCACCAAGCCATCGATACCGCCAGGCAATCCAATGAAGACACCGAAATCGGTAATCGACTTAATCTGGCCCTTGACGTGATCGCCCTTCTTATGGGTCTGGTTGAACTCTTCCCATGGATTGGGCTTGCACTGCTTCATGCCAAGAGAAATTCTGCGGCGTTCTTCATCAATATCGAGCACCTGAACTTCCACTTCTTGTCCAAGAGAGACAACCTTCTTCGGATCGATGTTCTTATTTGTCCAATCCATTTCAGAGACGTGGACCAAACCTTCGATACCCGATTCCACTTCAACGAAGGCACCGTAATCGGTGATGTTCGTGACCTTACCAAACAAGCGAGAATCCTTCGGATAACGGCGAGAGATGCCAAGCCACGGATCTTCTCCGAGCTGCTTGATACCCAAAGAAACACGGTTCTTGTCTTGGTCGAACTTCAAAACTTTCGCTTCGATTTCCTGACCGACGCTT
This sequence comes from Bacteroidaceae bacterium, assembly GCA_963652725.1. GTDB lineage: Bacteria > Pseudomonadota > Gammaproteobacteria > Burkholderiales > Burkholderiaceae_F > Duodenibacillus. The sequence goes on along the minus strand of CAVJUW010000004.1, from coordinate 28,618 downwards.
ACCACTTCGCTCGGATGACGCACGCGTCTCCAAGCAAGATCTGTGATGTGCAACAAGCCATCGATGCCGCCCAAATCAACGAAGGCACCGTAATCGGTGATGTTCTTGACAATGCCCTTAACGACAACACCTTCCTTGAGTGTTTCGAGCAACTTGGCGCGTTCTTCACCCATGCTCGCTTCGACAACGGCACGACGAGAAACAACGACGTTGTTACGCTTACGATCGAGCTTGATCACCTTGAATTCAAGGGTCTTACCTTCGTATGGTGTCGTATCCTTCACAGGACGCGTGTCGACAAGAGAACCGGGCAAGAAGGCACGGATTCCGTTGGTCATAACTGTAAGGCCACCCTTGACCTTACCGGTGATGGTACCTGTAACAAGTTCGCCGCTTTCGAGCGCTTGTTCGAGGTTCATCCATGCAGCAAGACGCTTGGCCTTGTCGCGAGAAAGAATCGTATCGCCGAATCCATTTTCGACAGATTCGATAGCCACAGAAACGAAGTCACCGGGCTTAACCGTCACTTCACCGCGGTCATCCTTGAATTCCTCAACGGGAATATAGGATTCACTTTTTAATCCCGCGTTGACAACGACAAAGTTGCCATCGACACGCACGATTTCGGCAGTGATGACTTCACCTTGACGCATTTCTTGTTTAGCGAGGCTTTCTTCGAAAAGTTGTGCAAACGATTCGTTGGTTGTGTTGTTGGACATTGATTTTAAATGGTTAAAAATTTCTCACCCGTGCCGGAATTCTTGGGGTGGAGTTTGACTAAAAGCCCGAGTGCTTCCGGTTGCACTCGAGAGTAAAAATCTTCATTCAAGATTTACGCGAGCGATACCACTTTAAAACACAGGCGACGGTTTCCTCAATCGTCATCTGCGAGCTATCTAATTCGATTGCATCCGCAGCCGGTCGCGTTGGAGCAACGGCTCTTTCCCGATCGCGTCGATCGCGTTCTTGTAAATCTCGTGTGAGGTCGGCTAGATTAGCAGAAATTCCTCGCTGAATCAACTGCTTATAGCGTCTTTGTGCCCGAACCTCGGCGCTTGCTGTCAAAAAGACCTTCAATTGCGCCTCAGGAAAGACCACAGTGCCCATATCGCGTCCATCGGCAACAAGGCCTGGGGCCTTACAAAACCTCTTTTCTAGGGCAAGGATCGATGTTCGAACACGACCCATTGCAGCGATACGGCTAGCCGCAAGACCAATGCTTTCCTCACGAATCGCCTCTGTGACGTCTTCATTATCTAAATAGATGCGACCCTCTTTAAAACAAGGGGCAATACCAAGAGCGACTTGAGCGCAACCTCTCTCATCAGAAAGGTCCACATTCTTTTTTAAACAAGCGTAAGCGCTTAAGCGAAAGAGAGCACCTGAATCCAAATAGTTAAATCCCAAAGCACGAGCCACTTCAGAAGCAATCGTGCCTTTGCCACTAGCCGTGGGTCCATCAATCGTGATGATTTCAATGGCTTTTGTCTCTGTCACTTGCTCCTCCGTTATTGATTCGGGCTCTCTTTTTGTAAAAGAGAAAACAGTGTCTCAAAAAAGTTCGGGAATGTTTTTGCCGTGCATCCTGGATTTTCGATTTCCACTCGAACGCCAGCGCAAGCGGCTAAGGCAAAACTCATTGCCATCCGATGATCGTTATACGTTGCCACACGAGCACCTTTTAAGTGTGGCGCTGAAGTCACACGAATCCAATCCGAACCCGACTTAACTCGAGCACCGAATTTCTCGACTTCTTTTGCCATCGCTTCCAAGCGGTCGGTTTCTTTCACACGCCACGAGCCGATGCCTTCCAAATAAACCTCTGTATTCGTTTTAAGCGCCATCGGCACAAATGTCATAGCCGCATCAGGAATCGCCAAGCAATTAAGATCAATCCCTGAAAGGGCCACATTTTCATTGCGAGAGACTTCAATGGAAGAATCCGTGAAATGGACATCAGCGCCCATTGTTTTTAAAGCATCAGCAAAGCGCACATCGCCTTGTAAGCTATTTTTCCCGACGCCCGTAACTCTCACTGGGCCTCCCGTTAAGGCGCCTAAGGCTAGGAAGTAACTTGCCGCTGACGCATCGGCTTCAATGGCATACTGGCCCGGAGTTTTGTACCCAAGAGGTTCAATCGTGTATCCGGCCTTTGACTCGTAAAGTTTTGCCCCAAATGAGGCCATCATCGTCGCTGTCATACAAACATACGGGCGACTAATTAAGGGGCCATCGATTTCAATCTCAAAAGGCTTGGAAAGCCCTGTTTCCTTGGCTAGTCGGCTTACCCAAACAGGTGACAAAACAAGCAATGCTGTAAGAAACTGGCTTGAAACATTGCCGCGAACGCGAACAAAGTTACCTTTCAATTTCGCTGGAGCAATAGCAATCGGAAGAAATCCCGGCTTCATTAAATAGGTGATTTTGGCGCCAAGGCTAAGAAGAGCATCGACTAAATCTCCAATAGGGCGCTCCCTCATCCGAGCCACACCATCTAGGGTGTAATAGCCATCGGAAAACGCCAAAGCCGCTGTGAGCATTCTCGCAACAGTTCCTGCATTACCCACAAAGATATCGGCTTTCTTGACTGGGAATTCGCCTTGAGAAGAAATGGTAAGCCCTTTATCATTTTCGGCGATTCCCACACCAAGCTTAGCTAAAGCCTCGAGCATCCTTTCGGTGTCTTCGGCTTTCAGTAGTCCCGTAAGGTGCGTCACCCCGCGGGTTAGCGCTGCTAGCAAAAGAGCGCGATTGGAAATCGATTTTGATCCAGGAAGGGCGACAGTACCCGAAGCTTTTGAAATCGGCTCGATAAGAAGGATGTCTTTTTTTGTCTCGCAGCTCATCGATTAGAGTCCTTTTCGCGCCTTAGAGCAACGCTCAAAAATCGCTTCAATCTCTTGCGCGTCGGCCTTTTCGATTGCTTCGTGCAAGGCCTTAAGGCTTTTTTCGTAAACCGTGAGGCTTTCTAAAAGTGCCGTGCGATTGGCTAAACAAATATCGCGCCACATAACAGGAGATGAGGCCGCAATACGCGTTGTATCGCGAAAGCCAGATCCGGCCAATGCGAGTCGTCTTTCTGGCTTACTCATCGAGAGAATTGCATCAACAAGTGCAAATGAGACAACGTGCGGAAGATGACTGACACTCGCGAAAATCGAGTCGTGTTCCTCAACACTCATGCGAATGATGTGTGCTTTCGTCGCTGACCAAAGGCTTTCCCAGGCCGTAACGGCTTCAGGAGCCGTTTCAGGCAATGGTGTCACAATCGCATTGGTGTTTTCAAATAGCGTCGGGTAAGCCGCCGCCACCCCAGTTTTCTCACCACCGGCGATCGGATGCACTGGGCAGTAGCCGCTAATAGCAGCACCGAGCGTTTCTCTTGCATCTTTAACGACACTGGCACGAACAGAACCCACGTCTGTAATGAAAGCGCCTTTTTTCAAATGTGGAGCAATCACTTCAAAAACAGAGCGCATGGCCAAAACGGGAACAGCCACAATCACGGCATCGGCCTCTTTGACCGCCTCGGGCATCGTTTTCGCAACAAGGTCAGCGGCACCGATTTCAACGGCTTTTTCAGCCGATTCCGTGTGTCGATTGTAGGCCACGACCGTATCGAGAACTCCCGCTTTTTTCATCGACCACACGGCCGATGTTCCAATAAGACCGCACCCAATTAGAGCTAGACGCATCGTACTTTCCTTCTCTTTAACTTAACTAGCCTCGAGAGCCTTCGGGTAGGAGCCAAGCAACTTAAAGACCGAGGTGCTTTTACGCATTTCGCGCAATGCGGCAGCGACCTCTTTATCTTCAGCATAGCCTTCAATATCCACATAAAAGGTATAGTCCCACTGACCGTTACGAGCCGGTCGGCTTTCGAGTTTGACCATCGAAACCCCATGACGCTTAAACGGTTCAAGAACTTCGCACAACCCACCAGAAACATTGGCGCAAGCAAACCAAATGGAGGTTTTCGCTAAGTTATTCGGAATTTCTCCTGCGGGCGTGCGACCTAAAACAAAAAAGCGCGTGCGATTTCTCGCATCGTCTTGGATGGCAGGCGCAAGAACCGTTAAGTCGTAGAGTTCACTTGCGCGGCGCGCGGCAATGGCTGCCATTGAAGCATCTTCTGCGGCCGCTTGCGCTGCCTTCGCATTGCTCGAAGCCGGTACCAATTCAGCCGACGGCATATGTGAGGCAATCCAATTGTGGCATTGCGCAAGAGCTTGCGGGTGCGCTGAGATGCGCTTAATTTCAGTTAACGTCTTTGCCCGAGTCATTAAATTATGAACAACAGGGACGTTGACCTCGCCAACAATCTTCAGTGGCGTTCTTTCAAGCAAGTCAAGCGTGCGTGTAACCGTACCTTGAGCCGAGTTTTCAATCGGAGCAACAGCGTAATCAACGTCGCCAACTTCTGCGGAGCGAAACACTTCATCGATATTAGCAAGCGGCCTGAAATCCACTGTGTGTCCAAAAGCACCGATAGCGGCCATCTCGCAAAATGTTCCTTGGGGCCCGAGATAACCCACGCGAAGCGGTTTTTCGAGCGCGCGGCACGCCCCCATAATGTCGCGATAGATTTGCGAAAGTGCCTCTGGGCTAAGGGCGCTCCCTTGTTCTTTTGCTTTTGTTAGAACTTTCTCAATGACCAAGCGTTCTCTTTCTGGTCGGTAAACCGCTTGCCCCCCTTTTGCAACGCCCACATCGCGAGCCAAAGAGGCACGCTGAGATAAGAGCGTGACAATTTGAGAATCCACTTCATCGATTTTGCCACGCAAGCGTTCAATTTCTTTTGTGTTTTCTGCCATCGTTTCTATCCGTGTTTCTTTGCAAACTCAGCCATGAATTCGGCCATCGCTTTCGCGCCCTCAAGTGGCATTGCGTTATAAAGTGAGACTCGCAAACCACCCAAGATTCTGTGACCCTTCACATTCTTTAGATCACGTTTTGCCGCTTCCTCGATAAAGCTACTCGTAAGGGTCTCGTCGCGTAGCGTAAAGACCACATTCATGCGGCTACGATCGGCTTTGCGATAGTGGTTCACGTAAAAACCCGCACTTTCATCGATCACATCGTACAAAAGGCTACTACGAGCAATCGCTCTGCGATTCATCTCCGGGATTCCGCCTTCGGCATCAATCCAGCGGCACACGAGGCTTGCGACATAGACCGCAAACACAGGGGGCGTGTTGTACATCGAGTCGCCCTTAGCGTGCACAGCATAGTTAAGCATTGTGGGGCAAAAGCTTTGGGCTTGACCTAAAAGATCTTTACGCACAATGACGATGGTTAATCCTGCGGGTCCGAAATTTTTCTGGGCACCAGCAAAAACCAATCCGTGCTTTGTAAAGTCAATCGGGCGCGTCATAAAGTTCGAACTGATATCAGCAACGAGAGTGACTCGATCGGGGGCCTCTGGAACATAGTTAAATTCCAAGCCATGCACGGTTTCGTTTTGGCAGTAATAAAGGTAGGACGCATCAGAAGCCACTCTTAAACTATCCTTATCAGGAACACAAGCGTCTTCAACAGTGCCAATTGTTTGAACCTCACCGTAGCGAGAACCCTCGGCTGCCGCCTTCTTCGACCACACACCATCGACGATATAGGCGGCCTTCTTCTTTTCTCCCATTAAGTTAAGCGGCACCATCGCAAACTGCGTGTGGCCTCCACCCTGCAAAAAAAGAATCTCAAAGTCCTCTGGCACCTGCAGTAGCTTTCTGATGCCAGCTTTTGCTTCACTGAAAATCGCCTGTACCGTTTTTCCGCGATGGCTCATCTCGAGCACACTCATCCCCTCGCCTTTGTAATCGACCAATTCGCGAGAGACTTCTTCTAGTACGCTTAAAGGTAAAACACCAGGGCCTGCGGCAAAGTTATATACGCGATGCATGTCTTACTCCTTATCGGTCTCGGTTACGGTTTCTTCTGAAGGGGATACGTCCGATTCGCTTACCTCGGAAACTTCTTCAGAATTTTCCGCATCGTCTTCTGCAACTCGAGAAAGACGAACAAGCCTATCGTTCTTTAAGTCAATAAGAGTGACGCCTTGGGTGCTTCTTCCGCAAACTCGGATATCGCTAACAGGCGTACGGACGAGTTTTCCGTTTTCTGTTAAAAGCATCACGCTATCTTCTTTACGCACAAGGGTTGCTGCCACAACCTTACCGTTACGCTCGCTTGTTGCGATGGCAATCATGCCTTGCGTTGCGCGGCCGTGACGCGTGTACTCGGCAATCGGTGTGCATTTGCCAAAGCCATTTTCGCAGGCGGTTAAAACATATTGCGATTCGTCTTCGGCCACAAGCATACTAATAAGCTTAGAGCCATTCTCTAACTTCATTCCGATCACACCGCGCGCTGCACGACCTAAGGGTCGGACACTTGCTTCGTCGAATCGAACGGCTTTGCCCACATCGGAGAAAAGCATCACATCGTGCTTACCATCGGTAATCGCAACACCGATTAATTCGTCTCCAGGCATCAATTCGATTGCTTTCTTACCCTTACGCATCGAATTCTTAAGTTCGCAAAGCGCCGTCTTCTTCACGAAGCCATCGCGCGTAGCCATAAAGACAAAGAGATTCTCATCAAAACTCTTCACAGGAAGAACAATACGAATCTTCTCGTCTTCTTGTAGCTGCAAAAGATTAACAATGGCCTTGCCCTTACTCGTGCGAGCCGCTTCAGGAACCAAATACACAGCCAATTCAAAGACGCGACCCTTATTGCTAAAGCAAAGCATCTTGTCGTGAGAGTTTGCAACAAAGAGGCGTTCAATCGCATCGCCCTCTCGCGTTTGTGCAGCCCGCTTTCCTTGGCCTCCGCGCTTTTGCTCACGATATTGATTTAATCCCAAGCGCTTGATGTAGCCTTCGCGAGACAGTGTGACAACAACCGATTCACTAACAACAAAATCTAAGGGATCAAAATTTGGGTCGCCTGAGTAGTCGATTTCGCTACGACGGGGGTCGCCATATTTCGTCTTTAGTTCAAGCAGTTCGTTATCCATAATTTCAACAACGCGCTCGGGTCGGGCCAAAATATCGAGCAAATCAGCAATCGTGGCATGCACTTGGCGATACTCGTCGTTGATCTTATCTTGCTCTAGGCCTGTTAACTTTTGTAAAGCCATCTGCAAGATTTTTTCCGTTTGCACGGCGCTTAAGTGATAAAGCCCATCCTTATCGAGACCAAACTCTTTACCAACCTCAAGAGGACGATAGTCGTCTGCTGAAGCAGCCCCTTTTAAGAGACCGAGAACTAGTTCAGAGCGCCAACCACGGGCCATAATCTGCGCCTTAGCCACAGGAGGCGTTGGAGCCGCACGAATAATTGCAAGGAACTCATCGATATTGGAAAGCGCCACAGCTTGGCCTTCCAAAATGTGGCCGCGGGTGCGATTTTTATTTAAGCGGAAAATCGTGCGGCGATTCACAACCTCACGACGATGATGCAAGAAGGCCTCAACAATTTGCCTTAAATTTAAAAGCTTGGGTTGCCCTGCGACAAGTGCAACCATATTGATACCAAATGAGGACTGAAGCGCCGTTAACTTAAAGAGTTGGTTAAGAATCACTTCTCCGAAGGCGCCCTGCTTTAACTCCATGACGATGCGCACGGTCTTACTCGATTCGTCACGCAGTTCGGAAATCCCCTCAATCTTCTTTTCATGCATCAAGCGCGCAATCGATTCAACGAGAACCTTCTTGTTGACCTGGTAGGGAATATCATCAACGACAAGGGCTTGGCGACCGTTTCTTAATTCTTCAAAGTGCGTATGAGAACGCATAATGACGCGACCACGTCCTGTGCGATACCCTTCATGCACGCCACCTAAACCGTAGATGATTGCTCCTGTGGGAAAGTCAGGAGCGGGAATTCTCGCAATCAAATCATCGATACTCGCCTCGGGGTTCTTTAATAGGAAGCGGCAAGCATCAACCACCTCACCCAAATTGTGCGGCGGAATGTTCGTTGCCATACCCACAGCGATACCAGCCGAACCGTTAACGAGCAAATTCGGCAATTTTGCAGGTAGAACAACGGGCTCTTTTTCTGAATTGTCAAAATTCGGGATAAAGTCGACTGTATCTTCGTCTAGACCATCTAGCATCGCATCGGCAATCTGCGCAAGGCGGCATTCGGTGTAACGCATTGCCGCGGCTCCATCGCCATCGATTGAACCGAAATTGCCCTGACCCCAAACAAGTGGGTAGCGCATCGAGAAGTCTTGCGCTAAGCGAACAAGCGTTTGATAGGCTGCCTGATCGCCATGGGGGTGATACTTACCGATGACGTCTCCTACGACACGAGCGCATTTTTTCGTCGGATGTGAAAAGTCATTACCGAGCTCATGCATCGAAAACAAAACGCGGCGATGCACGGGCTTGAAACCATCTCTGACATCGGGAAGCGCTCGACCCACGATGACACTCATCGCGTAGTCGAGATAGCACTGCTTCATCTCATTTTCGAGTGCAACTGGAAGCGTCTCAAAGGAATAGGAAATCGGCATGCCGTTTTGTTCGCCGTCATTGCCTGGAATCGTCGTGTCTTGGGTACTCATAGATCTCAAGTCGTTCGTTAAATAAATCGTCTACTAACAATATAAAGATGGTTCATCTTGCGCTTACTGCGGCGCAAGAACTTTAAAGATAAGATTTTACCGCGTTTCACGCGTGTGCGTGCGTGTATGCGCGTGCGTACACGCGCGCGTGAAGAGAGCGAAATAGGTATTTTGTCGTAGAAAACGCACAAATTTGTTGATTTGCCAAACTTTTGCCTTTTAAACAAAGCTTGCGCTGAAACAGAATTAAGGAAAATCGTTTATGATGCTTAGTCGAAAGGGGATCACTTAGAGAGAGTGAGAAGTGGTCTCTTTGAAAAGCAAGGCTGGCTTCAGTGTCACGTTGCACCGCAAGCATTGAAGCGTTGTTTTTGTAATCGGCACTCCGGTACGTCGGTCATGTTTAAAGACGCACGACAGCGGTGCTATAGAAACAGAGGAAAATAATATGAAGTCTCTCAAACTGAGTCTCGCGGCAGCCGCATTGGCACTCGCCGCTGGTTCCACGATGGCTGCGGATGCCGTCCCCTACGTCTTAGATACCAATGGTCAGGTCGTGATGAGCGGTTCTGGTCTGTGCGTTCGCACAGGTTTCTGGACACCGGCTTTGGCTGAAAAGACAGGCTGCAAGTGCGATCAAGACGTCGCCTGCAAGAAGGCCGCTGCTCCTGCTAAGAAGAAGAAGCCCGCCAAGGTTACATTGACTGCCGACGCCCTCTTTGCGTTTGGTAGCGCCAAGATTTCTGCTGAAGGTCAAGCGATGCTTGACGGTTTGATTGCCCGCTTGGCCGGTGTCAACATTGACGTCGTCCTCGCCACTGGCTACACCGATCGAATTGGTTCTGCCGCCGCCAACCAGAAGCTCTCTGAGAAGCGTGCTGACGCCGTTAAGGCTTATTTGGCTGACAATGGCATCCCCGAAGATCGCATCCAGCCTCTCGGCCTCGGAACTGACAACCCAGTCGTTGACTGCAAGGGTCAGTCTGGTGCGGATTTGGTCAAGTGCTTGGCCCCGAACCGCCGCACAGAAGTCGAAGTTTTCGGCTCTCGCGCTGCGAAGTAAAGAATTCTGTCGGGCGAGCTACTCGACATGAATAAAAAACCGGCCGGGTGGCCGGTTTTTCTTTCCCTGAAATTCTTCGATTAGATGGCCGCCTCGCCCTGCTCGCCAGTGCGAATGCGAACCACTTGCTCAAGAGAGGCAACAAAAATCTTCCCGTCGCCAATCTTACCGGTGCGAGCACTCTTTTCGATTGCCTCAAGTGCCTGCTCTAAGATATCGTCAGTGACGACAGCCTCAATTTTCACTTTTGGCAAAAAGTCCACAACATACTCAGCTCCTCGATAAAGCTCCGTGTGTCCTTTCTGGCGTCCAAAGCCCTTGACTTCCGTCACCGTTAGTCCCGTGATACCGATTTCTGCTAAAGCCTCACGCACTTCGTCGAGTTTAAAAGGCTTAATGATTGCGATAATGAGTTTCATGGCTCTTTTCTAATCTTTCTGTTCGTGAGAGGTAGCATAACCTTCTGAGAATTATCTGGCAAGAATCAGGCGTGCTTCCGTGTAATAGCGTTTGTCTTGTGCGTGTCCCATCGAAAACGTTTTCCGAGCAAGTACACCATCGATTTCGATGCTCTTAAAGAAATCGGCTTTCTTAATTTTTGGTAAAAGAAATCCAACGCTCTTTTGTTTTGAGGCTAAACGCCGCAAGGACTCTTCCCCGTGAATGTAATCGAGCGTCTCGCTACTATCTAAAACGGTATCGAGCGCACCCTGTAAAGCCCCCACTGCGAGTGTTCCGAATCGGAGATCTAGGACAATTTCACCTGTTTTTTCGCGAGATACCCAAGCAATCCGATGCCCTTGACCAGTAGAACTTTCAAAGGGCTTTAATCTTTCAAGCAATTCTTCGGGATTGGTGTCAATAGCAAGCCTATGAATCGGTTCAAATTCAAGAGAGACATCGTGAATATTTCCCAATTCAACCATCGCAAAACGCGCTGGGTGCGTTGCGGCTGCCTCTTTACCAATCTTAGCTTTGATTTCTTCGAAATTCGCTTTGGCACTTGCAAGTGAATGGTTCCCATCGCCCACGCAATACAAAAGTGCGTTGGCCTCTTTCGCTTGGCGAGCCCCTTCGTATTGGGCAATTGCCGCTTCAAATTCCTCTGCGTCTTTCCCGCTGACAAGCCTCCCTGCTATGTGGCCGCCTTCAAGCATCAAATTCACATCGTAGAGCGTCTCAAAGCTCTCTTTTTTCTTTTCCAACAATCCCAAAAGGGCGTCCTCGGGGTCATCGGCTAAAAGAAGAACGTGACTAAGTTCAAGGGCAGCGCCCCTACGAATCGCAACGCGCGGCGGAATTCGCGATGTCACCGTCTTTTCTGTGGCACGAATCGGCTTTGTTGTCTTCGGGCAATAGTCATATTGTTCCAAATCAATCACGCCGACAACACCACGGCGGACTTTTCCCGTTGACAAGGTTCTTTCGACATAAACAAAACTGTGGCTAAACTTTTTCAGTAAGTCGCTAGAAAGGAACCTTTCCATCGCAGCGTGGATTTTTTCAATGCGGCTCTCTTGCTCTAAGCCAAGCCAAACCTCGGGGTAGACAAGCTCTAAAGTGCTTGGGTCATTGCCGACAATAGCTTTAACCTTCTTCCAATATTCAGGCTCACTTGTGAACTGATCGCAGGCAATAACAGACCACGTCGGTTTAACCCCTTGACGTGGTAGTAAAAAATCCATCGCAAGAAATGAAGCCATAGTTCCCTCTGTAAAGTGCGGTGCGTACGGCATTCTAGCGAGGATTCTCGTGCTATCTTGCCCGCGCTTTGTCTGAAGGTGATTTCGCGGCTTTTTGGGGCCTTTTTGAACGCTTAGCGTTCATTTCTTATATTTTCTTATCAAAAATTAAACACTTGTCTTGTTTTACCTATATACTGCGGCAATCGAGTTTTCCTATTGATAAATCATCTATTTTACAAATGAGGATGCAATTCTCATGGCGATAGACCTTACCCGCAAGCAGTTCAATCTCCTTGTGGCACTTGCACAAGCACAACAATCATTATCTCAGCGTGAGCTTGCCAAACGCTCTGGGTTTTCCTTAGGAACCGCCAATCGCATTCTTGGAGAATTAAGCGATGCGGGCCTTGTGAGCGACAATCGCATCAGTGCCTCTGGCCTTTTAGCGCTCGAGCCCTACCGCGCAAAGCGTGCGGTTTTCCTTGCCGCTGGCTTTGGAAGTCGCTTGGTCCCAGTGACATTAAATACGCCTAAGCCCCTTGTGCGCGTTAACGGTAAGCGCCTTATCGATGGACTGCTTGATGCTGTCTTAGCTATCGGCATTACCGATATCATCGTTGTACGAGGCTATCTTGGCGAGCAGTTCGATCAACTGCTTTATAAGTACCCGATGATTCATTTTTTGGAAAACCCTCTTTATAACGAGGCAAATAACATTTCCTCTGCGCTCGTTGCTCGGTTTTCTTTAGCCAACACCTATGTGCTTGAGTCCGACCTTCTGATTAAGAATCCTTCCATTCTTCGCAAGTACCACTACAACTCAGACTTTTTAGGCATCCCCAAAGAGCGTAGTGACGACTGGTGTTTTACCGTGAAAAACGGGACGATTGTCGAAGAAAAATTTGGCGGACTCAATTGCTATCAGATGGTTGGAATCTCCTATTGGGATGCCAAAGACGGAGCCAAACTCTCTGGTCACTTAAAAGAAGCCTACGAAAGACCAGGCGGAAAAGAACGCTACTGGGAACAAGTCCCGCTTTGCGACTTTAAAGACGACTACGAGGTTGATATTTTGGAGTGCGCCGAGGGCGACATCACAGAGATTGATACCTTCCGTGAATTAAAAGAAATCGATCACTCTTACGAAATTTAATTAGAACACCTACTCACGATGACACAAGAACCACACTTAAAACGAGCGCTTAATCCCTTAAACGTTTGGGCTCTAGCCTTTGGCTGCATTATCGGCTGGGGGTCGTTTATTAACCCGGGGAAAAAGTTCCTCTTTAATTCGGGCGCAGCAGGTACCGCGATTGCCATGCTCATTGGCGCGATCATCATGGTCATCATTGCCTTTAACTACGCCTACATGGTCCCGAAATACCCGAAAGCTGGGGGCCAATTTACCTTTGCCAAGATTTGTTTTGGACGCGTTGCAGCCTATTTTTGCGGCTGGTTTCTTGTGGCAGCGTATCTCACCAATGTTCCGATGAATTCGACTGCGATTGGTCTAATTGTCGACGGTCTTTTTGGACCGATTCTTAAGTTTGGCTTTAGCTACACAATCGCAGGTTTTGAAATCTATATGGGAGAAATGCTCTTTGCGATGGCCATTTTGATTTTGTTTGGCATCTTCAATATCAAAGGCGTGCACGTTGCAGGCGTTATCCAAACGATTTTGGCGTTTTCTCTCGGGAGTTCCGTATTGATTTTGACAATTGCCGCTCTTGTAAGCGACGTTGCCACTCTCGAAAACACCGCTCCTATTTGGGGCTTTGATAAAGCCGCCGCTATCGCTGCAGCAAAAGCTGGAACCTACACAACGGTAGATGCCTTCGCTCACGTCGGAACCACGCAAATATTTGGTGCCGTGCTAGCCACTCTTGCCATTGCCCCATGGGCCTATGTCGGCTTTGACACGATTCCACAGGCAGCCGAAGAATACAAATTCTCTCCGACAAAGGTAAGCCTTATTATGATTGTCGCCATTGCCTTTGGGTGCTTTGTCTACATTGCCAACAATACGATTACTGCGGCAGCGCTTACCGATTGGGGCGACAGAATTGTTTATAGCGAAAAAACACCTTGGCTCTTGCTCGTTGGTGCAGAAAGGCTACTTGGCGTGTACGGAAAAATCATCGTGGGTATCGCCGTCTTTAGCGCCGTTCTCACGGGCATCATGGGCTTTTACATGGCCGCTTCGCGCTTAATGTACTCGATGGCGCGCGACGGTTACCTTCCAAAAGCCTTCTCCAAAGTCGACCCCGTTCACAAGACTCCGAAAAACGCCCTTCTCTTTTGCATTGTGATTTCTCTTTCGGGCCCGATTTTGGGTCGTGAAGCGCTTGGCTGGTTTGTCGATATGTGCGCCATTGGTGCCTCGATTGGCTTTCTCTTTACCTGCTTAGCTACGCACGTGACAATGCGTAAAAATGGGGATAACTCGCCTTGGCTTACCGCAGCATCAATCCTTGGCGCGGCGTTCTCGCTCTTTTTCATAGTCTTACAGTTAATCCCGATTCCAGGTCTCGAATTCGTGCATTTTTGCAATGAATCCTATTGCTTACTTGTTGTGTGGATTTTGATTGGCGTGGCCTTTTACATTGGGAAATTCGGTTTGACAGTACGCTAAGAGACTGTACGGCCTTTATTGACCAAGCATCGATAAAAAATCGGCGCTTGGTCTTTTTTTGGAGAATACGAGAGAATGTTTTTACAAAAACTTCAGCACTGTGTTTCGCCAACTCAGGCGTAGTCTGATAAAGTCTCTTAGTTTTTCTTGAGTTTTTGTTCTTATATGACTGACGAAAGCATTTATAAAATTAATACTGAGGTTCTCGGACAAGCGCGTTTTGATTCGAACCTCGCAAGTGGCGTCTTCCCAAGATCGCACCATGTGCTCCTACATTTGCCCGAGGACTTTGCTCGCGACGCAGGAGATCACAGTGACTGCCTTTTTGAGGCAGCAGGTCCGCATGAGCGGCTCTTTTTCGACCCAAAACGCACACGCAGTGCGATTGTTACCTGCGGCGGTTTGTGCCCAGGACTCAACGACGTGATTCGTTCGATTGTGCATGAGTCGCACTATGCCTACGGAGCAGACGACATCCTTGGTTTCCGTTTTGGCTTAGCTGGCTTTATTGAAGAAAAAGGCTTTACACCTGTTGTTCTTCGCTCGTGTGATATTGGAAACATTCACCACTTTGGCGGAACAATTCTTGGCACATCGCGCGGCGCACAGCCCATTGGCCGCGTTGTCGATCGATTAGAAAAAGAACACATTGATATTCTCTATGTCATCGGTGGTGACGGCTCGATGAAAGCGGCCATTGCCATTAAAAAAGAGATCGCCAAGCGTGGATTACGCATCTCTGTAATCGGCATTCCAAAGACCATTGATAACGACATTAACTATGTACCGAAATCCTTTGGCTTTGATACCGCTGTTGAAAAAGCAACCGAAGCTATCGATTGCGCTCATGCTGAAGCCACAGGATGCAATAACACCATTGGCCTAGTAAAACTCATGGGCCGCGAGTCAGGATTTATTGCTGCACAAGCTGCTCTTTCGATGAGTGACGTGAACTTCGTTCTCGTCCCAGAGCTTCCCTTTGAGCTCGAAGGCAAAGAGGGGCTTCTTGAAGCCGTCTTTAACAGAATTTCTGCGCGTGGCCACGCTGTGATTGTTGCAGCTGAAGGCTCTGGCCAACACCTTTTGCAAGGAACAGGTAAATACGACCCGTCTGGCAACATCGTCTTAAGCGATATTGGCCTCTATCTGAAAGAGCGTCTTATTTCCTACTTTGCAGAAAAAGGTGTCGACTTGACAATTAAGTACATCGACCCGAGCTACATCATTCGCTCCGTTCACGCCAATACGTCTGACTCGGCCTACTGCGGGCAACTCGGACAGCACGCCGTACACGCCGCAATGGCCGGTCGCACAGGCGTTGTTGTTTCTAAGATTATGGATGAGTTCGTCCTTGTTCCTTTGGAACTTGTCACCGCACGGCGTCGCAAGATGGATCCAAAGAGTGAACTCTGGCGTACGGTGCTTGAAAGCACAGGTCAGTGGGCCGTTAAAGGTATGCGAGTGGAATAAAAGGCTCCACGGCTTTTTACAAAAGGCAGAATCGAGTGAGGTTCTGCCTTTTTCATTCCTACTTGCCTGATAAAACCCGACAATGATGCAAAAGTCAAGAAAACACCTTTTTTTGAGGACCAGTTTTTCCGAAGGAAAAAAAGGACAACAAACAATCTCAACAATCTTTGGATGGTTATAAAAAACTCGGGAAATATCCGAGAGAACTTCTCAATTTGTGCACAACGTTCGAAACACCTCCATAATGGGCGGACTGAATACGAGATGCGTCCAAGAGCGGAGGAAACGATATAAAAAAGCCCAGAGAACTCCGAGCTTCATGAATTTGGTGTTTTTTAGTCGTCAAAGGCTTTCTAAGCAATTGA